>DATBTC010000019.1:0-11379 GCA_036559465.1 Xanthobacteraceae bacterium
CCGATTTCAGCATCGCGCGCTCGCGAGATCGGACTAGTCAATCGCGTCGCGCCTTCAGGCAAGGAGATCGACGAAGCGCTCGCGCTGGCGCGCACCGTCGCATCGAAATCCGCCTACGTGCAGCGCATCGGCAAAGCCGCCTTCTATCGCCAGCTCGAGATGAATCTTTCCGATGCGTACCGCCATACAACGGAAGTGATGGTCGAGAACGCGCTCGCCTATGACGCCAAGGAAGGCTTCGACGCCTTCATCGAGAAGCGCGCGCCGAAGTGGGAAGACCGGTAACTTTCTTAATCCCTCCCCGCTTGGGGGAGGGATAGGAAAATAAAATGAACCACGACCGCTACGACGACTCCTACATCCGCGGCATTCTGAATTCCGTGAAGAACGTCGCCGTCGTCGGCGCCAGCCCGTCCGACAACCGGCCGAGCCACTTCGTCGTGAAATATCTGGCCGAGCGCGGCTACAAGGTCTTCCCGATCAATCCCGGCCAGGGCGGAAAACTCATCGGCGGAATTCAAGCTTACGCGCGCCTGGCCGACGTGCCCGAGCCTCTCGATATGGTCGACGTGTTCCGCAACCCAGAGCACGTACCAGGCGTGCTCGACGAGGTGCTGGCGTTGCCGCACCGGCCGAAGGTGTTCTGGATGCAGCTCGGCGTGCGCGACGACGCGGCCGCCGCCCGCGCCGAAGCCGCGGGCATGCAGGTGGTGATGAACCGCTGCCCCAAGATCGAATACGGCCGCCTCTCCGGCGAGATCAATTGGGCGGGCGTGAATACCCGCACCCTCTCCTCCCGGCGCGCCAAGCGGCTCCCCGGCGGCGTCCAGCGCCTATCCCTGGGCGACGAGAAATGACGCATTGACGGTGTGACCGGCCCCGGCCTAAACAACATTCCGAAATAGAGATTATTGCCATTTCACGAATACGCTGCGTACTTAAGAACGGCGACTGTCCTCGAGGATCCAATGGCCGACCGCATACCGGGCTTCTCCACCCTCTCGATCCACGCCGGCGCCCAGCCCGACCCGACCACGGGCGCGCGCGCGACGCCGATCTACCAGACCACCTCGTTCGTGTTCGACGACGTCGAGCACGCGGCCTCCCTCTTCGGCCTGCAGACCTTCGGCAACGTCTACACGCGCATCGGCAACCCGACCTGCAATGTGCTTGAAGAGCGCGTCGCAGCGCTCGAGGGCGGCAGCGCCGGTCTCGCCGTCGCCTCGGGCCACGCCGCCCAGGCGGTCGTGTTCCAGGCGTTGCTCAGGCCCGGCGACGAGTTCGTCGCGGCGACCAAGCTCTATGGCGGCTCGATCAATCAGTTCAACCACGCCTTCAAGAGCTTCGGCTGGAATGTGGTCTGGGCCGACCCTGACGATCTTTCTTCGTTCGAAAAGGCGGTGACGCCGAAGACCAAGGCGATCTTCATCGAGTCGATCGCCAATCCGGGCGGCATCCTCACCGACATCGCGGCGGTGGCGAAGATCGCCAACCAAGCGAACGTGCCGCTCATCGTCGATAACACGCTGGCGACGCCCTATCTGTGCAAGCCGTTCGAGTTTGGTGCCGACATTATTGTACATTCAGCCACGAAATTCCTCGGCGGCCACGGCAATTCGATCGGCGGCGTGATCGTCGACGGCGGCAAATTCAAATGGGCCGGCGACGCGCGCTATCCGATGATCTCGGCGCCGCGGCCCGAATATAACGGCATCGTCATGGCCGAGACCTTCGGCAATTTCGGCTTCGCCATCGCCTGCCGCATGCTGGGCCTGCGCGACCTCGGGCCCGCGCTCTCGCCGTTCAACGCGTTCCTGATCCTCACCGGCATCGAGACGCTGCCGCTGCGCATGCAAAAGCACTGCGACAACACACTCGCGGTCGCAAAATACCTGTCCACCCACAAGGATGTCGCCTGGGTGAGCTACGCCGGGCTTCCCGCCAACCGTTACTACAAGCTCGCGCAGAAATATTGCCCCAAAGGCGCCGGCGCGGTGCTCACCTTCGGCCTCAAGGGCGGCTTCGAGGCCGGCGTGAACCTCGTCTCCAATGTGAAGCTGTTCTCACACTTGGCCAATATCGGAGATACCCGCTCGCTGATCATCCACCCGGCCTCCACCACCCACCGCCAGCTCTCCGACGCGCAGAAAAAGATCGCCGGCGCCGGCCCGGACGTGGTGCGGCTTTCAGTCGGCATCGAGGACATCGAGGACATCATCGCCGACCTCGAGCAGGGCCTGGCGGCCTAGGCTCTCATCCGCGCAACGTTCACGGTTGCCGTGACCAGCACGGCGATCGCCCCGATCTGGTGCGCGAGCGCTAACAACAACGGCACGTCGTAGAGCAGCGTGAGAACCCCGAGCATCGCCTGTAGCGTGACCAGCGCAAACAGCGCCGCGGCGCGTAGCGCCATGGCCGACGCCGCACGCTGCACGTCGATCGCGTGCAGGGCCGAAAGAAAAAACAGCAGATACGCCGCGATCCGGTGATCGAACTGGATCGTCAGCACGTTCTCGAAGAAATTCTTCCACAGCGGCTGCATCGCAAACAGCGCTTCTGCCGGCGGAATGAAGCGCCCGTCGATCATTGGCCAGGTATTGAACGTGAGCCCCGCCCCGGTCTTGGCTACCAGCGCGCCGAGGAAAATCTGCAGGAACACGAGCAGCAGCAGAATTCCCGCCATGCGGCGCTGCCGCGGCATGGCTTGGGTCCGGCGCCAAGGCTGCAAGCTCTCAGCGACCGCGACGGTCGCCGCAAGGATCGCGCAGGCGAGCGTAAGATGCACCGCGAGCCGGTACTGGCTGACGTCGGTCCGCTCCGCGAGACCCGACTGCACCATCCACCAGCCGATGGCGCCCTGCAGCCCACCGAGCACGAAGATTCCGGCGAGCTTCCAGCCGAGTACGCGATCGATCAGCCCGCGCCACAGGAAGAACAGGAACGGCAGCAGGAACACGACGCCCACCGCCCGCGCCAGCAGTCGGTGCGTCCACTCCCACGCATAGATGACCTTGAATTCGGCGAGCGTCATGCCCGCGTTGACGGCGAGAAATTGCGGGATCATGCGATAGCGCTCGAATTCCGCCAGCCACTCGTTCTCCGAAAGCGGTGGCAGTAAGCCGGTAATCGGCCGCCATTCGGTGATCGAAAGACCCGAACCCGTGAGCCGCGTGAGACCGCCGACCAGCACGATGGCGATCAGCAGCGCCGCCACCCACCACAGCCAGCGCCGCACTGCCCGCAGGCGGTCCTGGACTTCCTCGAGCGTGACCAAGCGGCGCCTCCGCATTCCCTTTGCGACGCGCGAGAGATATAGAGCGGCGACCGCGCGGGCAATCCGCGTCTCTTTCGGGATTTCCATGCGCCAACGCCAGCGCAAGCTTGTCGGCACCGTTGCCCTGATCGCGCTGGTGATCTTCTGGGCGCTATTCGCGATGTCGCTGGTCTATGGCCGCGTCGGAGCGATGCCTACCTACGCGCAGACTCTGATCTATCTGGTGCTCGGGCTGGTCTGGGTATTGCCGGCCGGCTGGCTGATCTGGTGGATGCAGCGGCCCGATTGACGGCTCACGCCGCGTCGATGCGGCGAAATCCGCTCGACAGCGCGAATGGCGCTCCCGACAAGAATACGTCGATGAAGCGCATCGCCTGGAAATTGCCGTTGAGCGATACCCGCGACAGCGCGGTCAGATGCTCGCGGTGTTCGGGGAACAGCACGCCCGGCCGCGTGGTCACCGCCGTCGCAAAGCCCAGCCCCTTGGCGAGCGCGAACTCGCGCGGTCCCGCCGACTTGGCGTCGCCCACCGGAAACGCCAAGTGCCGCGGCCGCTTGCCGAGCGAAGCTTCGATCACGTCGGCGCTGCGCTCGATCTCGGCGCGCGCCGCGGCCGCTGGAAGCTTACGCAACATGTTGTGGTTGACTGTGTGGGCGCCGATCGTGACCAACGGGTCCTTGGCCATCCGCCCGATCTCCGCCCAGCCCATGCACAGCTCGCGGCACGGTGCCAGCGGATCGATGCCGTAGCGCGCGCAAAGATCGCGCACGATGCGGCGCATCTCGCCCTCGTCGGGCAAGCGGCGCAGCCGCCAATAGATTTCATGGAACGCGGAGTCTTTCTCGCCCGGTCCGGTGCAATCGTAGAAGCGGGTGTCGCCCTCGATCTCGACCACGATGCGGCTGTTGGCGGCGACGACCCGCTCGAGCGCAGCCCACCACATTTCGCCGAGATGGTCGGCGAATGCGGTCGCGACGAACAGCGCGAACGGAACATTGTGCCGCTTGAAGATCGGCCAGGCGAATTCGAGATTGTCGCGATAGCCGTCGTCGAGCGTAAACGCCACGAAGCGGCGGCTGAAATCCTGCTCCGCCAGGCGCCGCTGCACCTCATCGAGGGTCACCAGGTCGATACGGCGGGCCTTGAGCCGATTTACCACGCCTTCGAGGAATTGTGGCTCGACCTCGAGAAGCCGATTAGGTTGGAAAGCTCCCCGCCGGGAGGGCCGCACATGATGGAGCGTGAAGACGACCCCTACCCCGCCGGTGACAGGCTTCAGCATCCGGTGCGCACCGGAGAAATACAGCGCCTCGAGACCGGCCCGGATTACCGCTTTACGCAAGTTCGCCACCCAACCTCTCCGCAAGGAACCCTTACCCCGATTATGCCAACAGAATCTTGAGGATTCTTTGTGATCGTTACCGGCCGAAGGGCTTTCGATGTCTGAACGGACGTTAAGCATGACGACTAAAGCGGCGACCGTATTCGTCGAGGCAGGAAGCCTGGCCCCGCGCCTGCCCGCGCGCGAAGCGTCCATCGGCGCCCTCGACGGCATCGAGGTCTTTACATCGCTGACCGCCGCCGAGCCCTTTTGGCGTGAGCTTGAGCGCGATGGCGTTCTGACCCCCTACCAGCACTACGACTGGGTCGCCGCTTGGCACCGCAATGCCGGTGCGGCGGCAGGCGTAGCGCCGCTGATCGCCGTCGGCTTCGATGCCGCCGGCAACCCCTTGTTTCTGTTGCCGCTCGGCCTCGTCCGCCGCGGCAGCTTCTTCGTCGCGCGCTTCCTCGGCGACAAGCACGCCTGTTTCAATTTCGGCCCCTGGCGGCGCAGCGCCACGATCAGCCCGGCTCAGCTTGTGATGCTGCTTGAGCGCATCCGCGCCGCAGCGCCTGGCCTCGATGCCATTGAGCTGCCAGACCAGCCCGAAAGCTGGGAGGGCATGCAGAACCCGATGCTGGCACTGCCGCATCAGGCCTCGCCGAGCCTGGGCTATCGCCTGCGGCTCGGAGCACCGGGCGAGCAAGTGCTCGCCCGCGCCTATGGCAGCAGCACCCGTTCGAAATTGCGCAACAAGGAGCGCAAGCTTCAGGCGCTGCCGGGCTATCGCTATGTGCGCGCCAGTACCGAAGCCGATGTCGACCGTTTCATCGACGCCTTCCTCGCCCAGAAAGCCGAACGTTTCACCGCCCAGGGCGTCGAGAACGTGTTCGCGGCGCCCGGAATCGAGGCCTTCCTGCGTGAAGTCTGCCGCCACGGCCTCGCTTCGGGAAAACCCCTCGTCGAAATGCACGCCCTCGATACGAGTGCCGGCATGCTGGCGCTGTTTGCCGGCGTCAATGACGGCCGCCGTTTCTCGGCGATGATCACGTCCTTTACGATGGGCGAACACGCGCGCCAGAGTCCCGGCCTCGTTTTGCTGACCCATCTGGTCGCCGACTGCGCCGATCGCGGTCTTGAATATTTCGACCTCGGCGTCGGCGAAGCCGAGTTCAAGACCTCGCTGTGCGACGAGATCGAAGTATTGTTCGACAGTTTCGTGCCGCTCTCAGGACGCGGCCGTCTGCTCGCCGCCGGCCTCGCCGCCAAGGCCAGCGCCAAGCGCGCAATCAAGCGCTCCCCGTTGCTCTGGAGCGCCGCGCAAAAAATCCGCAAAGTATTCTGAGATCAGGCCGCGGCGCGGTCCTGCGGGCTCGGCATGTCGGGACCGACCGCCACGACCATCACCTGATCGAAGCCGCCCGCCACCAGTTCGTCGGCGAGTTCCGTTCCGGCTTCCTTCTCGTCGGCGATCAGGATCGCTGCGCGCGCGAAGCGCGCAAGCCGTTCCACGCCCGGCAGCTTCGGCAGCTTGCCGACGGTGACCACCACATAGTCATAGGTCTGCGACAACGCCCCGAGCACGATCGCAAGCCGCGGCGCAGTGAGCAGCCCCACTGTATTGCGCGCACTGCGCCCAAGCCCGATCACCTGCGCCCGCGAGACCGGATCGCGCTGAATTGCATCGGTAAAGGATACGACTCCGAACAGAAGATCGGAGATGCCCGGCGCGTGGGCGTCGGCGACGAGCGCGCGCGACGACGCATGCGTAACGTCCAGATCGAGCAACAGCACCCGCGCGCCCTGAGTAGCGAGCCTGCGCACGAGCTCGACGGCAACGCCGGCCGGCCGGCCGTCCGGCGCCACCCCGCCCAGCACGAGAACGCCGCGCTCAAGCTCGGACACCTTCGTGAATAGTGCAGCCATGCGCCGCTCATGGGCGCTCGCGGGATTTTCCACGGCCTCCGGCTGCATGGCCGGCTCCTGCGGAATGTCGCGCCAGGCGGCCGGTGCATATTCCTCGGGCAGTTCGCCTGGCTCCCGCTCCGAAAATATCTGCGACTGCCGTTCGTCGAGCGCCCACGGGATGCGCCGATAAACTTCACCACCCATCAGCTCGCCGACCGCAATGAAGACCACCGCGAACAGCAGCGTCGCGAGCGTCGCCAACAGCACGATCGGCAGCTTTTTCGGGAAATACGGCGTCGAGGTCGGCACCGCGCGCGAAATGATCCGCGCATCGGCCGGCACCGCGTCCGGCGACTCGCGCGCGGTTACGTCGCGGTAACGCCCCAGGTACGATTCCAAGAGATCGCGCTGCGCCTTGGCCTCGCGCTCGAGCGCGCGCAACTGCACATCCTGCTCGCCAAGCGAGGAGGCCTGGCGCTTAAGCTGATCGAGGCTCGCCGAGAGCTGCTCGACTCGCGCGCCGGCGACTCGGGCGTCGTTCTCGAAGCTGCGCACCAGCTTTTCGGCCTCGCTGCGGATTTGAGACTCGAGGTCGCCGATCTGGGCACGCAATTCCTTGATGCGCGGATGCAGCGGAAGGAGCGTCGAGGACTGCTCGGCAAGCTGCGCCTTGAGCGTCACGCGCTGCTCGTTGAGGCGGCGGATCAGCTCGGAATTGACGACGTCGGAAGATTCAATTGGCCGTCCGGAACGCAATTGCTCGCGAATCAACCGCGCCTTGACCTCGGCATCGGCCTTCTGCGAGCGCGCGATCGTAAGCTGCGAATTGAGCTCGCCGAGCTGCTGGGCGCTCAGCGTGGTGCTGTTGGGCCCGGTATAGAGATTCGATCCGGTACGGAACGCTTCGACCCTGCCCTCGGCTTCGGCGACACGGCCGCGCATGCGCTCGATCTCGCCGGAGAGCCATTGGCTCGCCTGCCGCATCGCCTCCTGCTTGCTCTGCTGCTGCAGCGTGAGATAGCCGTCGGCGACCGCGTTGGCGACCTTGGCCGCGAGATCGGGATCCTCCGACTGGAATTCGATGACGATTACGCGTGTTTTGTCGATCGGATAGACCGTGAGGCGCTCGTAGTAGCGATCGAGCACCCGCTCCTCGATGCTCAAGCGTGACGCATCACGGAACAATCCGACCAGCGCAAGAATACGCCCGAGTACGGAGCCGCTGACTTCGGGATTGAATTCAGCGCGGTCGGCGAGCTTCAGCTCGCGCACGACCTTGCGCGCCAGATCGCGCGACAGCGCGAGCTGCACCTGGCTCTGCACCGCTTCCGCGTCTACGAGCGTGCGGTCGCGCTCGACGTTGCGATCGCCCTCGGCGCGATTATAGACGGTCTCGCGGCTTTCGATCAGCACGCGCGATTCGGATTTGTAGCGCGGCGTCATCAGGTTCACGACCGCGAAGCTCGCGACCGCGGCGATCAGCGTGGGCACGATGATCCAGCGGCGGCGCTGCCATAGCGCACGTGCAAGCGCGGCGAGATCGAGCGCGCTCTCGCCTGTTTCGGTCGTGGCGTCCATTTCGGACGCCGATGTAGGACGCATCACCGGGCTACTCCACGCCAACCGCCCGATAAGAAATCATTAGGGTTGCCATCGCGTTAATAGGCAGAAGCGTTGCGGCGCGGGCTTCCGGGCGGTGAGGTTTCGTTAACCATATCGCCGCTAAGACTGCAGACTCTGAAAGGCGGTGCCGCCCCATGTTTGCCCGAACCGCCCTGCTCCTTGCGCTTGCGCTCGGCGTCTCCGCTTGCGCGGCGGACCGGCCGCGCGTCAGCGAGGTCGATCCCGCCTTCAGCGCGCCCTACGCTCTCAACACCGGCGACAAGCTGCGGGTCATGGTGTTCGGCCAGGAGAGCCTGACCAATTCCTACACCGTCGATAACGCTGGCAAGATTTCGATGCCCCTGATCGGCGCGGTCGAAGCGCGCGGACGCACCACGGCCGAACTCAGTCTGGCGGTCGCCGCCAAGCTCAAGGCCGGCTACGTCCGCGAGCCGCATGTTGCCGTCGAGGTCGAAACCTATCGGCCATTTTTCATCCTGGGCGAGGTGAATACCGCGGGCCAGTTCGCCTACGTGAACGGCCTCACGGTCGAGAGCGCCATCGCTGTCGCCGGCGGCTATTCGCCACGCGCGCACAAGTCGGGCGCCGTCATCGCCCGCACGGTACAGGGCCAGATCGTGCATGCGCGCGTGCCGCTCTGGTATCCGATCCGCCCCGGCGACACGATCACCGTCGAGGAACGCTGGCTCTGAGCCGAAACTCCGCGCCCGTGGGCAAGCTCCGCATCATCCATATCCTGCGTGCGCCCGTAGGCGGCCTGTTTCGGCACGTGGTCGATCTTGCAGGCGCACAAGCAGCGCGCGGGCACGAGGTCGGCATTTGCGCCGACTCCACGACCGGCGACGAACGTGCAGCGCGGACGTTCCGAGAGCTTTCCCCGAAACTTCTGCTCGGCCTCACCCGCGTGCCCATGAGCCGGCAGATCGGGCCGAGCGACTTCGCGGCGGTGCGCCACGTAGGCCTCCGGGCACGCCTGTGCGACGCCCATATCCTGCATGGCCACGGCGCCAAGGGCGGCGCCTATGCGCGGCTCGCGCGCTGCAAGGCGGTCCGCGTCTACACCCCTCACGGCGGCAGCCTGCACTATTCGCCCGGCACGCCGACCGGGATTTTCTATCTCGGCCTCGAGCGGCTGCTCATGCGGCGCACCGGCGTATTCCTGTTCGAGAGCGCCTATGGCCTCGATGTATTCAGGGCCAAGATCGGAACTCCCGGCGGCATCGTGCGCGTTGTGCACAACGGCGTGCGCAAGGAGGAGCTGGAGCCGATCCGGCCCGACGGCGACGCCGCCGATTTCGTCTATGTCGGCGAGATGCGCGCACTGAAGGGTGTCGATCTTCTGTTCGATGCGATCGCGCTGCTGCGCACCAAGGGCTGGAGTGGCAGCGCCTTCCTCTATGGCGACGGCCCCGAACGGGCCGCGCTGGAAGCCCGCGTCGGCGCGCTCGGTCTCGCGTCGCATGTGCAGCTCTACCCGCCGCGCCCTGCCCGCGAGGCCTTCCGCACCGGCCGCGTGCTCGTGGTGCCGTCGCGGGCGGAATCGCTCCCCTATATCGTACTGGAGGCCGCCGCCGCATCGATGCCGCTGGTCGCGACCAACGTCGGCGGTATTCAGGAAATTTTCGGACCCGACGCTGGCGCGCTCGTTCCGCCCGGCGATAGCGCGGCGCTCGCCGCCGCCATGCTCGCAGCCTTCGCCGGCGAGACCGCGGCGCGCACCGCGCGGCTGCACGCCCGCGTCGCAGCCGAGTTCACCGTCGGCACCATGACCGACCAAATCCTTACCGCTTACGAATCGGCAACCGCAGCAAAGGCGTAGCGACGGACAATTCATAGTTAATCGAAGACTTAAACTTTCCGTCAATATTTTCCGCTACTTACTACCTACACCCTCCTGCACGAACCGGCGCGTGGCCAAACAGCACCGGACGGCGGGCACACAGGCGAAGGCGGCATGATCGAATATAATGTTCGCGAGATCGCGCGGGGGATGGAAGCGCAATCCGCTTCCGCCGCCGCGGCGGCCGCGTTGCATCTCCCCGTGCAAGAGGAAAAGCGCACGCTCGGCCCGCTCGCGGCCGCGGTCGCTATGCAGAAATTCGCTCAGGCCTTGTCGCACGTGGTGCTCGCCGGGTTCGTTCGCGCCGCCGATTTCCTTGTCATCGCCGGCCTCGGGCTTCTGGTCTACGCGATCTACGTCGTTCCGCTCGACGGCTTCGAATGGCACTACGTCGCGACAATCCTGGCCATCGCCACCACCACGGTACTCGCCTTCCAGTGGGCTGATATTTATGAGGTCGGCGCGTTTCGCTCGCGCGTCGAGCAGCTGAGCCGCCTTGGCCTCACCTGGACCATCGTCTTTCTGTTCGTGCTCGCAGTCGCCTTCCTCGCCAAGTATCAGGGCATGTATTCGCGCGTCTGGATCAGCACCTGGTACGGCGGCACGGTGCTCCTGCTATTCGCCGGCCGCACGTTCCTCTCCACGCTGGTTCGCCGCTGGACGCGCGAGGGCCGTCTGATCCGCCGCACCGTCATCGTCGGCGGCGCCAAGGCGGGCGAGGCACTGATCGACGCGCTGCGGGCGCAAAAGGACTCCGATCTTTCGATCTGCGGCATTTTCGACGACCGCAACGACGACCGCTCGCCGCCGCAGGTCGCCGGCGTCGCCAAGCTCGGCACCGTCGACGAGCTGGTCGAGTTCGCGCGCCGCACCCGGATCGATCTCCTGCTGGTGTCGATCCCGATCACCGCCGAAGAACGCGTGCTGCAGATGGTCAAGAAGCTCTGGGTGCTGCCGGTCGATCTAAGGTTGGCCGCGCACATGAGCCGGCTGCGCTTCCGCCCGCGCGCCTATTCCTACATCGGCAACGTACCCACGCTCGACGTCTACGATAAGCCGCTCACCGATTGGAACTACGTCGTCAAATGGCTGTTCGACCGCGTCGTCGGTTGGCTGCTGCTGCTCGCGGCCGCGCCGTTGATGGCGCTGGTCGCCCTCGCCATCAAGTTCGACAGCCAGGGTCCGGTATTCTTCCGGCAGAAGCGCTATGGCTTCAACAACGAGCTGATCGAAGTCTACAAATTCCGCACCCTTTATTCCGATCGCACCGACCAGAACGCCGAGCGCCTCGTCACCGCAAACGATCCGCGCGTGACGTCGGTCGGCCGCGTCCTGCGCCGGACCAGCCTCGACGAGTTGCCGCAGTTGATCACCGTCCTCAAAGGCGGCATGTCGATCGTCGGGCCGCGCCC
>DATBTC010000020.1:0-51161 GCA_036559465.1 Xanthobacteraceae bacterium
TGAACATGGCGGGCACTATACCCTCTCCCCGCAAGCGGGGAGAGGGTGGCGCGCCGCCGGCAGCCTGCGAACTACTGGCGTACGAAGGGAAAATTCTTCGAGCCGCTCAGCGTCGCCTCGTAGCCCAAGCGCTTCAGCACATGCTCGGGAACCAAGCGCCTCAGCGTGTCCTCGGGCATGTGCTGCAGGTGCATGCGAATCTCCTGGTCGGCCTTGCGCGCCCGTGACTCGAGGAACCGGTCGTACATGCGGGCCCAGAACGGCCTGGGCTTCAGTGCCTTGAAGGCCGCATCGGAAAGCGCGGTTGGCGTCCCGGTGAAGCCGCCGCGAAGAGCGTGGTCGAGATACATGATCGCCTCCATCGTTGTCGCGCGCGCGAATTCCGCGCTTGCGTGGCAGGACCATGCGGGGCGCCCGTGACCCGGCCGGCGACCGGGGCGTGAACGGCGCGTGAAAAACGCACCAAAAAATAGCTCTTCCCTTCTGTTCTTGTTTTGTTCTAGCCTCATCGGTCCCGCCCCAAGGACCGGTCCATGCGTACCGAAGGCCTGCCCCGCTATCTGATGCTCGACTTCAACGCTTATTTCGCGAGCGTTGAGCAACAGGTGCGCCCCGAACTGCGCAGCCGCCCGGTCGCCGTCGTGCCGATCGAGGGCACCGACAGCACCTGCGCGATCGCCGCCAGCTACGAGGCCAAGCGCATGGGCGTGAAAACCGCCATGCGCATTTTCGAGGCGCGCAAGGTCTGCCCCGATCTGGTCTGCGTGCCCGCGCGCCACGATCTCTATGTCGATTATCACGAGCGCCTGATGGCGGAGGTCGCCAACCATCTGCCGATCCATAAAATAGGTTCCATCGACGAGTGCTCCTGCCGCCTGAGCGGCACCGAGCGCGAGCCGGCCAACGCCAAGAAGATCGCGCTCGGCATGAAGGCCGGCATCCACGCCAAGGTCGGCGCATATCTGCACTGCTCGATCGGCATCGCGCCGACGCTGCTCTTGGCCAAGATCGCGACCAAAATGCAGAAGCCCGACGGCCTGGTGGTGATCGAGGAGCACGAGCTGCCCGGGCCGCTGCTGAAGATGCAGCTCACCGATCTGCCCGGCATCGCGCTCAACATGGAAGCGCGGCTGAACAGCGCCGGCGTCATGAGCATCGAGGATCTTTGGCACCTCGAGCCGAAAGAGGCGCGCCTAGTCTGGGGCTCGGTCGGCGGCGAGCGCTTCTGGTACGAGCTGCACGGCGTCGATATTCAACACGTCACCGGCGACCGCCGCTCCATCGGCCACAGCCGCGTGCTGTCGCCGCAAATGCGCCCACCCGATCGCGCCCGCATCGTCGCCCGCGCGCTGCTGCTCAAGGCCGCGACGCGCCTGCGCCGCTATGGCCTGGCCGCCGGCGCGCTCGGCGTTTCCGCGCGCGCCGAGTGGAAGTCGCGCTACGTCGCGGACACCACGCTCTCGCCCACTCAGGACAGCTTCGTGCTGCTCGGCGAGCTCGACCGCATGTGGTGGCGCCTGTTCGCCGCGCACGATCCGCGTGAGCCGATGAAAAAGGTTTCGATCTGGATGCACCATCTGGTGCCGGTGACGACACGCGTGCCCGATCTATTCATCGCCCAGCGGCCCGACGGCCTCACTCGCGGTGAAGCGCTGTGGCGCGCCATCGACAAGCTCGGCGGCAAATACGAAGCCGGCATCGTCGCGCCCGCCTCGCAGCGCGGGCTCTCGCTGCAATATCTCGGCGCCAAGATCGCCTTCACCCGCGTGCCGGAGGCGGTAGAGTTCAGGGAGTGAGCGGCTTGCTCTACTCGTCATCACCGGGCCGCCGCGAAGCGGCGAGACCCGGTGATCCCGATTCCCTTGGCAAGATCGTGCCTGCCTTAGCGGGATCGCCGGGCCAAGCCCGGCGAGGACACATCACTGTTTAGCGATCTTGTCGAGCAGTTCCGCCAGCGCCGCGGGCGCAGTGACATTGGGGCTGTGGCTGGCGTCGATCTCGAAATAGGGCCAGCCCTCTTTCTGGGCGCGCTCGGCGAATTGCACGAACACGTCGCCCGGCGCTTTCTTGGTGCAATAGATGTAGCTACGCGGCAATTTCGTCTCGCCGTTCTTCAGGCGAAGTTTCTGCGTCAGCGTCTTGATCGGCTGCGGCATGCGCCGCGCCTCGACCCACGCCTTGTCCTCGGCCGACGTGTCGGGCGGCACCGGCGTCGGCTGCACTTTCCAGCCGTCGATCGCTGCGGCGCGCTGGTGCGACACGTGCTCGGGCGGCACCAGATCATGCAGGCTCTGCCCGTCCCGCGGCAGGAACGCGTCGAGATAAATGAGCTGCTTCAGCCGCGGCGCAGCGCGGTCGGCGACCCCGGTGCCGACCATGCCGCCATAGGAATGGCTGACCAGCACCACGTCGTCGAGGTCCTCGTATTCGAGCACGTTGACCACGTCCTCGATGTGCAGATCGAGATCGATCTCCGGGTTCGCCAGATGCGAGCGCTCGCCGAGCCCGGTATAGCTCGGCGTCCAGAACTCGTGCCCGCGCTGCCGCATCAAGGGCCGCACCTTCTGCCACGCCCAGCCCGAGGACCACGCCCCGTGCGCGACCACGAATACCGCCATGCGCTATTCCCCATTCCCCACTGATGCCGCCGATTCGATATTAGGATAGAAGCTCGCGCATGTCGCCCGCAGAGCTCTATCTCGACCTCCTGATCCGGACCATCGCCAATACGATCTATGGCGATCCGTCGATCGTTCCGGGCCAGAAAGGGCGATACAAACCGAGAGATCGCGAGCGCGGCAAGGACTGGCCGGCGGTGGCGCCTGCATCCTGATGCGCGGCGTGCTTGCGGCACGCGGCGACAAGTCGCGCAAGGTCTGGGTCGCGGATTCGTTCCAGGGCCTGCCGCCGCCCGACGCCGCCAAATATCCGCTCGACGCCGGATATAATTTTCACGAATTCCCGCAGCTCGCGATCCCGCTCGAGCAGGTACAGAGCAATTTCGCCGCCTACGGACTGCTCGACGAGCAGGTCCGCTTCGTCAAGGGTTGGTTCCGCGACACGCTCTCGACCATCCCGGCCGAGCGCTTCGCACTGATCCGCCTCGACGGCGATCTCTACGAGTCGACGATCCAGGCGCTCGACGCGCTCTATCCGAAACTTTCGCCCGGCGGATTTTGCATCATCGACGACTACGAGATCACCGCCTGCCGGCAGGCCGTGGCCGACTATCGCAAGGCGCACGGCATCGAAGCGCCGATGAAGGCGGTCGACTGGACCGGCAGCTATTGGCGCAAGCCGCTCTAACGCGCGCGACTGCAGCTATCAATGCGAGCCGGGGTTGTCCGCCACGCCGAGCTTCTTGTGAATGCTCGTGCTCGTGGTCGTGTACTGGAAGGTCAGCTTCTTGTCGGGGTGTACGAGCTTGTGCGCGGCCTGCGACATCAGCGCCGCCTCGTGGAAGCCGGAGAGAATCAACTTGAGCTTGCCCGGATAGGTGTTGATGTCGCCGATGGCGAAAATGCCTGGCTCACTGGATTGGAATTTCTCGGTATCGACCTCGATCAGTCCGCCCGCGAGCTTCAGGCCCCAATTGGCGACCGGCCCGAGCTTCATGGTGAGCCCGAAGAACGGCAACAGCGCATCGGCCTCGATCGCAAACGTCGAATTGTCCTCGCGCCGCGCCACCACGCGCTCGATCATGCCGTCCTTGCCCTCGAGCGCATGCAATTGCCCGAGCTGGAAGTCGACCTTTCCCTCGGCCGCGAGCGCCTTCATCTTCAGGACGCTGTCTGGCGCCGCGCGGAAATGGTCGCGCCGGTGGATGAGCGTCAGCTTCTTGGCGACCGGCGCGAGATTCAGCGTCCAGTCGAGCGCCGAGTCGCCGCCGCCGGCGATCACGATGCGCTTGCCGCGGAACGCCTCGATCTTGCGCACCAGATAGAATACCGACTTGCCCTCATAGGCATCGACGCCTTCGATCGGGGGTTTTTTCGATTCGAACGAGCCGCCGCCGGCCGCGATCACTACGATCTTGGATTCAATCGCGAGCCCGGTATCGGTCGTCAACCGGAAGCCGCCGTCTTTCAGACGCGTCAAGGTTTCGACCCGCTCGGCGAGCTGGAAGTGCGGCGAAAACGGCTTGATCTGCTCGAGTAACTTTTCGACCAGCCCCTCGCCCGAGATCACCGGCCAAGCCGGGATGTCGTAGATCGGCTTCTCCGGATAGAGCTCGGCGCATTGGCCGCCGGGCTTGTCCTGGATGTCGACGACGCAGGACTTGATGTCCACGAGCCCGAGCTCGAACACTGCGAACAGCCCGACGGGCCCCGCGCCGATGATGATGGCGTCGGTCTTGATCGTTTCTAGGGTCGGCTCGGCCATGACGGAACCTATCATCCCTGCCGCGTGGGCGTGTGAACCACGAGCCCGTCGAGCTCGGGCGTGACCTTGATCTGGCACGACAGCCGCGAAGTCGGCCGCACGTCGAACGCGAAGTCGAGCATGTCCTCCTCCATGGCCGAAGGCGGACCGACCTTTTCCTTCCACGTTTCTTCGACGTGAACGTGGCAGGTGGCACACGAGCAGGCCCCGCCGCACTCGGCGACGATGCCGGGCACCTTGTTGCGGATTGCCGTCTCCATCACCGTCGTGCCGACTTCGGCCTCGACCGTGCGCGACGTACCGTCGTGCTCGATATACGTGATCTTCGGCATAGGGGAGCTCGGCGCCCCTATATAGGGCCGCGCCGGAAATTGCGAGCGTCAGCCGCGTAGAAGCCGGTAATTGCGAGCCTCAGTCGCGTAGAAGATGCAGAATATCCGGCAGTGCCAGCCTCGCTTCGGCGACGCGCGCCTTCAGCCGCGCCAGCGAAGACGCGAACGCCGGGTCGTCCTTGGCGCAGGCTTCGACGTCCTCGGCCGTGCGCGCGACCGCGAACGCACCGACCCCACGCGCCGCGCCCTTGAGCGTGTGCGCCGCTTCGGCCCGCGCCTTGGCGTTATCGGCCGAAGCCATGGCCTCAAGCTGCCTTTCGGCCTGGGAATCGAACAGCCGCAACACTTCCCGGGCAAGCAAGAGGTCGCCCTGGGTCATGCGATCGAGGTGGGCCCGGTCGAAGGGCCCGGAATCGGGCCTAACCTCAGGCTGCGCCTTGGATTTCTTCACCTTGTTCCTGCCCGAATCCGGAGGGACTTATCCACATATCCACATGCTGTCCGGAGCCGGTAAAAAAAGTGTCTCAATGTTGCCCGGAAGCCTCGCCTATCGGCGGCGCCTTTCCGAGCGCGAGGAAGCCTGCGGCCGTGAGCCGGCACACCAGCCAATCCGGCCGCACCGGATTGCGAATCCAGGCCTCCGCCCAGCCGTGCGCAATGCAGGTTTCGATCGTGCGGTGCGGGATTTCGCGCCCGCTTTCGTCGAAAAGCGGCAGTTTTCCACCCGGTTCGGCCAATCCACGCTCCAGATACCGCCGCGGCGCCGTGGAAGGCGCCACCCCCGCCGCCGGCAGCTTGGCGGCGACCCGATCCCCCGCTTTTGCAGTCTTGGCCTAGTTCCGCATGGTTACTAATCCGTTAACGATAATCGGAAAGTCCGACCGACCGGCGTTCCCCCTAGCCCCCGTGGGGTTTAGGATAACTGAGCGGTGGACCAGAGTCCCGGCCGCGCAGGCTCTGGAGGCAGACGGGGTCGGCAAGTCGGGGTGGCGCAAGCCCAATCAAACGGGCGAGCTCCAGGATGTTTTGTAGGTCCTTGGCTTCGGCCCGAGCGGCGTGTCGCCGATCGTGGTGAGAGTACGGACCGGAGGCGACGGCGAAAATGGCAAAAGCTCCGAAGAAATCCCAAGATCCGACGGAGGCGGCGCTTTCCGCGATCGAGGAAGCGTTGCAGCTCGGCAAGGATGACAAGCCGGCCGAGTCCCGGGAATCCGCCGAGCCGATCGAAGTTTCCGACGAGCAGGAACAGTCGCGCCTTCAGCGCCGGCTCGCCGCGGCCGCGCCGGCTGCCGGCGAACCTGCCGAAAGAATCGAACCGGAAATGCCGCACGCTGAACCTGTGCGCGAACCCGCTCGTGAGCCGATCCGCGAATCCGCGCGCGAGCCCGCAGAAGCGCCCGTGCATGCGCCCGTACGCCGGCCCGACCGGCCGATGCGCCGCGCCGCCGCCAACGACGACCGCCAGTCGGTCGGACAGATCGTCGCCCGCCTGCACAGCCGCCCCTCGCGCACACCGCTCGTGCTCGCGTCGATCATGTCGGCGCTCTGGATCGTCGGCGGCATCGCCTGGGCCATCTCGCTCTACCGCCAGGAATTTTCGCTCGGCGAGTTTCTGACCAATCCGATCGTCTTCCCCGTCGCGGCTGGGATTCTGCTTCCGGTCGCCGGCTTCTTCCTGCTCGCCGTGCTAATCCGCCGCATGCAGGAATTGCGCGCCATCGCCCGCTCGATGACCGAGGTCACCGTCCGCCTCGCCGAGCCCGAGAATCTTTCCACCGACACGGTCGTTACCGTCGGCCAGGCGATCCGCCGCGAGGTCGCGGCACTCGGCGACGGTATCGAGCGAGCGGTTGCGCGCGCCACCGAACTCGAGGCCATGGTCAAGAACGAGGTCTCGACGCTGGAGCGCGCCTACGACGACAACGAGGTGCGCGTCCGCAATCTGGTCGACGAGCTGCAGAGCGAACGCGACTCCATCCTTTCGCACGCCGGCCGGCTGCGTGAAGCCATCGCTCACACCCACGAGGCTTTCACGCTCGACGTCGAGCAGATCGCCGAGCGCGTCAATTCCGGCGTCACCGATGCCACCGACCGCGTGTCGACCGTCATCACTGCCCGTTCCGAAGAGGCCCGCGCCCAGATCGCCACCGCCGGCGACCTGGTCATCGACGCCATGACCATCAAGGCGAGCGAGACCACCGAGCGCATGACCCAGGTCGGCATCGAAGTCGGCAAGGCGCTGGCCTCGCGCAGCGCCATGGTTTCGGAGGCTTTCGAGGAGAGCGCCAACGCAGTCGCCGCGCAGATCGCTGCCACCGGCCATCGCGCGGCGGAGCATTTGACCGATACGACCGCCGACCTTAACGGCCGCGTCATGCGGGCCTTGGAAAATTTCGACACGACCGTGAAGGTGCAGGGCGCCAGCATGGTCGAGCAACTCACGCAAATCGCCGAGAAGACGCAGCACAGCGTCTCCGAGGTCGACCAGCGGCTTGCAAAGCGAACGCTAGAACTCACCGAGTCCTTCGAAGCGCGCGCCTCCCGGATCGAGCAGGCGATCGAGGAGCGCACGCGGAGCCTCGACGAAACGCTGTCTAACCGCACGCTCGAAATCGCTCGCTCCCTCTCCGACGGCAACAAGGCCGCCAACGAGGCAATCGAGAAGACCGTGGCCGGGATGGGCGAGTATTTTGGCGAGAAAGCCAAAGAGATCGCCGAGACTATTTATTCCCGTGCCGAGGCGGCGGATCAGACGTTCGGTACCCGCGCGCAAAAGGTCGCCGACGAAATGGCGAAGCACGTCGAGACAGTCGCCGACAATCTCGATACCCGCGTCAACCGGTTCGAAGGCATCATCGACGGCAAGTTCCGCACCATCGCGGACTCGATCGATGGAAGGGCCGCGGACGCGGCCGAAGCCGTGGCCCGTAAGGTCGAAAACGTCAGCGAGACGCTGCGCAAGAACGCGATCGAAGTCGAGCGTCTGCTTGGCGGACTGGCGGAACAGGTTTCGAAGGGCCTGGCCGAGCGCACGCGGGAGGTCGGCGTCACGCACGAAATTCTGCGCAACGACGTGACGGGCATTCTCGAAAAGCTCGCCCAAGCGAACGACCTCGTGAAGAACGTGGTTGAAGGGGTGGGCACCGAGCTCTTGCCGATGGAGAAGCAGGTCACCGAACGCCTGTCCTACCTGCAGACCGCCCTCGAAGCGACGACCTCCTCGACCCGAGGTGCGATCGAATGGGCGGACGGGCAAGTGCGCGATTTGCGCGACGTGGCAGCCGGCGTCTTGCGGGATCTCTCCTCGCTCACGCTGCGCTTCGAGAATCAGGGGCGCGTCATCTCCGGCGTTGCAGAAACGCTGAGCGAGACCCACGGCCGCATCGACGCGACGCTCGAGGAGCGGCGCTTTGCGATCGAGGAGATCGTCAATCTGCTGGTCAGGCGTTCCGACGAATTCGAGAGCAAGCTGCTCGGCCGCACCCATGAAATCGGCGAACGGCTCAAGGGCTTCCAGCAAGTGCTCGAGGACACGCTCAGCGGCAGCCAGTCGCGGGCGGAGGAAATCACCAAGCTGATGGCCGACACGACGGTCCATACGACCCAGCAGATCAACAGTCAGTACGAACTCATCCGCGGCGCCTATGCCGAGGAGCGTGGGCGCACCAATGTCGCGCTCAAGTCGACCTATCAGGACGCCGTCGACGATATGGGCCGCATGTTCCGCGAAATGCTCGAACACTTCACCGAGTCTTCGCGCGAGCTGCGCAGCGTCACCGAACAGGTTCAGAGTACCTTGGCGGAGACCCGTGACGAGCTGAAAGACGGCTTGAAGGATCTGCCGAACGAAACGATCGAGACCACGCAGGCGATGCGCCGCATGGTCGCCGACCAGCTCAAGGCGATCGCCCAGCTCAGCGAAGTCATCTCGTGGCGCACCCGCGTCACCGAGGTGGCGGAGCCTGCGGAGCGGCGCGCAGTGCGCGAGGAGCCCGGCGAAGGTCCGCGCCCGGCGCGCGACCGTGCGATCGTCGTTGGCAACGGCAATGGGAATGGAACGCACTCGCAACCGCCGCGCGGCCGCGCTGCCGATCCGCGCGAGCGGCGGCAAGACGACGAAATTCGCCGCCCCCGGTCCGGCGATGACTACCGCGCCGGCGAAGCCGCGCGTCCCGGACAGCCACTGCCGCCGCCCTCGCCCGAGGCGTTCGACACGTTGGCCGGCGATATTCCTCGGCTGGTCAGCCACGACGCTTCGATCGAAGCCTGGGATCGCTACAAGCGCGGCGAACGCAATGTGTTCTCGCGCAAGCTCTATACCAACCAGGGTCATAGGGCGTTCGAGGAGATCCGCCGCCGCTATCGCCGCAGCGGCGAGTTCCGCGAGACCGTCGATCGCTACATCGACGAGTTCGAGCACCTGCTCGATCAGGTCGCGCGCGACGACCGCGGCCAGGTTCTGACCAAGACCTACCTCACGTCGGACACCGGCAAGGTCTATACCTTGCTGGCGCACGCCGCCGGGCGGCTCGAATAAGCTTTTGGGCTGCCTTAGAGTTTCGTCATGGCCGGGGCCAGCGCCCCGGCCTTTTTCGTTATCTGGAGGTCGATGATTATCGTGTGGCCGGCGCGCGCTGCGGCTGCGCCGGCCGGCCAAAGATCAGCTGGCTCGGATTCTGTTCGAAGTTACGCACCACCCGCGAAATATCGCCGACCGTCCGCCGCGCGTCCTTGGCGAGCAGACTGTATTCGTGAAGCGTCGCAGGCACCTGACGCTCCAGCGCCTCGGCGAGCGTGCGCACCGACTTGGCGGTATCGGCGAACTCGACCGCCACCGAGCGGCCGTCCTTGCCGGCAAGATCCTTGGTGAACACGGAAATATCGGTCAAAATCTGCTCGATCTTCTTCTCGTTGGTTTCGAGCAGCCGATCGATACGCTCCAGTACCTGCTTGGCGCCCTGCATCACGTCGGTGATCGCGCCTCCGCCGGCGACGATGCGCGGCGGCTTGCCGCCTTCGGGCTTTAAAAGCGCCGCCGTCGGCGTTCCACCGATCAGCGCCACCGAGGCGACGCCGGTGAGCCCCGCCAGTTCGAGCCCGGCCTTGGTGTCGGTGCGGACCGGCGTCGTGGCCGCGACTGAAATCAGCGCGACCACCTTGCGCGGATCCTCGGTATCGAGCCGGATCACGCTCACTTCGCCGACGCGGATGCCGTTGAACAGCACGGCGCTGCCGGGCCGAAGCCCCGACACCGAGCCGTCATAGATCACTTCGTAGGCGACCTGGGTGCCGCTGCCGCTGAGCCGCTGGAACCACCAGACGAAGCCGAAGCCTCCGGCGATCACAAGGAGCGTGAACACTCCGATCAAAATGTAGTTCGCACGCGTTTCCATACTGGCCTCACTCTTACGAACGCTTTCCCGCCATGGCGACCCGCCCGCGCTTGCCGCCGAAATAGGCCTTCAGCCACGGATGTTCCGAATTCATCAGGCTGTCCACCGGGCCTTCGGCGATGATCTTGCCGTCGGCCAGCGCCGCCACCCGGTCGCACACCGAATGCAGGCTGTAGAGGTCGTGGGTTACCATGAAAACCGTCAGCCCCAAAGTCTGCTGCAGGGCGCGGATCAGTTCGTCGAATTCGCCGGCGCTGATCGGATCGAGGCCCGAGGTGGGTTCGTCGAGAAACACGATTTCCGGATCGAGCGCGAGCGCGCGCGCCAGCGCCGCGCGCTTGATCATGCCGCCGGAGAGCTCCGAGGGCGCCTTCTCGCATACGCTTGCGTCCAGCCCCACCATTTCGAGCTTGGCCACCGCGATCTCGTCGAGTAGCCGGCCACGCAGCTTCAAGTCCTCGCGCAACGGAAACTGCACGTTCTGGATCACATTCAGCGAGGAGAATAGCGCGCCGCCCTGGAACAGCACGCCCCAGCGCTTCTCGACCTTCTGGCGCTCCAACTCATCGAGTTCGTCGAGATTCTTGCCGAACACCTCGATCTTTCCCTGCCGCTTGGGCAGCAGCCCGATGATGGTGCGCGTCAGCACCGACTTGCCGCCGCCCGAGGCGCCGACGAAGCCGAGAATCTCGCCGCGCCTGATGTCGAGGTTCAGGCCCTTGAGCACGGTCTGCTTCCCGAACCCGACCACGAGGTCGCGCACGCTGATGACGTTATCGATGTTCTGAGCGTCCACGGCCTATTTTCCGATGCCGGCAAAGAACATGGCGAACAGGCCGTCGAGCACGATGACGAGAAAAATCGCCTTCACCACCGACGACGTGGTGTGTTCGCCGAGCGACTCCGCGCTGCCCTGCACCTGGAAGCCCTCGACGGCGGCGACCAGACCGATCACCACCGCCATGAATGGCGCCTTCCACATGCCGACCTCGAAGGTGTTGAGGTCGACCACCTCGCGCAGCCGGTCGATAAACGCCTCCGGCGACATCCCGCCATAGAGCCAGGTCACGATCCCGGCGCCCACCAGCGCGCTCATACTGCCGATGAACGTCAGAATCGGCAGCGCCACGATCAGCGCGATCATGCGCGGCAATACCAGCACCTCGACCGGATCGAATCCCATGACCCGGAGTGCGTCCATCTCCTCGCGCATGCGCATGGAGCCGAGTTCTGCCGTATAGGCGCTGCCCGAGCGGCCGGCGACCATGATTGAGACGATCAGCACCCCGACCTCGCGCAAGGTGAGAATGCCGACCATATCGACGACGAAATTCTCGGCGCCGAACTTGCGGAAATGGAAAATACCCTGCTGCGCCAGGATCGCGCCGATAAGGAAATTGATCAGCACGATGATCGGCACCGCACGGAAGGCGACGATGTCGATCTGGTGGACGATCGAGGTGAAGCGGAATTTCCAGGGCTTCACCGCCACGCGCGCGAACGCCACCGTGACCACGCCGAGGAAATTGATCATGTCGACGAAATCGTCTCGCGTGGCGAGCACGCTCTTGCCGATGTGCAGAAGCGACACGACGATCGGCATCTCGTGCCGCGGCCGCCAGGCATCCTTCTTGTTGGAGGCGGCGATCTCGTCGAACAGCACTTTGAAACGGGTATCAAGGCCGACGATCGCGGTCTTCAGGCCCGCCGCCGTGGCGGAGCGGCGCATGCGTTCCACCAGCCAAGCGCCGAACGTGTCGATGTGCTCGACCCGCGCGAGATCAATATCGACTTGCTCGTATTTCGTCTTATCCGGTACGGCCGCGTCCACGAGCGGCTCGATCTCGCGCGCATGCGTCGCGGTCCAACTGCCCGCCGCCGCCAACACGAGTCTACGCCCGTCGATTGTGCTCTTCAGCCATGCCTCGTTGGCCAAAGCACTCTCCCCGCATCACGCCACACCCGGCTAGAAGCCGGCCCGCCGGACTTTCATACGCGGGAGCGCTTTCATCGTCGAGGCCAATTTTTCCTCTGGCTGCCGGTACTTGCGCGGGCCGGTCCCGTTTTGGCACAGCGCCTTCGCGCGCGTCGGAAGGAGGCTACGCGTCCCTAGCCGGGCCGAAGACCGCGGCTTTCGCACCGGTGAGTTTCGCCCACATCTGATCACCCCAGCTGAAGTGCCACCACTCGTTGGGATTGCTCGCGAAGCCCTCGCCGGTCATCAGCCAATAGAGCAGCCGCCGGTTTTGCCGGGCCTCGGCGTCGGAGAAGCGACCGAGTGCGTCCTGCTCCGCGCGCTCGAAATAATCGGTGTGCGCCAGTTCCGTCGCGTCGTCGAAGATCGAGCCCATGTACAGCGGCTCGCCATTGCGGATCTTGCAGATCGTGAGATCCACGGCCCCGCCGGTGCTGTGCGGCGCCGGGCTATCCTCCGAAGTCGTAGGTGCGGCCCAGTATTTCTCGACCTCGGCAAGCATCTCTTGCTCGGAGAAGTTCGGATGCCGCTCGCGCACCCGCCGGGGCATCCAGACGTCGTGGAAATAGGCCTGCACCGCGCGCGGCCGGATCGCGTCGTATACGTGCACCCTCAATCCAATTTCTCGAAGCCTTTGATCGAGGTTTCGCAGCCGGCTCGCCACGCTTTCTCTCAAGAAGAGTTTCTCGATCGCTCCAGGTGCCGCTTCGTAATAAGGCGGGTTGTCGGTTTTGAAATAATAGTTCTCACCCTCAACCCCCAAGTCCCGGATTTCAACCAGCTTCTCGCCATAGAGAGCGGACATCCGATCGATCGGATACGCGCGATAGTTCTGCTTGCGCGCCTGCAACGGCGCGAGATCGGGAATAGGTTTTTGGCGAAGCGTCTCGAGGGCCTGAAAAAACGCTTTCATTGGAAATCCCTTGCGCCGCGCTCGTCGAGGATGCTGAAACTATACCGGCCCGTTGCCCTTTGCCATGAAGGCAGCAAGGCCGCCTGCCTTTGCCGGCACTGTGGGGCCAGCAACACACCGAACGAATTTTTTCCCCCAAACGCCCTCGCCGCCATATTTCACTGCGCGACTTCAGTTAGCGTTGCGTCGTTGTCGGGGGCCTGGGGAGGCGCCGGGGGCGGCGCAGCACACCGATGTGGTTTCGCACGCTATTGATAGGCGCCGCGATTGCGACGCTGAACTTCACCACTGTGTTCGCGGAAATCGTGATTCGCCAGGATCCGGGCGGACGGATCGGGTCCTATCTGGAAGCGGCCGCGCGGATACGTGCTCATGGCCAGCGCGTGGTGGTGGACGGGCCCTGCCTGTCCGCCTGCACCTTGATCATCGCGGCGGTTCCGCGGGAGAATGTCTGCGTCACCCCGCGCGCCATGCTCGGGTTCCACGCCGCTTGGTCGCACGGCATGAACGGACGGCGGGTCCCGAATTGGATGGGAACCCAGGCGCTGATGGCGAACTATCCCGAAAACGTGCGTAGATGGATCGCCCGCAAGGGAGGCCTTTCCCCGAAGATGATCTTTCTGCGCGGCCGCGAACTCACGTCATTCTACCGCCGTTGCGCCTGACCAGGCACGACTGACGCGAGCAGCGCGATCCCGGCCCCGATTGCGCCGAGCGCCGCGAACGGCAAATACGCGCCCGCGCCATAACGCGCAAAGAGCGGGCCGGCCGCGAGCGTCGCCAGCGCCATGGCAATACCGCTCGCGGTCGAGGCGGAAGCCTGCGCGCGGCCGAGTGCGCGGTCCGGGATGCTCTCATTGATCAGCGCGATCATGCCGATATGCGTCGCGCCAAAAGTGAGCGCGTGCAGCAACTGCAGGACGAACAGCAACCCGGCCGCCGGCTCGAACGCCATGGCGCCGAAGCGAACGATCGCGGCGATGCCGCCGAGCACGATCAGCAGCATGGGCCTGAACCGGCGCACTGCCTGCGCCGCATAAATGAAAAGCACGATCTCCGCGATCACCCCGGCCGACCACAGGAAGCCGATCAGGCCCGGGCTCATGCCCGCCGCCGTCCATTGCACCGCGCTGAAGGTGTAGAACAGCGCGTGGCTCGCATCGATGATCGCAACCGCTAAGATGCCGAGCACGAACCGCATCGGAATGCGACCGGGCGCACTCGTGGAGCCCACAGGCACAGGCACCGCTCGCGGCAGCACCGGCAACAGCCATACCGTCAGCGAGAACAAGAGAAACGGCGTCGCGATCAGCCACACGATCGAGGCGCCGGGCAGAATATCGAGAGCGGCGCCCGCCAAGAGATTCCCGGCGACGAAGCTCACCGAGCCCCACAGCCGCGCGCGGCCGTAATCGACCGCCCGCACCCGCTGCAGGCGCACGGCGAAAGCATCGATCAGTGCGAACGACGGGCCCCAGAACATCGCCGAGATCGCAACCGCAATGAGGATCGCGGCCGTGCCCGGCGCGAAGCCCACCAGCGCGAAGCCGCCCGCGGCACCGAGGCCGATCGCCGCCAGGATCGCCCGCGGTCGGTCGATCCGGTCCCATAGCCATCCGGCCGGCGGCAGCACCACGAGCTTCACCAGCATCGGAATCGCGATGGCGATCCCGATCAGCTCCGGCGACAGCCCGCGCGCGGCTAGAAACAGCGGAAAGAACGGCATATAGACGCCGACAGCCAGAAACAGCACCCCGAATGCGCCCGCCAGCGACAGGCGCCCGCCGCGACCGCCGTTGGCGGGCTTGCCGCCTGCGGCTAGATTGGGGAACGGTGATTCGGGCCCAAGGTCCGGGCGTGCTCCGCCATAACCTCGATCCGCGCCCATGATTCAACCTCCCGACCACAACGCTCTATCCGATTCGGATTACGAAACCATCGCCGGCGCGGTGGAAGAAACCGTGCGCGGCCGTTGGTTCCTGGCCGAATACGCGCGGCGCATGCGCCAAGCCGATACCCGCCTGGTGCTCGACGCCATCACCCGGCTCGAGCACGCGCTCACCGAGAAGACCGGCGGCGTTGGCCTCGAGCGCATGCGCGCCGACCTCGTCGACATGGCCGACGCCATCGTCCGCACCAAGACGGAGATCGCCGCGATCAAGCCCGAAGGCAGCGACCCGAGCCAGATCGTACGCGCCACCGACGAGCTCGACGCCATTGTCGCCGTCACCGAGCGGGCGACATCCGACATCCTCAACTCCGCCGAGCAGATCCAGGAAATCGCCTGGACCTTGCGCGAGCGCGGCACCGACCCGAACGCCTGCGACCGCATCGACGCGTTGACGACCCAGACCTATACCGCCTGCTCGTTCCAGGACATCACCGGCCAGCGCACCCGCAAGGTGATCGACGCGTTGCATTTTCTGGAGCGGCGGCTCGAAGCGATGATTGCGATCTGGCGCGAGCCAGGCGCGGCGCCGGCCACGCCCGCTCCTTCCGCGAAGAACACTCCGCAGACCGCGCCCCCAGTCGCACCCGCGCAGGCCAAGCCGGACCTCGACCAACGCGATGTGTTCGGAACGTCGCAGCGCCAGGGGCCGCTGCCGGCGCCGAAATCGCGAACCGCCTCCGCCGATATCGATCAGCTCTCGCCATACGAGAAGTTGGCGCTGTTTTCCTAAATCAGCTGCCGATCGCCTCGGCGAACAGCTTGGGATCCACGTTGCCGCCGGAGAGCACGACCGCAACGGTCTTGCCCGTCACATTCACGCGTCCCGCCAGCAGCACCGCGAGCGCGATCGCGCCGCTCGGCTCCACCACGAGCTTGAGCTCGCGGTAGGCGAACGCCATCGCCGCACGCACCTCGTCGTCGCTCGCCACCACGCCTTCGCCGACCAGGCGGCGCGTAACTTCAAAGGTGATTTCGCCCGGCTGCGCCGTAAGCAAGCCATCGCAGATCGAGCCGGACATGCGGGCGTTTCGCTCGCGCTTGCCGGAACGCAGCGAGCGGCGATGGTCGTCGAAGCCTTCGGGCTCGGCGGCGACGATGCGCGCTTCCGGGTGCCGTTCCTTGACGGCGAGTGCGACACCGCCGATCAGCCCGCCGCCGGATGCTGGCACGATCACGATGTCGGGCTTGAGCCCCAGTGCCTCCAAATCCTCGACGATTTCCCGCCCGATGGTGCCCTGCCCCGCCATGATGAAGGGATCGTCGAACGGCGGGACAAGCGTCGCATTGCGTTCGCCCGCGATGCGGCGTGCGATCTCCGCGCGGTCCTCGTGATCGCGGTCATAGAGCACAATCTCGGCGCCGAGCGCGGTGGTGCGCTCAATCTTCAACGCCGGCGTGTCGCGCGGCATCACGATCAGCGCCGGCATGCCGAGCAGCTTGGCCGCCGCCGCCACGCCTTGCGCGTGATTGCCGGAGGAATAAGCCACGACGCCGGCAGCGCGATGCTCCGGCGCGATGCGCGCGAGGCGGTTATAGGCGCCGCGGAACTTGAACGAGCC
Source organism: Xanthobacteraceae bacterium (assembly GCA_036559465.1). GTDB lineage: Bacteria > Pseudomonadota > Alphaproteobacteria > Rhizobiales > Xanthobacteraceae > JAHFPN01. The sequence continues at coordinate 16,507 of DATBTC010000020.1, forward strand.
CGTGAGCTGCAGCGGCTCGGGCTTGAGAAAGACGCGCCCGCCGGTCAGCGCATCGAGCGCGGTGCACGGCAGCAGCGGCGTGCGCACCGCAATGCCTGCGAGCAAACGCGCCGCATCGGCGACGTCGGTGGCGGTCGGTATGCGCGGCGCAGCGGCCTTGTTCATGGCTTTCTTATACCCCTTCCTCGGCCGGTCCGGCTTGCCCACCGCTTGCCCGGCGCGCGCGGGCGAAGCATGATCCCCTCCCGCATTACCCAACCCCTAAGAAGGTAGCCCCATGAAGCTCGTGCGTTTCGGCCCCGCCGGCCGTGAGAAGCCCGGAATCATCGACAAGCAAGGCAAGCTCCGCGACCTCTCGCGCGTGGTGCCCGACATCAACGGTGATGTATTGAGCGGGCCGGGCCTGGCCAAGATCAAGAAGGCGAAGCTCGAGAAGCTGCCGCTCGTGAAGGGCAAGCCGCGGCTCGGCGCCTGCGTCAACGGCACGCGCCACTTCCTCGCCATCGGCCTGAACTACGCCGATCACGCGGCCGAGGCCGGCGCGCCGATTCCGAAGGAGCCGATCACTTTCTCCAAGGCGCCGAGCTGCATCATGGGGCCGAACGACAACATCATGGTGCCGAAGGACTCGACCAAGCTCGATTGGGAAGTCGAGCTCGGCATCGTGATCGGCCGCCGCGCGCGCTACATCGCTTCTGAGAAGGATGCGCTCGCCTATATCGCCGGCTATTGCGTCTGCAACGACGTTTCCGAGCGCGAGTTCCAGATGGAGCGCTCCGGCCAGTGGATGAAGGGTAAGGGCTGCGAGACCTTCGGCCCGATCGGGCCCTGGTTGGTGACGCGGGACGAGATCAAGGACGTACAAAATCTTTCCATGTGGCTCACCGTCAACGGCGAACAGCGGCAAAAGGGCTCGACCAAGACCATGATCTTCGGCGCTGCTCACATCGTCTGGTATTGCTCGCAATTCTTCGTCATGGAGCCGGGCGACGTCATCACCACCGGCACGCCTCCCGGCGTCGGCCTCGGCATGAAGCCGCCGCAATACTTGAAGCCCGGCGACGTGATCCGCCTCGGCATCGAGGGCCTCGGCGAGCAGCAGCAGAAGGTAGTGCCATTTAAGAAGTAGGCTGCTACAGCCACCGCCGAACGCGGGACTTGTAGGCGAGATAGACGCCGCCGAACTTGCGCTCGAGATAGGCTTCCTCGCGCGCGATTACGCCGTAGCGGATCACGAGATAGAACGGCACCAGCATCGCCAGCACCCACAGGCTGTCAAAGCCGATGGCGAGGCCCGTGAGCCCCAGGAACATCCCGGTGTAGATCGGATTGCGCGAAAAGCCGTAGGGCCCGCGCTCGACGATCGCCGTCGCCGGCTCGCTGGTCTGCACGTTGGTGCCCGCCTTGCGGAAGCTGAGGAACGCCCAGATCAGGAGCGCCAAACCGGCGGCGAACAACAGGACGCCAACCCAGGCGCTCGGAATCGAAGCGGGAACGAACGGCAAAGGCCGCAGCCATTCGAGAACGAGACCCGCCACGAAGGCGATCAGCAATGCGATCGGCGGATGAACGATTACCCCTGGATTGTCCTTGGTTTCGCTCATTGGTCGCTCACTCCGCTGCTACAGCATAACCTTCGGGCGTGGGCTCCGTCTTTGGCGCCGGCCGCTTGTCGTCGGCGGCATTGCGCGGCACCCGGAACCACAGCGCGTAGAGCGCGGGCAAGGCGATCAGCGTAAGCGCGGTCGCGACCGCCAGACCGCCGATCAAAGCCACCGCCAGCGGTCCCCAGAACACATTGGTGGCGAGCGGCACGAAGGCGAACGCGGCGGCGATCGCCGTCAACACCACCGGCCGCGCGCGCCGGATCGTGGATTCCACGATCGCCTCGCGCATCGTATGTCCGGCCTTGAGATCCTGATCGATCTGGTCGGCGAGAATGAGCGTGTTGCGCATGATCATGCCGCCGAGCGCGATCACGCCGAGCAACGCGACGAAACCGAACGGCTGCTGCGAGATCAAGAGCGCCAGCACCGCCCCGATCAGCCCGAGCGGGAAGGTCGCAAACACCAGGAACATGCGCGAGAAGCTCTGCATCTGGACCATGATCAGCGCGAGCATGACGAGGATCATGGCCGGGAACAGACTGTAGAGCGCGGCGTTCGCCTTGCCGCTTTCTTCATAGGCGCCGCCCGGCTCGAAGCGATAGCCGGCCGGCAGCGCGTTCTCGAGCGGCTTCAGCGCTTGGATCAGCTGCGTGGTCACATCCGGTGGCTGCATGCCTTCGGCGACGTCGGAGCGCACCGTGAGAATAAGCTCGCGGTTCTTCCGCCACACGATCGGCTCCTCGGAGGAAAATGCGATCCGCGCGACTTGCGAGACCGGGATCGCCTGGCCGTTGCGCGAGGCCACTACGAGGTCGCCGATGCGCGAGAGATCGAGCCGCTCGGGCCCGGCCGCGCGCACCACCACACCAACTGACTTGGTGCCCTCGCGCAGCGCCGTGACCTCGAAGCCGGAGATCAGCGTCTGCAAGGTGGCGGCAAGATCCTGCGCGTTGAGGCCCAGGAGCCGGATGCGGTCCTGGTCGAGCTCGAGGCGCACCGTCTTGGCCTTCTCGCCCCATTCGAACTCGACGTCGCGCGTGTTCTTGTTGGCGCGCATCACCTCGCGCACTTCGGCGGCGATCCTGCGCAATTCCTCCGGATCGGAACCGACCACGCGGAACTGCACCGGATGTCCGATCGGCGGCCCGAGCTCGAGCCGGTACACGCGCCCTCGCACCGCGCCTTCGTTCTCGGCGAAAAGATCGCGCAGCTTATGCAACAGCCGTTCGCGCGCCTCACCGCCCTTGGTCTGGACCAGGATCAGCGCATAGTTCTGGTTCGGCAGCGCCGGGTTATAGCCGAGCACGAAGCGCGGCGCGCCGCCGCCGATGTACGTGGTGAAATATTCGAGGTCGGTATCGCGCGCGAGTATCTCTTCGATCTTCTTAGCTTCGCGATCGGTAAGTCCAAACGCGGCGCCCTCGGGCCCGCGCAGCTCGACGAACAGCTCCGGCCGCGTCGAGGTCGGAAAGAACTGCTGCGGAACGAAACTCATGCCCGCGGCCGAGAGCAGCAAAAGCCCGACCGTCGAGGCGACGACCAGCAGGCGCCGGCGCACGGCGAAATCCAGCGTGTTGCGAAGCGCGCGATAAGGCAGCGTCTGATGCGGATCGTGGCCGTTGCCATGCTTGCCCATCTTGGCAGGCAGCAGCTTGAAGCCGAGATACGGAATAAAGATCACCGCCACCAGCCACGAGATCACCAGCGCGATCACCACCACCCAGAAAATACCGCCGGCGTATTCGCCGCTCGAGGACTTGGCGAAGCCGACCGGGATGAAGCCCGCGGCCGTCACCAGTGTGCCGGTCAGCATCGGAAACGCCGTCGAGGTCCAGGCGAAGGTCGCGGCCTTGGCGCGGTCGAAGCCCTGCTCGATCTTCACCACCATCATCTCGATGGCGATGATGGCGTCGTCAACCAACAGCCCGAGCGCCAAAATCAGCGAGCCCAGCGATACCCGCTGCAGGTCGATGCCCAAGAGCAGCATGGCTACGAACACACCGGCCAGCGTCAGCGGCACCGAAAGCGCCACGATGATGCCGGTGCGGAAGCCGAGCGAGAGGAAGCTCACCGCCATGACGATCGAGACGGCGATGGCGAATTTCCACAGGAACTCGAACACCGCCTCGTCCACCACGTGCGCCTGATCGTTGACGCGTTTGAACTCGATGCCGACCGGAAGCTCCGCCTGAATCGCCTTTTCGGCGACAGCCAGTGCCTTGCCGAGGTCGATCACGTTGGCGCCCTTCGCCATGGCGACCCCGAGCCCAACCGCGGGCGCCGAGTTGTAGCGCACGACGTGGCTCGGCGGGTCCTCGAGCCCGCGGCTGATCTCGGCGATGTCGCCCAGCCGAAAGACCTTGCCGCCGGCCTCGACCGGCAGCGCGCGGACCGTCTCGACCCCGTCGAGCGCGCCGGTGACGCGCACCTGCACGCGATCGGTCGCCGTATCGATGGTGCCGGCAGGCACCAGCGCGTTCTGGCGCGACAGTGACTCGAAGATCGCCTGCGGCGGGATGCCGAGCGTGGCGAGCTTGCGGTAGGAAACGTCGATGAAAATTTTGCGCTTCTGCTCGCCGATCAAATCGACCTTGTCGACATGGGCGACCTTGAGCAGCTTCTTGCGCACCTCTTCGGCGTAGTCGACGACCGTCTCGTGGCGCGCGCCCTCGCCGGTCATCATGTAGACCGCGACATAAACGTCGGAATATTCGTCGTTGAAGAACGGCCCGAACACGCCTTGCGGCAGTTCGCCGCGCATGTCGCCGATCTTCTTGCGCACTTGATACCAGAGCTCCTGCACCTCGCCCGGCGGCGTCGGGTCCTTCAGCACGATCTGCATCGCCGCGAAGCCCGGTCGCGTGAAGGTGCGGATCTGTTCGAGCCAGGGCAGCGTCTGTAGCTTGGTCTCGATGCGGTCGGCGACCTGCTGCTGCATTTCCTCGGCGGTGGCCCCCGGCCAGGCCGCCGTTACCACCATCACCTTCACGGTGAAGGTCGGGTCCTCGTTGCGGCCCAGATTGAGATAGGACCAGGTGCCCGCCAAGCCGAGCGCGATGATCGTGAACAGCACCAGTGCTTGGTGCCGGATCGCCCAGGCGGAGAGATTGAACGAATTCACCGCGCCGCCTCGCGCTTCACGCGGTTGGCGAACCGCACCTGCATGGATTCATCGAGCCGGTGCACGCCGAGCGTAACGATCGCATCGCCGTCGGCTAGCGCGCCGGAAACCAGCGCGGTCTCCTGCCCCAACTCGCGCACCGTCACCGGCACGGCGTCGAGCTTGCCGTTGGCGTGCGCGCGCCAGACTTGCGCCGCGTCGCCGCGGTACCAGATCGCCGAAACTGGGACGCGGATGCGCGCCTCGGCGCTTGGCTTGGAAAGTTCGATCGTCGCAGTCATGCCGAGATCGACCCGCTCCGGTTGCTCCAGCAGCCGGAAACGCGCGACATAGGTGCGGGCGGCAGGATCGGCCTGCGGAGAAAGCTCGCGCAATTCGGCAGCGTATGACTTGCCCGGCTGCGACCAGAACGAAACCCGCGCCTGCATTTCGCGAAGATCGCCGACCCGGTTTTCCGGAATCGCGACCATGGCTTCCTTCTCACCCGTCCGCGCGATCGAGAACACCGGCCGGCCTTCGGCGATGACCTGGCCGCGCTCGGCGGCGACTTCCGTTACGATACCGTCGGCATCGGCCACCAGCGTCGTGTACTGCACACGGTTCGCAGCGATCGCACGCTGACTCTCAGCCGCCGCCAGCCGCTCGGATGCGGTGCGGAACGTCGCCGCGAAGCGTTCAACTTGCGCCTGCGCCACGTGGCCGCGCTCGAACAGATACTTGGAGCGCTCCTCGTCGCCGCGCGCGCGGACGACCTCGGCCTCGGCGGCTTTCACTTCGGCGGAGGCGGCGGCGAGCGCGTGGTTGTAGTCGATGGCATCCAGCGTCGCGAGCACCTGCCCTTTTTTCACTGACGCGCCCACATCGACGTCGCGGGTCGCGAGCTTGCCGGCGACGCGGAACGCCATCGGCGTCTCGAAGCGCGCGCGCACGACGCCGGTATAGGCGTGATGCTCTCCGAGGCTTTCGACGCGCACGGGCTCCACGTGCACCGCGCGCGACTTGGGCGGCGTCGAAGTGGCATCGGCGTAGCAGCCGGCCAGCAATAGCGCGCTGCCGAGCGCCAGGAGGGTTGCGGGATTGCGGCGCACGCGGCTGCGGGCCGGTTGATCGGTGCGGAACATAGGCGCCCCCAATGGGCTGGATCGGATTCGACAAGCCGGACGGCGTCCGGAAGGTCTCCACTATTCTATGAGTAATAACGCTTGTCAATATACGTCAGATGTCATATGTTAGGCATGACTCGTTGGCTGGCTTGCTGTCAGGGCCGCCTTCGCACGATTTGAGCTGGGAAGAATCGATGGCCGACCGCACCGCCGCGCATGCCGCTCCCGAGACGCCGCTGCGTTCGGGCGCCGAGAGCCCGGCTGCCTGGGAGACCCGGAAGCAGATCATCGAGACCGCCGAGCGGCTTTATCGCCAGTACGGCTACCGCAAGACCACGGTCGCCGACATCGCGGCCGAGCTCGGCATGTCTCCGGCCAACGTCTATCGCTTCTTCGCCTCCAAGGACGCCATTAGCGCCGAAGTCGCAAACATGGTCGCCGACTCGATCCGGGAGACTGCGAAAAAGGCAGCAAGCGGACCGGGCTCCGCGACGGCGCGCGTGGCCCGTCTGATCCGCGATATCCATCACCACAACCGCACCCAGCTGCTCGACGACCGCAAGATGCATGAAATGGTGCGCGTTGCGGTCGAGGAGAATTGGCCCATCGTCGACAAGCACATCGAGGCGATGCACGGTGCTTTCGCCGTCGTCATCGCCGACGGGGTGCAGCGCGGCGAATTCAAGGTCGAGGATGTGAAGATCGCGGCCGCCTGCACCGGTGCCGCCTGCGCCACGCTATTCCATCCTCTGCTCATCGAGCAGTGCCTGTTCCGCGATCTGGCCCCCGAAATGGAAGCCATGATCCGCTACATTGTGAGTGCGCTCGGCGGCGACCCGAAGAAAGTCCCGGCACCCGGCCGCTGATCGCGCCGGGTTATCCACCCTGCTTCTCCCCAGCTGATTTCCCGGCTAAGGTCTCAATCGGGGATTCTTCTGCCGGGGGTGAATTTGAACAATCATTCCATGCGTCTGGGCTGTATGCGGATCGCACTTGCGGCTGCTGCAGTTTTATTTTGGGCGAATTCCGCCCGCGCCGACGGCGCCTTCGCCGTCGATGGGTCCGACACCGCCGCCCCGGGAAGCTGCAAGATCGAATCCTGGGTCTCTTTCGCCGGTAACGGCGACCAGATGTTTATCACGTCGCCGGCCTGTGTCGTCAATCTCTTCCGGCCCTTCGAGTTCGGTGGCACCCTCGCACGCACCCGCGCCGACGGCATCTGGGGCACCGGCCTTTCGCTCAAGGCCAAGACCAATCTGCTCTCTACGGAGAAGAGTCCGGTCGGCGTCGGCATCGCCGGTGGCGTGATCCTTGACCTCGTCACGCAGCAGCACACCGGCACGTTTTTCTATGTGCCGGTCACTTTCGTGCTGAGCGATATGTTCCGCATCAACGTCAATGGCGGATGGCTCTATGACCACATCGAACGCAAGGATTTCGCCACCTGGGGCGCCGGTTTCGAATGGATCGTGTTGAAGAACACGACCACCGTAACACTGATCGCCGAGGTTTTCGGCCAGAGCACCAAGCAGCCGGCCATCCAGGCCGGCATCCGCTTCACGCCGCATGAAAAGGTCGACTTTGATCTGATCTATGGCCGCAATCTGGCCGGCGAGGACGCCAACTGGATCACCGCCGGAATTAATCTACGCTTCTGACCGCTTATCGCCGCTGCCCGCGCGAGAGCTGGGCGGCCATGTTGGCGCTCAGGCCAGTCCATGCGCGACTGCGCTCCAGCATCGCATTGTAGCTCTCGACGATGCGCCCCGCGACCAGCGAGCTGCGGCCAATCTCCGCGATCAGTTCGCGCGCGATCGGCCGCGCCGCATCGACCAGCGCATCGGGAAAGAACACCACCTTGGTGCCGTGCACGGCGATGAGCGTCGCCAGCGCGATGGCGTTCTGCCAAGCCGCATCCGCGAGCGCGGTAGCGTGCTCCAGACGGCAGGCCTCCGCCACGATCGCACGCAAGTCGGCCGGCAGCGCCTCCCAGGCCCGGATCGAGACCAGCCCCTCGCCGGTGCCGTTCGGCTTGTTGAAACCGGGCGCGTAATAGAACGGCGCCACCTTGTGCACGCCGGTGATGAGATCGCTCGAAGGCGCGAGGAACTCGACCGCATCGATCGCGCCGGTCTGCATGCCGGTGATGATCTCGGCGGCCGGAATCGAGACCGGCGTGGCGCCGAGCCGGCTGAACACGTCGCCGCCGATCCCCAAAACGCGGATGCGCAGGCCCTTGATATCGGCAACCGACCGGATTTCGTTGCGAAACCAGCCGCCCATGCACGGCCCGGTATTGCCGGCGGCGAAGGCGCGCACGCCGAACGGTCGGTAGAGCTCGTCCCACAGCGCCTGGCCGTCGCCGAATTCGAGCCAGGCCAGATGATCGACCGGGCCGAGGCCGAACGGCACGCTGGTGTAGAACACCGAGGCCGGCATCTTGCCGCGCCAATAAAATGCCGCGGTGTGGCCCATCTCGACGCCGCCGCCACCGACCGCGTCGAGCACTTCGAACGCCGGCACGATGGTGCCGGCGGGGAATACGTCGATCTCGAGTCGGCCGCCGCTCATGGCGCGGATGCGCTCCGCCAGCCGCTGCGCCGAGATGCCCGGTCCCGGCAGGTTGCGCGGCCAAGAGGTCGCCATACGCCACTTCGTGGTTTGGGCGCGGGCGACCGAAGGCATTGCCAGCGACCCCGCGAGCGCGCCGAGCGCCGTGCGTCTTGTCAGCTTCGCCATATCGATCTCCTCAGGCCTTCGGCCAGACCGCGTGGAAATGGTGCACCGGTCCGCGGCCCTTGCCGATTTTCAATTGCCCCGACGCGGCGATCGCCGCGCTGACATAGTCTTTCGCCACAGCGACGCTTTCCGCGAGCGGCATGCCCTTGGCGAGCCCGGCGGCTATCGCGGATGAGAGCGTGCAGCCGGTGCCATGGGTGTTCTTGGTGGCAATGCGCTTGGCGGCGAACCGGCGTACGCCGCTGTTCTCGACCAGCAGATCGACCGCCTCTGGCCCCTCGCCATGGCCGCCCTTCACCAGCACCGCGCGCGCACCGAGCGACACGATCGCCGCACCTTGCGCAGCCATCGCAGCCTCGTCGCGCGCCAGCGGCAGGCTGGTGAGCGCCGCGGCTTCGTGGAGATTGGGCGTTACCACGAGTGCGCGCGGGATCAATTCGCGCTTCAGGGTCTCGACCGCTTCCGGCTTCAGGAGTGGATCGCCCGAGGCCGCGACCATGACCGGGTCGAGCACGATGCTCCTGGCTTTGTGGCGGTCGAGCCCACGCGCGACGACCTCGATGGTCTCGGCGAGCGAAAGCATCCCGATCTTTGTTGCCGCGACCGCAAGGTCCGAATAGACCGCGTCCATCTGCGCCGCGATGAAATCCGCCGGCACGTCGTGGATGCCGCTGACGCCCAAGGTGTTCTGCGCGGTCAGCGCCGTGATGACCGACGCGCCATAAACGCCTAGTGCAGAAAAAGTCTTGAGGTCCGCCTGAATCCCGGCGCCGCCGCACGAATCCGAGCCCGCGATGGTGAGCGCAATCGCGGTCATGCCGCCGCTCCCCGCGTGGTTTTTGCTTCGTCGACGCTTACCCGCAACCGCCGCGCCGCGGCCTCCGGGTCGACCGCCGCGGTCACCGCGGAAATGACCGCGATGCCGTCGGCGCCCGCGCGCATCACCTCGGCGGCGTTGTTCTCGTCGATCCCGGCGATAGCGCCGACCGGCAGGCCGGGCGCGCGCTCACGCACAATGCGTGCGAGTTCCTTGAAGCCCGCAACGCCGATCGGCTTGTCCGGATTATCCTTGCTCGAAGTCGCAAACACGCCACCGATGCACACGTAATCGATCGCACCGAAAGCGAGTGCCTCGATATCGGCCCGGCTGCGCGACGACGCCCCGATGATCGCGCGCGGACCTAACAACCGCCGTGCGGTGGCGAGATCGAGATCGTCGCGGCCGAGATGGACACCATCGGCGCCCGACGCGAGCGCCACGTCAACCCGGTCGTTGATCAGCAGCGGCACCCGCGAGCCCGCCAGCGCCCGCTTGATCCCTCTCGCCTCGTTCACGAGCGCACGCGTCTCGCGTTCCTTGTCGCGCAATTGAATAAGCGTCGCTCCGCCACGCACCGCTGCCACAGCAAGCTCGGGCAAAGCACGGCCTCCGGCGCGCGCCGGGTCGAGGAGCACATAGAGCGAAAGATCGACGCGCATCAGGAGAGCTTCGCCCGCGTGTTGATCCCGGTCGTATCGAGCACGGCCAAGGCATCGACCAGTTCAACCGCGAAACTTCCGGGTCCCCGCGCCTTCTCGGCTGCGATCTCGCCCGCGATCCCGAGCACGACGAGCCCCCCCACCGCGGCGCCGAACGGCTCGTCTTCGACCGCGAGCAAAGCCGCGATCAGCGCGCTCTCGGCGCAGCCGATGCCGGTAACCCGCGCCATCAAGGCATGGCCGTTGGCGACGGAAGTTCGCTTGCTTCCATCGGTGACCAGATCAATCGCCCCGGTGCGCGCGGCAACAGTGAGATGACTGATGGCGAATTGATCGAGCGCCTCTTGTGTCGCCGCCCCCTCGATCAGGGCCGCGAACTCCGCCTCGTTGGCGCGCACCACGCGCGGCTCCCGGTCCGTGAGCGTGCGGGCAAAGGCCGCCCGTTGCGGCGAACGCTCGATCAGTACCGGATCGAGCACCCAGGGCACCCCCTCCTCGGCCGCGATCTCGAGCGCGATCCCGACCGCATCGCGCCGCTCGGGGTCGAAGGTACCGAGATTGACCAGCAATGCATCGGCGCCGGCGACGAAATTGGCGATTTCCTCCGCCGCCGTCGTCATCGAGGGAATGGCGCCGGCCGCCAGCAGTATGTTCGCGGTAAAGCCCTGCACCACCGTATTGGTGATGCAGTGGACGCGCGGCTTGCGCTCCCGCACCAGTGCAAGCACCTGGCCGGCATGCTGCGCCAGATCGCTCACGGCAGCGCTCGCGCGGCGCACAGGCGCCCGAAGGATCGTGAAACCTGCATCTCGATTTCCCTCCGCCGGCATCACCCGGATCAGGTTCGATGGGTTGGCGAGAAGCCTCTCAGTCCGAAAGCCGGACACCCCAACGAGATTGCGAAGAGGAACCTATGCGCGTGCCCGCGCGCTTTCAAGCCCTTGCCTCGCGCCCGCGATTCTGGTCCCCTCGCGGCGCTTGGGTCGCCGGAGGCGCGCATGATCCCCTTTTTCGTCCAGATCAAATGCCAGCTCGGCAAGTCCTACGACGTCGCGAGCCGCCTGGCCGACGCCGAGATCGCTTCGGAGGTCTATTCCACCGCGGGCGAATTCGATCTGCTGATCAAGTTCTACGTCGACGACGGCACCGATATCGGCCATTTCGTCAACGAGAAGGTGCAGACCATCCCGGGCATCCAGGAAACCCGCACCATCATCACCTTCAAGGCGTTCTGAAGCGCTTCAGATCGCCGGCCCGCCCGGCGGCGTCTCGGCCTCGCGCTCGCGCGAGCGGTCGAGGCCGAGCTGTCGCTCGCGCCAGATGACGAACAGACCCGCCGCGATCACGATCACGGCGCCCATCAGCACGATCGGCTGCGGCACCTCACCGAAGGCGAAATAGCCGATCGCCACCGCCCAGATCATCGTGGTGTAGGCGAACGGCGCCACGGTAGAGGCCGGCGCGTGGCGATAGCTGTCGGTCAGGAGAATCTGCCCGATGCCTCCGAGCACGCCGATCCCGACCAGAGCCCAGCCATCGCTGAGCGAAGGCATGACCCAGCCCTGGGGCAGCGTCGCGAGACCCGCGAGCGAGGAGATCACCGCAAACGAGAACACGATCGAGGCCGTGGTTTCGGTCATGGCCAGTCGGCGCACCTGGGTCATCGCCGCGGCAACGAGGAAAGCGCCGATGAACATATAGAGCGCGCCATAGGCGCTCGCGCTATCGCGCGGGCTCGCGCCCAGATGCGGCGAGATCATGATCAACACGCCGATCAGGCCCACGACGACGGCGCTCCAGCGCCAGATACGTACGACCTCGCCCAAGAACATAGCAGCGAGCACAACGCTCAAGAGTGGCGTTGCGAACGTAATCGCGGTGGCGTCCGCCAGCGGGATCAGCGCCAGCCCCGCGAACATGAAGAACATCGAGGCGACGCCGGTAACCGCACGCCAGATGTGCGACCACGGCTGCTTCATCTGGATGGCCGATGCGAGTTCGCGGCGCCACATCAGCATGGCTAGCAGCGGAATGAATGCGAGGAAGCTCCGCGCGAAAATCACTTCGCCGAGCGGAATCCGGTCGCTGAGGTAGCGGATCAGCGCCCCCATCAGCGTGAACAGGAAGGTCGCCGCGATCTGCAGCCCGATGCCGAGAAAGACGTTCTCGTCGCCGCGGCGTCGGCCGGTCTTGCGCGCGGAGCGGCGCTCCGCGCTCACTTGCCTTTGGCCGCCTGGATCGCCTGCCAGATCTTGAGCGGTATCGCGGGCATGTCGAGCGTCTTGATGCCGTAGCCGCGATAGAGCGCATCGACCACTGCGTTCATCGCCGCCGGCGTCGCGCCGATCGAGCCGGCCTCGCCCGCGCCCTTCACGCCCATGGGATTGGTGGTGCAGCGCACGTTCCGCGTCTCGAACTCGATCGAGGGCATGTCGTCCGCATGCGGCATGGAGTAGTCCATGAAACTCGCGGTCAAGAGCTGGCCGGATTCGTCATAGACCGCCTGCTCGGTGAGCGCCTGGCCGAGCGCCTGCGCGATGCCGCCATGCACCTGGCCTTCGAGCAGGAGCGGATTGAGGCTCACGCCGAAATCGTCGACCACGCAGTAGCGTTCGATCTTCGTGATGCCGGTCTCCGGATCGATTTCCAGTTCGCAGACATGGGTTCCGTTCGGATAGGTCGGGGCGGAGGGGAAGAAATTGTCCTCCTTGCCTTCGAGCAGTTCCGGCTTCGCTTTGCCGAGTTCGGCGACACGCACGTACGAAATCCCGCGGTCGGTGCCGGCCACCGTCACCTTGCCGTCGGCGAGCACCAGGTCGTCGATCGAGGCTTCGAGTTCCTCGCCGGCGAGCTTTTTCATGTTGGTGACGAGCTTGGCGGTCGCCATCTGGATCACCGGGCCCCCGGTCGGCATCGAGCGCGAGCCCACGGTGCCGCCGCCGCTGGCGATGATGTCGGTGTCGCCTTGCACGATGTTGATCTTCTCAAGCGGTAAATGGACCTGGTCGGAGACGATCTGGGCATAGGTGGTGCGGTGACCCTGACCCTGGGTCTGGGTGCCGATCAGGATGGTGATCGTCCCGTCCTTCTCGAGCCGCGAGATTGAACTCTCCGGCGCGGTCTGGCCGCAGGCTTCGATATAGGTCGCAAGCCCGATGCCGCGCAGCTTGCCGGCCTTCTTCGAGGCCGCGAGACGTTTCTCGAAGCCTTTCCAGTCGGCGTTCTTCTGCGCCTGCGCCATATGGCCGGCGAAATCGCCGCTGTCGTAAACTTTTCCGCCCGGCGTCGTGTAGGGCATTTCCGCGGGCGTGACGAAATTCCTGCGCCGCACTTCGTCGGGTGACTGGCCGATCTCGCGCGCGACTGTATCGACCAGCCGCTCGATCGTGTAGGCCGCCTCCGGCCGCCCGGCGCCGCGATAGGCGTCGGTCGGTAGAATATGCGCGAAGATGCCGCGCACGCGCGCGAACAGCGCCGGGATCCGGTAGACGCCGGTCAGCATGCCGGCCCCGCCATAGGGCACGTAGGGCGAAACGAAGCCGAGATACGCGCCCATGCTGGCGAGCGTATCCACGCGCATGCCGAGGAAGCGGCCTTCCTTGTCGACCGCCATTTCGGCGACGGTGTAATTGTCGCGGCCCTGGGCATCGGCGATGAAATGCTCGTTGCGGTCGCCGATCCAGGCGACCGTCTTGCCGAGCTTCTTCGAGGCCGTCGCGCAAAGCCCGTATTCGCGATACGGCCCGCCCTTGATGCCGAAGCCGCCGCCGACGTCCTTGGTCTTCACGTGCAGTTGCGGATCGGGAACACCGAGCATGGCAGCGACCGTGTGGCGGATCAGGTGCGCGCCCTGGCTCGAAACCGTGAGCAGATAGCGGTCCGCCGCTTTGTCATAGGAAGCGATGACGCCGCGCGTCTCCATGTAATTGCAGATCACGCGCTGATTGATGTGCGGCAGTTTGACGATCTTGTGCGCATGCGCGAACGCCTGCTCGGTCTTGGCCTTGTCGCCGATCTCGACCATGAAGCTGACATTGCCCTTGCGATCGGGCCACACCTGCGGCGCGCCGGGCTCGGCCGCCGCGCGCAGATCCACCGCCGCTGGCAGTGGCTCCCAATCGACCGCGACCGCCTCGGCCGCGTCCTTGGCCTGCTCGACCGTGTCGGCGACGACGAACGCAACGGCGTCGCCCACGTGGCGCACCGTATCGGCTGCCAGCACTGGATAAGGCGGCACATAGAGATGCTTCTCGTCGGAAGGCTTCATGAGGAAGCCGGCGAGGCACATGATCGGCTTCAAGTCCGTGATATCGGGGGCGGTCAGGATCAGCCGCACGCCCGGCATCCCGCGTGCCTTGGCGATGTCTGTGATCTTGAAGCGGGCATGCGCGTGCGGCGAGCGCACCAGCACGGCGCGCAGCGCACCGGCGGGAATCTCGTCCGCCACGAATTTGCCCTTGCCGGTGACCAGCACCGGGTCTTCGAGCCTGGTCACTGCCTGGCCGATACCGAATTTCGGAACGTTCATGGACCCCTCCGCAAACAGGGGCCTTTCCTAGCACAGCCGCGGCGGAGGATCACTCCGCCGGCGCGCGTGCCGACCGGTGTGTGGACCGCCAGGTGAGATCGGCGAGCCGGCGGGTGACCACGTAGAACACCGGCGTGAAGAGGAGGCCGAAGAACGTGACCCCGATCATGCCGAAGAATACCGCAGTACCCAGCGCCTGCCGCAGCTCGGCCCCAGCCCCGGTCGCCCACACCAGTGGGACGACGCCCAGAATGAAGGCAAGCGAGGTCATCAGGATGGGGCGCAACCTAAGGCGGGCCGCCTCGGTCGCCGCAGAGAGCGTATCGCGGCCGCGGTCCTCAAGCTGCTTGGCGAACTCCACCATCAGGATCGCGTTCTTGGACGCGAGCGCGATCAGCACGATGAATCCGACCTGGGTCAAAATATTGTTGTCCTGTCCGCGCAGGATCACGCCGGAAATCGCGGCCACCAGGCACATGGGCACGATCAGGATCACCGCGAGCGGCAGCGTCAGGCTCTCGAATTGCGCCGCCAGCAGCAGGAACACGAACAGCACGGCCAGCGTGAAAGCGAAGATCGCCGTATTGCCGGCGCGCAGCTGCTGGTATGCGAGCCCGGTCCACTCGAAGCTGTAGCCCTCGGGCAATACCTGCGCCGCCAGCTTCTCCATGATCTCGATCGCCTGGCCCTGCGAGAAATTCGCCGCCGCTGCGCCGCTGAGCTCCGCCGCCGGATAGAGATTGTAGCGCGGCACACGATAAGGTCCCGATATGTCGCTCACCGTCGTGAACGAGCCGAGCGGCACCGTATCGCCGCGCGCATTACGCACCCTTAGCTTCATTACGTCGGCAGCATTCTGCCGGAAGCGGTCCTCGGCCTGGGCGGTGACGCGGAAGGTGCGCCCGAACAGATTGAAGTCGTTGACGTAGGACGATCCGATATAAATCGAGAGCGCCGCGAACACGTCGGACATGTTGATGCCGAGCAACTGCGCTTTGGTGCGATCGATGTCGAGATAGATCTGCGGCGTGGAGGTCTCGAACAGCGAAAACACCTGGGAGACACCCGGCGTGCGTGCCGCCGCGCCCATCATGGCGTAGACCACGCCCTGCAATGCGTCCGGCCCGCGTCCGACGCGATCCTCGATCATCATTTGAAATCCGCCGGCATTGCCGACGCCCTGCACCGGCGGCGGCTGCACCACGATGACGAACGCCTCTTGGATCACGGCGAGTCGCTGAAACAGCGCACCCTGGATCGCGGCGACCGACTTGCGCGGATCCTTGACCCGTTCTTCGAACGGCTCAAGCACGGCGAAGAAGGCGCCGGAATTTGGCGCCACGGTGAATGTGGCGCCGGAGAAGCCCACGATATTGACGCCATGCACGACGCCCGGCGTGGCGAGCGCGATCTCGGCGATACGGCGCATCACCTCGTCGGTGCGCGCCAGCGAGGCGCCCGACGGCAATTGCGCCGCAACGATCAGGAAGCCGCGGTCGATCTGAGGGATGAAGCCCTGCGGCGTGCGGCGGAATTCGTTGAGCCCGAACGCGACCACTCCGGCATAGACCACGAGCATGATCACGGTGATGCGGACGACCTTGTTGGAAAGAAAATGATAGCCCTTGGCGAACCGATCGAAACCGAAATTGAAGGCGCGGAAGAACCCGCGGATCGGCGCGGTCCAGGATCGAGGCTTGCCCTCGCTCTTTGGCTTCAGGAGCAACGCGCACATCGCCGGCGAAAGCGTGAGCGAGATCAGCAGCGAAATCCACGCGGTGCCGGCAATCGTTAGTGCGAACTGGCGGTAGAACTGACCGGAAATACCGGTGATGAAGGCGGACGGGATGAACACCGCCGAAAGCACCAGCGCGATCGCCACCAGCGCCGCGCCCACCTCGTCCATGGTCTTGTAGGCGGCATCGCGCGGGCTCAGGCCCGCCTCGATATTGCGCTCGACATTTTCCACCACCACGATCGCGTCGTCGACCACGATGCCGATGGCGAGCACCAGCCCGAACAGCGTGAGATTGTTGATCGTGAACCCGAACAGCCCCATCAGGAAAAAGGCGCCGATCAGCGAGATCGGGATCGCCAGCAGCGGAATGACGGCAGCGCGCCAAGTCTGCAGGAACAGAACGATCACCAGCACCACGAGCAGGATCGCCTCGAAGATCGTGGTGCGCACCGCATCCACCGACTCGGCAATGAACCGGGTCGGGTCGTAGTGGATGTCGTACCTGATCCCCGCGGGGAACCCCTTGGAGAGATCCACCATCGCCTTTCGGATGCCGTCCGCCGTGGTCAGAGCATTCGAGCCGGGGCGCTGGAACACCGCGAGCGCCACCGCCGGATCGATGTCGAGATAAGCAATCGAATTATAGTCCTGGGCCGCCAGATCGATGCGCGCCACGTCCTTCAGGTACACGGTCGCGTTCGCGCTTGCCTTGATCACGACGTTGCCGAACTCGGCGACATCGATGAGCCTTCCTTGGGTACGCACAGCGATCTGGAATGCCTGCGGGTCGGCAACCGGCGGCTGGTTCAGCGTACCCGAAGCGACCTGGATATTCTGCCGCTGCAGCGCGCCGACCACGTCGGAGGCCGTCAGGCCCAGGGTCTGCAGCCGCTCCGGATCGAGCCAGATGCGCATGGAATAGTCGCGCGCGCCGAAGATGGTGATCGAGCCGACGCCGTCCACGCGCGTCAGCACGTCCTTGATCGAGAGATTCGCATAGTTGGAAATGAACAACGCGTCGCGCGATTTGTCCGGTGAGGTCAGATGCACGACCAGCATCAAGTCGGGCGAGCTCTTGTTCACCACCACGCCGATATTGCGCACGTCCTGCGGCAACCTCGGCGTCGCGATGGCGACGCGGTTCTGCACCTGCACCTGCGCCTGATCGAGATTGACGCCGATGTCGAACGTGACAGCGATCGAGAAACGCCCGTCGGCGGTCGAGTTCGACGAGATATAGAGCATCCCCTCGACGCCGTTGATCTGCTCCTCGAGTGGCCCGACCACCGTCGTCGCCACCACGTCGGCGCTGGCGCCGGGATACTGGCCCGCGATATTGATCGTCGGCGGCGCGATCTCCGGATACTGCGCGATCGGCAGGCGCACCAGCGTCACCGCACCGACGATCACGATCACGATCGAGATCACCGAGGCGAAGATCGGCCGGTCGATGAAGAAATGCGAAATATTCATCGTGCCCTGCGCTTCACTTCTTCTTCTGCGCGGGCGATCCGGGCGGTCCCGGCAGCGGCGTGCCTTCCGGCAGCGGCATGACCTTGGCGCCCGGCCGTGCACGCATGAGGCCGTTGACGATGACCCTGTCGTCCGCGGCCAGCCCCGATTTGATCACGCGCAGCGGGCCCTGCAGCGATCCGAGCACGAGATATTTCTGCCGGACCGTGTTCTCGGCATCGACCACATAGACAAACTTGCGTACCTGCTCGGTGCCGATGGCGGCATCGGGAACGAGGAAGGCGTCATAGGGCGGCGAGCCCGGCACGCGGATACGCGCGAACATGCCCGGGGTGAACAGCCCCTTGGCGTTCTCGAACACCGCCCGGCCGCGGATCGTACCGGTGGATTGGTCGATCGCGTTGTCGACGAAATCGATCCGGCCCTTGTGGCTGAATTGTTGCTCGTCGAGCAGCTTCAGTTCTACGGGAAGGCCGCGCCCGCGCGGCTCGAGCTCCTGCCCGGGGCCTTCGATGCGCGTATAGCGGAGGAACGCGGCCTCATCGAAGGTGAACTCGAAGCGGATCGGATCGATCGAGACGATGGTGGCAAGCAACGACGTATTGCCCGCGGTGCCGCCGGTGACGAGGTTACCCGGCGATACGCGCCGGTCTCCGATGCGACCGGCGACCGGGGCGCGCAATTCGGTGAATTCGAGGTTGAGTTGCGCGTTGCGCACCGCCGCTTCCGCGGCTGCGAACTGCGCATCGGCCGAGCGCTTGGCCTGGATACGTTGCTCATAGAGCTGTTCGGAGATGGTCTGGCGCCCGATCAGGCTTTGGGCGCGAGCGAGATCGGCGGTGGCGAAGTCGAGCGCCGCCTTGGCGCGCGCCAGATCCGCCTGCGCCAGCTCGAGCGCGGCAATGAACGGCCGCTGGTCTACGGTGAATAGCAGCTCGCCCTTCTTGACCAGCTCGCCGTCCTTGAAGTGGATGGTCTCAAGATATCCGGACACGCGGGCGCGGATTTCGACCGCATCGACCGCGACGAAGCGCCCGACATACTCGTCCTGGTCCGTGATCGCCCGCTTCACCGGATTGGCCACGGTTACCGGCGGAGCTGGTGGCGCGGCCGGCTGCTGCGCGGCCTCGCCGCAGGCGGCGAGCGCCAGCGCAAGCATAAGTCCCGCGCTGAACCGCGCGGCGGAAGCGAACTGCATCGTATATTCCCTGTCGATTCTCGCCCCGTACATACACGCTCGGAGCTTTTCCGTCACACCGATGCCTTGCTCCCGGCATCGCGCAACAGGCCCTTTAACCAAGTACGCCCGCGGAACAACGTCACAAGTGCGACATAAACTACTGCACCAAGAATGAGCACGACCAGCAGCAGCGTTTCCTCGCGCAGCCGCGGCAAGACCGAGAGCAAAGGCCCGATCAGCCGCTCGCCGAAATGCAACGCGATGCCGGTAACGAGCCCCGCGAACAATAGACGCATCGCGCCTTCGAGCGTCGTGACCGGACGCTGGAAGCCGAGCCGCTTTGCCGCAAGCCACAGCAGCGCCAGATTGACCCAGGCCCCGGCCGCGGTGGCGAGTGCGAGGCCTACTTGCGCGAGATTGGCCATCAGCGCGATTTTCAGAAGGATATTCACCAGCACCGCGATCAGCGCCGCCTTCATCGGCGTCCAGGTATCGCCGCGCGCATAGAACGGCGCCACGAAGCTGCGGATCAGCACGAACGGCAGGAGCCCGGTAGCGTAGGCTGCAAGCGTCGCCGCAGCAGCGGTCGCGTCACCCGCGGTGAAGGCGCCGCGCATGAACAGCGCACGCATGACGAGCTCGGGAATAGCGATCGCGATCGCAATGCAGGGCACCGACAGCACGAGCGTGAGATCGATTGCCCGCCCCTGCGCCTCGGCCGCACCGGCCTCGTCGCCGGCCGCGAGCCGCCGCGACATTTCGGGCAACAATACTATGCCGATCGCGATGCCGATGACGCCGATCGGCAACTGATTGATGCGGTCGGCATAATAGAGCGCCGAGAGCGAGCCGGCTGGGAGAAACGTTGCGATGATTGTGTCGGCGAACAGCGCGAGCTGCACCCCGCCTGCGCCGATAATCGCCGGCCCCAACGCCTTCAGGAAACGTTTGGTCGGCTCGTCGAGTTTCGGCATCTGAAGTCGTAGGCCGAAGCCGTTTCGCTCCGCATCCACTCCGACAAACAGCGCCTGCAATACTCCGGCGGCAAGCACGCCCCAGGCCGCCGCGTGGCCCGCGGTCGGGAACAACGTGGCGAACGTGAGCGTGCCGACCATGCAGATATTCAGCAGAATCGGCGCCGCCGCCGCCGAAGCGAAGCGCTGGTTGGCGTTGAGCGTTCCGGCGATCAGGGTCTCGAGCGAGATCAGCGCGAGATAAGGAAACGTGATGCGCGTCAGCGCCACCGCGAGATCGAACCGCACCGGATCGTCGGCAAACCCGGGCGCCAGCACCCGCACCACCTGCGGCGTGAACGCGAGCGCGATCGCAAGCAGCACGAGCTGCACGATCACCATCCCCGCCGCGATCCGGTCGGCGAAGCGCCGAGCCGTATCGGCCCCGTCCCGCTCCAGCGTGCGGGCATAGGCGGGCAGGAATGCCGTGCTGAACGCACCCTCGGCAAAAATCGCGCGGAAATGATTGGGCAGCCGGAATGCGACCAGGAAAGCGTCGGCGATCGGCCCGGCGCCGAGGATCGCCGCCATCACGATGTCGCGGATGAAGCCGGTAACGCGGGAAGCGAGCGTGAAACCGCCGACGGTGAAGACGCGCCGGATCATGCGCCGTACCCGCAGCCCGCGGCCGCCTTCACCGCGCGAGCGAGCGCCGCACCGCGTCCACGATGCGGTCCTGCGTCGGCTCGTCGAGATAGGCGTGCATCGGCAGGCTGATCACCTCGTCGGCGAGCCGCTCGGTCACCGGCAGGCCGCCGTCGGCGACCGGATAGGCCTGGTAGGCCGCCTGCCTGTGCAAGGGCTTCGCGTAATAGACCGCGGTGGGGATGCCCTCCGCCTTCAATGCCTCGGCCAAAGGCCCGCGCCGGCCCTTCGCCAGACGGATCGTGTATTGCGCCCATACCGAAGCATAGCCCGCGGGCACGCGCGGGACGATGGCAATATCGGCAAGCGCGGCCGCATAGCTCGCCGCAATGCGCTGGCGGGCCTCGATCTCCTCGGAAAAAATCTTGAGCTTTTCGAGCAGCACCGCCGCCTGGATCGTATCGAGCCGGCCGGTCATGCCGATTCGCACATTGTCGTAGCGGTCGGCGCCCTCCCCGTGCACGCGGATGCTCTTGATGATCGCGGCGAGCGCGTCGTCGTCGGTGAAGATGGCGCCGCCGTCGCCATAGCAGCCGAGCGGCTTGGCCGGGAAGAAACTCGCGGCGGTGGCGAGCCCGAACCGGCCGAGCTGCTTTCCTTTGTAAATCGCGCCGAACGCCTGCGCGGCGTCGTCGAGTACGAAGAGCTTTTCCGCGTCGGCGACTTTCTTCACCGCATCGTGATCCGCGGGCAAACCGAACAGATCGACCGGGATCACGGCTTTCGGTTTCAGGCCCTGCTTCTTCGCGGTCACGACAGCGCGCCCAAGACTGTTCGAATCGATATTGAAGGTCTCCGCCTCCACATCGACGAATACCGGCGTAGCGCCGACGAGGGCCACGGCTTCCGCGGTCGCGCAATAGGTGAAGGCCGGGCAGAACACGGCGTCTCCTGCGCCTACGCCCTTGGCCATCAGCACCAGCACCAGCGCGTCGGTGCCGCTCGCGCAAGAAATCGCGTGGCGCGCGCCGCTGAATTCGGCGAGCTTGGCCTCGAGCTCCCGCACCTCCGGGCCCATGATGAACTGGCAGTGGGTCATGACTCGCGCGACAGCGACATCGATCGCCGGCCCAAGCCGCTTCCGCTGCGCGGTCAGATCGATGAACGGGATCGGCTTATCCATGAGCCGCGCGTGCTGATTCATCGGCCGGAGCCCGTCGGCGCTCAGCGAGCCACGCGAAGCGCGGCCGGATGCGCAACGCCTTTATTGCCATTGAGGCAGCGGATGGCGATCTCCAGGCTTGCGACCGCTTCCTCGCCGGTGACCGCCGGCTTCTCGCCCGAGCGGATCGCCTCGATGAAGCGCGTGAGCTCGACGCGCAACGGCTCCGAATGGCCCACCGGCAGATGCCGCATCGAATAGCTGCCGTCGGCCTTGTAGTCGAAGCATTCGCTGACCTGGCGCGTGAGCAGGTCGCCGATCACGTATTTCTTCTTGGTCGCGACGTGCACGGTGCGCGCCTTGAACGGCGTCAGCCAGTTCGTGTTGATGTGCGCGAGCACGCCGGAAGCGGTGCGGAATTGCAGGAGCGCGATATCTTCGCGCTGCGCCACCGTGCTGGCGAGCTGCGGCTGCACCTCGATGATATCGGAATCGGTGAACCAGCGGATCAAGTCGATGTCGTGCACCGCCAGATCGATGACGACGCCGACGTTCGACATGCGCGGCGGAAACGGCCCGACCCGCGTGATCGCGATGGAAAGAATATCCTCGCCGGCGAGCGCGTCCTTGATCGCTTCGACCGCCGGATTGAAGCGCTCCACGTGGCCCGCCATCAGGGTCACGCCCTTGCGGCGCGCCGCGGTGACGATGGCATGCCCTTCCTCGACCGTGGAGGCGATCGGCTTTTCCACCAGCACGTGGCAGCCGGCCGCGATGCAGTCGAGCGCGATGGGATTGTGCAGATGGGTCGGCGCCGCGATGGTCACCGCATCGACCCCCGCGGCGATCAGCTCCTTGTGGCCGCCGACCGCTTTGGTGCCGAGCAACTCGGCGACGCGCCCGGCCACATTCCGGTCCGGATCGGCCAATGCGACCAGCTCGACGCCGGGAAGCTCCGCAAGCACGCGGGCGTGGTTCGAGCCCATCACGCCGATGCCGATCACGCCGACGCGAACGCGCGGCGCATCCCGTACTTCGCGCGTCGATTCACGTCGCGGAGCTGCCGCCATGATGGATTTCTACACCCCGACCAATCCCGCTTTCTCCTAACATGGCCGCAAAGCTGGGGCGATAGGAACGAATCCGGGCCGCTTCACGATTGGTGTCAATGATTTACAGGTAGGCGGAAGCGATTGCGGGCTGCCGTGTTATGCAGGCGGCTAGCGCGGAGCCGCCGTTCTTCGAGTCATGTCCGATATCCTCTTCATCAAGACCTCCTCGCTCGGCGACGTGATCCACCACATGCCGGCGGCTGCCGACGTGCGCCGGTATTTTCCCGCTGCGCGCATCGCCTGGGTCGTGGAGGAAGCCTACGCACCGCTGTTGCGGCTGCATCCGGCGATAAACGAGGTGATCCCGGTCGCCGCGCGGCGCTGGTGGGGTGTGAGCCTCCTTACGTTCTCGACTTGGCGTGAAGCGTTCGCGTTCAAGCGACTCGTGCGCGCGCGGCCATCGGGCGTTGTGATCGACACGCAGGGTTTGTTGAAGAGCGCGCTGATGGCGTATTCCGCCAAGGGAACCCGCCACGGCTACGACCAAAAAAGCATCAAGGAGCCCGCCGCTTCCATTTTCTACAATGTCCGCCACGAAGTGAGCCGCGATCTGCACGCCATCGAGCGCAATCGCCGCCTCACCGCGCTCGCGCTCGGCTATTCGTTTGGCGGCAACCTCGATTACGGTCTCGACCGCGCAAAACTGAAAGCGTCTCCCGCAAAGCCCTATGC
Source organism: Xanthobacteraceae bacterium (assembly GCA_036559465.1). Classification (GTDB taxonomy): domain Bacteria; phylum Pseudomonadota; class Alphaproteobacteria; order Rhizobiales; family Xanthobacteraceae; genus JAHFPN01. The sequence continues at coordinate 40,019 of DATBTC010000020.1, forward strand.
CGTATTCGTACATGCGACGGCGCAAGCCAAGAAGCGCTGGCCTGAGGAACGCTGGATCGAGACCGGCCGAGCGCTTCATAGCCGCGGCCTGGAAATCGTCTTGCCCTGGGGCAGTGCCGGCGAACGCGCCGCAGCCGAACGCATCGCCGCTTCGGTGCCCGGCGCGCGCGTACCGGATAAGGCGCCGCTCGATGCCATGGCGCGGCTGATTGCCGGTGCCGCGCTTGTGGTCGGCGTGGACACCGGGCTCTTGCATCTGGCCGCTGCACTCGGCGTGCCGCTGGTTGGAATTTTCGTCGCGTCCGAGCCCGGCCTCACCGGCCCCATGGGACGCGGCCCGATCGAGATCGTCGGCGCGATGGACGAGCCACCATTCGTGGCCCAAGTGACCACGGCAATCGAAAACGTCACGCGCGCTTGAGCGCCTTGCGCACGGCCGCGAGCACATGATCCACCGGGATGTCTTCCGTGGTGCGATTCTTGAAATCGCCTTCCGCCCCGCGCCACGGCGCTTCGACGACGGCGGCGATCTGGTTCAGCGGCCCGTCGTGCCATGGGCTCGTGGGCCCGAACAGGCCGACGACCGGCGTCCCTATCCCGGCGGCCACGTGCAGCAGCCCCGAATCGTTCGACACCACGGCATCGGCCGCGGCGATAGCGAGAATCCCGTCGCGCAGGTCGTCGCCGGTGAGATCGCGCGCGTATTTCTCGCCGGCTGAAATTTCGTTGGCGATCGTCTTCTCGCCCGGTCCGCCGACCACCCATACGCTAACGCCTTCGGCTTTAAGCAACCGTGCCAGCTCCGCGTAGCGACTCTCGGACCAGCGCTTGCCCGGACCAACCGCTCCGGGACACAGCACGACGATCGGGCGCTTCTCGCCCGTGAGACCGCGCCGCGTCAGCCAATTGGAAATTTCCTGCTTCGGCACCAAGAGCTCCGGCAACGGCCAGCGCTCCGGCAGCTTTGCGTTAAGCGGCAGCGCGAGCATGGCGCAGCGATCGATCATACGCTGCAACTTCCTCTCGCCGGGCCGCGCGTCAGTGAGCAATCCGAAGCGCATCTCGCCGACGAACCCAATCCGCTCCGAAATTCCGGCGAGCGCCGGCGCCAGCGCTGCCTTCCATTTGCGCGACATGATCAGCGCCGTGCAGTAATTTTCCTCGCGCAGCCGCGCCGCGAGCCGACGCTGCTCGCTGAGTGCGAGCCGGCGCCGCGGCAGGTCCCACACGATGCCCTTGCGCACGCCGGGCATATAATCGAGCAACGGCGCACAGAGTGTCGACGTCAGCACATCCACCGGCCGGTCGGGCCAGCGCTCCTTGCAGATCTTGATGACGGAGTGGCAGCGAACGAAGTCGCCGATCCACACATAGGGCACCAGCAAAATCGGCCGCACGTTGGCCAGCACGGTCAGCGTCCGGCGCCGAGCCGCCGCTCGACCAGACCGCACACGATATGCGCGGCGATGATATGAACCTGCTGGATGATGGATGTGCGCTCGGACGGCGCACACAACAGAAAATCGCAGCGCGACTGCATCTCGCCGCCTTTGGCGCCGGTGAAGCCGATCCGCACCAGTCCCTGCTCGCGCGCCGCTTCGAGCGCACGCAGCACGTTCTTGGAATTTCCGGAGGTCGAAAGCGCGATCAGCACGTCGCCCTTGACGCCAAGCCCGCGCACCTGGCGCTCGAATATCTGCTCGAAGCCGTAATCGTTGCCGATCGCCGTGAGCGCGGAGGTGTCGGTCGTCAGCGCGACCGCGGCGAGCGGCGCGCGCTCCTGCTCGAAGCGGCCCATCAGCTCGGCTGCGATGTGCTGCGCGTCGGCGGCGCTGCCGCCGTTTCCGCACAAAAGAACCTTTCGCCCGGCTGTTAGCGCACTGGCCAGCGCGTCGGCGATCTTGCCCAGCGTCTCGACGAAACCAGCATCGTTCGCGCACGCGGCGAGCGCGTCCTGCGACTCCTTCAAGTGCTTCCTGGCGTAGCCGAGCAGCGCCTCGTCCATGTCCCCTCCGGGCGGGCCGAGCGCTAGCACCCGGCGGGCACAAGTGTCCAGATTCGCCGCCGTTGCGCCGCGCGCGCGCTTGCGGCAAAGGGATGCGTCCGCCGGGCGGCGGGGAGATTGCGCATGATCTTGGTCACCGGCGGCGCCGGTTTCATCGGTTCGAATCTGGTCGCCGGCCTCAACGAGCGCGGCGTCGGCGACATCGCTATCGCCGACCAGATCGACGGCGCCAAGCGCAAGAACCTCGACAAGCGCCGCTACGCCGAGACCGTTGCGCCGGCCGATCTGCTGCGCTGGCTGCAGAGCCGCAAGCTCCGCGCCATCCTCCACATGGGCGCGATCTCTTCCACCACCGTGACCGACGAAGACATGGTGATGCGCAATAATTTCGAGCTGCCGGTGCGGCTGCTCGAATGGTGCGCCGAGACTCGCATACCCCTCATCTACGCCTCGTCGGCCGCTACCTATGGCGACGGCGCTGCCGGGTTCGACGACGACGATTCGCCAGAAGCACTCTCTAAGCTCAAGCCGCTCAATCTCTACGGCCGCAGCAAGGCGCGCTTCGATCTGTGGGCCGTCGAACGCGCGAAGAGCGGCGGGAAAATGCCGCCGCAATGGGTGGGGCTGAAGTATTTCAACGTGTTCGGGCCGAACGAGTATCACAAGGATGAAATGCGAAGCGTCGTCTGCAAGGCCTTTCCGGATGCAAAGGCGGGAAAGCCGGTGCGGCTGTTCGCCTCCGACCGCGCCGGTATCTCCGATGGCGGCCACGCCCGCGACTTCATCTATGTGAAGGACGTGGCCGCGGTCAGCCTCTGGCTGCTCGACAATCCACGGATTAGCGGCATCTATAATGTCGGCACCGGCCAGGCGCGCAGCTTCAACGACTTGATCCATGCCCTGTTCCGGGCGCTCAAGCGCGAGCCCCGGATCGAGTATTTCGAGATGCCGGCCAACCTGCGCGGCCAGTACCAGCATCGCACCGAGGCCAGGATGGAGCGCTTGCGCGCGGCAGGCTACGATGCGCCCTTCACGCCGCTGGAGACGGCAGTCGAGGATTATGTGACGCATTACCTCGACCGTGACGACCCCTATCGCTGAACACCCGCACCGATCCGGAATCCTTGCATGTTCGAATTCGAGAAGCGCCTGGCTGCGATCCGCGACGTGAGCGTGCTCTGCGTCGGCGACGTGATGCTCGACCGCTACATTTATGGCGACGTCTCCCGCGTCTCGCCGGAGGCGCCGGCGCAGGTGCTGGCCGTCCAGCGCGAGGAAAACGCGCCCGGCGGCGCCGGAAACGTGGCGCTCAATCTTGCAGGCCTCGGCGCGCGCTGCATCCTGATCGGCGTGGTGGGCAACGACCTTGCCGGCCAGGCGCTCGCGTCGTCGTTTGCGAGCAACGGAGGCCGGGTCGAAGCTCACCTCACCCTCGATCCCGCGCGCCCCACCACCACCAAGGTGCGTTTCGTCTCCGAGCATCACTCGACCCACCTTTTGCGCGCCGACTGGGAAAAGCCGGATCCGGTCGATGCCAAACGCGAGGCGGAGATTCTGACGCGCGCGAAGAAGGCGCTCAAAAAATGTGGCGCGCTGGTGATTTCCGACTACGGCAAGGGCACGCTCACGCCCAAACTGATCGCGGCCCTGATCGCGGCGGCGAGGAAAGCGAAGAGGCCGGTGATCGTCGATCCCAAGGGCGATGATTACCGCATCTATCGGGGCGCTGCCGTCATCACGCCCAATCGTGCCGAACTTTCCCGTGCCGTGCGCCGCGAGGCCAAGAACGGCGAGATCAAGAGCGGCGAGGAAGTCGCCGCCGCCGCTCAAATGCTGACCAAAACCGCAGGCGTAGGCGCGATTCTCGTCACCCGCAGCGAACACGGCATGACTCTGGTCGTGCGCGGCAAGAGGCCGGTGCACATCGCCGCCCTCCCGACCCAGGTCCGCGACGTCTCCGGCGCCGGCGATACGGTCGTAGCGACCGTCGCGGCCATGCTGGCGCTTGGCGCCGATCTCGAATCCGCGGCCCGCGCGGCTAATGCGGCTGCGGCAGTTGCCGTGAGCAAACGCGGCACCGCCGCCGTAACGTTCACGGAGCTGCGGGCTCGTTTGCTGCCCAGCGCGCTGCGCATGTACGAGGAGAAAATCGCCGACGACCCAGAACACTTCGACGAGCGCCTCGACGAGTGGCGCCAAGCGGGCCTGCGCATCGGCTTCACCAATGGCTGCTTCGATCTTCTGCATCCCGGCCACATCCGGGTGCTGGCCGAGGCCCGCGCCGCCTGCGACCGCCTCGTGGTCGGCCTCAATTCCGACGCTTCTGCCCGCCGTCTCAAAGGTCCCGGGCGGCCGGTGCAGGATGAGAATGCCCGCGCCGAGGTGCTGGCCGCGCTCGAAGTAGTCGATCTCGTCGTGCTGTTCGGCCAGGACACGCCGCTCGAACTGATCCGCCGCGTACGACCGCACGTACTCGTGAAGGGCAGCGACTACAAGAAGAGCGAAGTGGTCGGCCACCAGATTGTCGAACGCGCAGGCGGCGAAGTGATCCTCGTCGATCTCGTGCCCGGCCAAAGCACGACCCGGCTCGTCGAGCGTGCCAAACCTACAGGCAACAAGTCTACAAGCAAGAAGCCCTGGGGCAAGCCGCGAAAAAGATAGCTTCTTACTTGATCCTGGTTAGGGCCGTCTCGATCACATGGTCGACGATTGCGCGATGCGTGCGATGAGCATGCACGAACTCGCGCCCGGCAATCGCCATGCGCTTCAGCTTTTCCTTGTCAGCGAGCGCAGCCTCGACCGCCCGTGTTAGCCCGCCCGGTTCGATATCGTAATGGAAGGCGTGTACGCCCTCCAGCAGCGGCGCGTAGCGCTCGATGGTCGGCGTATTGACGAGCGGCACCGAGCGGCACTGCAATGCTTCGCCGGGCCGATAGCACTCCCAGCCGACGCCCTCCGGCGACCAGGTAAGCCACGCACGCGCCATGCGCTGCATGTACTCGGCCCAAGGAAGCCGCCCGTCGGGCACATCGACGCGGATACCGCGCTCCGCAAGAGCTTTGAGCTCCTCGATGCCGCGCCGGCGGACCGACGAATTGCCTTCCGCCTCGCCAGCAAAAAAGATGTCCACGGTTTTCTCAGGGAAAGCATCGGCGGCAAGTTTCGGCAATTCGAACTTCGGCACCGGCAGCGAGAGCGGCCGGAGCTTATCGATCCGCGCCTGCCAGTGCGGCATGCGCCGCATGCGCGCGGATGGAAAGAAGGGATGTCCGGGGCCGACGAAACAATGCCAGCGGTCGGCCGGCAACTCGCGCTTGAAATAGACATCCGCCATATCGATCAATGAGAAATTGTGGACGCCGATGAGAAAGGAATCACTCATATCGAGGCACACCACCGGCGCCGATGGGCGCGCGAACTTCAACCACGACACGCCGAATCCGCGCGACAGCGTCGCAACCGGCTTCCATGGTTCGCGGGCGAACGCGCGCAACCACAGGCGCGGATGCCACGGCGAATACTGCCCGGCATAGGCGACGACCAGATCGTATTTTCCGGCCCTGACGTCCCGCATCGCATTGAGGAATCGCAACGGCGCGCAATCCTGATAGGCAATCCGGCCGCGCTGGGACGGCGGTCGCCAGCCGGTCCACAAAAGCGTCGTGCGCTCCGGATAGGCGTGCACGCAATAGTGGTAATCGCCGATCTCGAGAATTCGCACGATGGAGGTCTATATGCTCGCGTCCACACGGCAGGCGCCGCGCCGGGCATTGCTTAGCCGAGCTACGGCAGGGTCGCAACGACGGCGTCATGGGCGGCGCTCAACCGGTCGAGGGCGCAAATCCAAGCAGAGGTAAATAAGCTCTCACTTGCCCCGGGTTAGGACCGTCTCGATCACATGGTCGACGATTGCGCGCGGCGTATGGTGGGTGAGTACGTGCTCGCGAGCTGCGATCGCCATGCGCTTCAGCTTTCCCTTGTCGGCTAGCGCGATCTCGACCGCCCGCTTCAATCCGCCCGGCTCGACGCCGTAATAGAAGGCATGCTCACCGTCGAGCAGGGGCATGTGGCGCTCGACCGTGGGATAATTAACGAGTGGAACCGTAAGACATTGAGCGGCCTCCCCGGTGCGGAAACACTCCCAGCTCATTCCGGCCGGCGACCAAGCAAGCCATGCCTTCGCCATGCGGCAATGGAACTCGGCTCGCGGCAAGCGCTGGTCCGCAATGTCCACGTTTATCCCATGTGCAGCGAGACTCTTAAGCTCGGCGATTCCGCTCCGACGAGCCCAGGAATTCGCCTCGACTTCCCCCGAAAAAAAGATGTCCGCAGTCTTGTCCGGAAAATCGCCCTCGTAGAGATTATCGACATTGACGCGCCGAATCGGCAACGCAATCGGATGTATTTTCTGCAGCCGCTCCTGCCAAAACCGCTTGCGGCGTATGCGAACTGTCGGAAGATAGGTATGAGCGGATCCCACAATTGCGTGCCAGCGGTCGGCGGGCAGCTCCCGCTTGAACACGAATGGCGCTTTATCGAGCAAAAAAAAGTTATGCCGACCGATGAGGGAGGCATCATTCATGTCGAGCACCACGAATGGCACCCGTATCCGCGAGTAGCGGAGCCACGAAACGCCGAACCCTCGCGTGAGCGTTGCGATGGGCTTCCATGGCTCGCGCGCGAACGCGCGCAACCAGTTGCGTGGGTGCCACGGCGAATATAGCCCGGCATAGGCGACGACCAGATCGTATTTTCCGGCCCTGACGTCTCGCATCGCACTGAGGAATCGCAGCGGTGTGCAATCCTGATAGACAAGCTGGTCGCGCTTGAACGGCGGTCGCCAGCCGGTCCACAAGAGTGTCGTGCGCTCCGGATAGACATCCGCGCAAAAGTGGTGGTCGCCGATTTCTAGGATTCGCACGATGGAGGTCTGCGAGCTCACGTCCGCGCGGCAGGGCCCGCGCCGGGCATTGCTTAGCCGAGCTAAGGCAAGGTCGCAACGATGGTGTCATGGGCGGAGTCCATTTGGGAGTTGCAAAGTCGAGGCCGATCAGTTCAGTTTCGTTTGCCGCCCGCGATCACGGCTTGATCGTCTGCCGAGGTCCGCGTGCCAAAAATCTTCGGCGTCCTGAACAATGCCTTCACCGCTCGTAAGCGTCGTCATGCCGGTTCGCGACGGCGAACGCTTTCTGCGGGATGCGATTAAGAGCCTGCAGAAGCAGACGCTGCGCGATTTCGAACTCATCGCCGTAGACGACGGGTCCCGCGACGCGACCCCGGCAATCCTCGCCGAGATCGCGCAGGCCGATTCGCGGATCGCGGTTATTCGGCAGGAGCCGATGGGTCTCGTCGCTGCCTTGAAGCGGGGCATGGCCGGCGTCCGCACGCCGTTCATCGCAAGGCTCGATGCCGATGACATTTCACTTCCCGACCGGCTCGCCCGCCAGGTCGAAGCCGCCCATGGCGATCCCGCACTCGGATTGCTCGGCAGTTACGCCGAGGAGATTGACGAGCGTGGAAGGGTTCTTAAAACCCGAAAACCTCCCATGGACCACTCTTCTCTTCTCGAGTCGCTCAAGCGCGGCAATCCGTTTATCCATTCGACGATCCTCATGCGGACCGAGCTGGCGCGCGCCTGCGGCGGATACCGCGAGGCGCTCGCGGGGGCGGAAGATTATGACCTTTGGCTGCGCATCGCCGAACGCGCGCGGGTCGCCAACTTGCCTGAGACGCTGGTGCGCTATCGCGTACACGCGCAGACGGTGACCGAACGCCGCAAGGTGCGGATGGCGTTTTCCGTGCGCCTCGCGCGCCGCGCCGCCGCCGAGCGCAAGGCCGGACGGCCCGATCCGCTCGAAGGAATCACGGCGCCGCCCGATTGGCGAACCACTAGCTCCAGTTCGTATTTTGCGCAGGACGCCCGCGATTTCCGCCTGCTCGAATTCGCCGATCCGGACGACGCCGCGAGTCTCGATCCAGCGACGCTCGAACCCGCGACATTCGAAGGCCTGGCCGCGCGGCTCGATCATGGCGAACGGCGGCTTGCCCAGAGCGCCCTGCTCCATCTGCTTCAGCGCAAGGACCACCCATCGTGGCTTGGCCGTGTTCGCCTGCTCGCGCTTTTGGTTTCTCTGCATCCGGCCAGGGCCGCGAAATTGCTCGCGCAGGCAGCGATTGGCGATTGAGCGGGATCGAAGCTCGCACACGCTCGGCTGCGTTCTTATCGAGCGGCGTCGGCAATTATGAACTCAGCCGCGCGCTCGATGCCACGGTAGAGTTCGGGGTCCGCTCCATAGGCGATTCCGTTCGCTGACCACTGCGCGCGCCGGGCTGGATCGGCCGCGACGGCAAGCGCCTGTTCGAGCGCTCGCGCCGAAAACGGCTCTTCCAACACGATGCCGACATCCGCGCGCTGAACGTGCAACGCGTAACCGCACCTGGCGCTGGTCACTTGCGGAAGTCCGTTGACTACCGCTTCGAGGATCGCGGCTCCGGTCGTTTCCAACCGCGCGGGGTGCACGAAGAGGTCGCTGGCGGCCATGAGTTCCGAAATACCCTCGCGCGGGCCCAACAGACGCACGCGCTCGGCCACGCCGTTCGCGCCCGCGATTTCCATGATACGCCGCGCTCTCGCACCGCCTGGATCGACTCCGGCAACCAGAAGCAGCGCAGCAGGAAGACTCACCAGCGCGTCGATTGTCCGGTCGACACCCTTCACTTCCGGCTGCACGCAGATCGAAAGCAGGGCAAATTCATCGGAAAGACCGAGTGTGCGGCGTAGCCGTTCGCGGGTGCCGTCGGTTCGCAAATATGGGCGCCGCCGTGCCACATCGATATTCGGCGGCAGCAAAGTAAATCGCTCGGCGGGCGTACCCCAGGCGCGCCGGTATTCGTCGAACAGAATCTGCGACAGCCCAATGATACGGGTACGAGATTCCTTGACGAATGACGCCGCTTCGAGCGCCAGCAATGTACGGCGCCGTGGAAACCAGCCCAAAAGATTGTGGGCACGCGTGCTCACGGACGGATCGACGCAATAGAGAATATCGAGACTGGAGAGTTTGTCGAAACCGACGACGCACTGATATCGGCCCTTGACCGCGCGGGCCAACGCATCCGAAAAGCGCCGGTTACGCCCGTGATTGGTGAGCGCGCGCGCCGGCAAGATTTCGATGGCGGTATCGGCCGGTAGCGGTCCTTCCGCGCTGCTTGTAAAAATCGTCGCTTCGTGGCCGCGGTCCTGCAAGGCGCGCGCGAGCCTGAGACAGTCGCGCTGGACGCCCCCCCAGGGGAAAAGTTTCACGACTGCGAGAGCAAAACGCATGGGATCAGCGAGCAACTCCTAGGATGCGCGGCAATTCTGCAGCAGCCACTCGGCGCCCCGGCACGATTTCGGATCCGACCTTGCTTTAACCACGCGTGAAACGCTATGCCAATCCGCGGCCGCGCGGAGAATCGGAATAGCCATGCCGAAGACCGCATTGATCACAGGCGTATCTGGACAGGACGGCGCCTATCTTTCCCGCCTCCTGCTGCAGAAGGGCTACCGCGTGGTCGGTTCCGTGCGCCGCACCGCCGCGCCGCGCATGAGCCGGCTCATGGAGCTCGGTATCGAGAACGATATCGAGCCGGTGGAACTGGACCTGACCGAGATCACCAACGTGATGCGCGCGATCGAGCATGCCAAGCCCGACGAAATCTATAATCTCGCCGCGCAAAGCTTCGTCGCCGTGTCATTCGAACAGCCGATCCTCACTGCCGAAGTAGGCGCGCTCGGCAACGCCCGACTCCTGGAAGCGATCCGCACCGTCGATCCCAAAATCCGCCTCTATCAGGCCTCGAGCTCCGAGATGTTCGGCAAGGTGGCCGATCGCACGAAGTTGCAAAACGAGAATTCCCCGTTCCATCCCCGCAGCCCCTACGGCGTGTCAAAGCTCTTCGCCCATTGGCTGACCGTCAATTATCGCGAGAGCTATGGCTTCTTCGCTGTGTCCGGAATCCTGTTCAATCATGAATCGCCGCTACGCGGCCGCGAATTCGTCACCCGCAAGATCACCGCCGGGCTGGCCGAAGTGAAGCACGGCCGCCGCGAGATCCTCTCGCTCGGCAATCTCGAGGCCCAGCGCGACTGGGGCTTTGCCGGCGATTTCGTTGATGGCATCTGGCGCATGCTGCAACGCCCGGCAGCCGACGATTATGTACTGGCGACCGGCACGACAACGTCGGTCCGCGGTTTCTGCGAGCTCGCCGCCGAACGGCTCGGATTCGCCATCGACTGGAAAGGCAAGGGCGACGGGGAAACCGGTATCGACCGCAAGAGCGGAAAAACGATCATTCGCATCGATCCACGCTATTATCGCCCGGCAGAAGTCGATTACCTGCTCGGCGATGCGGCCAAAGCACGGCGTGAGCTGGGCTGGAGCCCCGCCACGACCCTGGCCGATCTCGTAACCATGATGGTTGAAGCCGACGACCTGCGCGTTCGCGAGAACCGGCTTCTATACTAGAAATCCAGCGAGTTCGGGAAAGCGATTCGTCATGGCCGTACTGGTGACCGGGGGCGCCGGCTATATCGGCAGCCATATGGTGCTCGCCCTGCTCGATGCCGGCGAGCAGGTCGTAGTGATCGACGATCTCTCTACCGGCAGCCGCAAAGCCGTTCCGGAGCCGGCGAAACTCCTGGTCGGCAACGTCGGCGACGAGGCGCTGGTCGAGAAGGCGTTGCGCGAGCACGATGTCGAAGCGGTCGCGCATTTCGCCGCCAAGGTCGTCGTCCCCGACTCGGTCGCCGACCCGCTCGGCTACTATCTCGCCAACACCGCCAATGCGCGCACCCTCCTGTCGGCGATCGTGCGCGCGGGCGTCAAGCGCTACGTGTTTTCTTCGACCGCGGCAGTTTATGGAAATCCCGACACCAACCCGGTCGATGAGAACGCCAGGCCCAAGCCGGAATCACCATACGGCACGTCGAAGCTGATGAGCGAATGGATCCTGCGCGACACGGCGGCCGCGCACGGACTTTCGGCCATGGTGCTGCGCTACTTCAATGTCGCCGGCGCCGACCCAGCCGGCCGTGCCGGTCAATCGACCCCGAACGCGACGCATCTGATCAAGGTGGCCTGCGAGGCCGCGCTCGGC
>DATBTC010000021.1:0-3591 GCA_036559465.1 Xanthobacteraceae bacterium
ACGAGCGGGCCCTCCATTCTCGATCAGCTGCGTCCGCCCGCGCCCGCGACGCCGGCAGCACCAGCCGGGCCGCAAGTGCCCCGCTCGCAGTAAAACTCACCAAGAAGGGCCGGATTTCCGGCCCTTCGGCTTTTTTTGGCATGCGATGCGATTTCGCTCGTCGAATCGCTTTTTGAGGATTAGAGGTTAGGTCCCATGGCGCGGTACATTTTCATTACCGGCGGCGTGGTCTCCTCCCTGGGCAAGGGTCTTGCTTCCGCCGCGCTCGGCGCGCTGTTGCAAGCGCGCGGATATTCGGTGCGGCTCCGCAAACTCGACCCGTATCTCAACGTCGATCCCGGCACCATGTCGCCCTACCAGCACGGCGAGGTCTACGTCACCGACGACGGCGCCGAGACCGATCTCGACCTCGGCCATTACGAGCGCTTCACCGGCCGCCCCGCCACCCGGCAGGACAACATCACCACCGGGCGGATCTATCAGGAGATCCTCGCCAAGGAACGCCGCGGCGATTATCTCGGCGCCACCATCCAGGTGATCCCGCACGTCACCAACGCGATCAAGGAATTCATCCGCGACGGCAACGACGGTTTCGATTTCGTGCTGTGCGAGATCGGCGGCACGGTCGGCGACATCGAGGGTCTGCCGTATTTCGAAGCGATCCGGCAGCTCGGCAACGATCTGCCGCGCGGCAGCGCGATCTATATCCACCTCACGCTGTTGCCCTATGTCACCGGCGCGGGCGAGCTCAAGACCAAGCCGACGCAGCACTCGGTCAAAGAGCTGCGCTCGATCGGTATTCAGCCCGACATTCTTTTGTGCCGTACCGACCGCGAAATTCCGCGCGAGGAACGGCGCAAGCTCGGCTTGTTCTGCAACGTGCGCGAAAGCGCAGTGATCGAAGCGCGCGACGTCGATAACATCTATGCGGTGCCGGAGGCCTATCACGCGGCCGGGCTCGACGGCGAAGTGCTCGCCGCGTTCGGCATCGAGAAGGGGCGCGAGCCTGATCTTGCGCGCTGGGCGACGATCAACGACCGCATCCGCAACCCGGAAGGCGACGTCACCATCGCCATCGTCGGAAAGTACACGGGACTGAAGGACGCCTACAAATCGCTGATCGAGGCGCTCAGCCACGGTGGCATCGCGAACAAAGTGAAGGTCAAGCTCGACTGGATCGAGGCCGATCTGTTCGAGCGGGAAGACCCGGCGCCGTTCCTCGAACACGTGAACGGGATTCTGGTGCCCGGCGGCTTCGGCCAGCGCGGGGCCGAGGGCAAGATCAAGGCGGCGCGCTTCGCGCGCGAGCGGCAGGTGCCCTATTTCGGTATCTGCTTCGGCATGCAGATGGCGGTGATCGAGGCGGCGCGGAATCTAGCGGGCGTCGAGGCGGCGAATTCCACCGAGTTCGGACCATCGCCGGAGCCGGTGGTCGGCCTGCTCACCGAATGGATGAAGGGCAACGAGCTGCAGCGGCGCCAGATGGGCGGCAACATGGGCGGCACGATGCGGCTCGGCGCCTACGCCGCGAAGCTCGATAAGGGCAGCCGGGTTGCGGAAATGTACGGCGAGACCGAAATCTCCGAGCGCCACCGCCACCGCTACGAAGTGAACACCGGCTATCGCGAACGGCTTGAGGACAAGGGTATGCGCTTCTCCGGCATGTCGCCGGACGGGCTGCTGCCGGAGATCATCGAGTACCCGGAGCACCCCTGGTTCATCGGGGTGCAGTTCCACCCCGAACTGAAATCGCGCCCGTTCGAGCCGCACCCGCTGTTCGCCTCGTTCATCGGGGCGGCGGTGCATCAGAGCCGGCTGGTCTGATTTTCGGATAGGTTCCGGTCATGGCCCGCGGTCTCGATCACATTGTCCATGCCGTGCGCGATCTCGGAGCCGCCGGCGCGTTCTATGAGCGGCTCGGCTTCCAGGTCGGTGCGCGCAACCGGCATCCTTGGGGCACCGAAAACCGGCTCGTGCAGTTTTCGGGCTTTTTCCTGGAGATTTTGGCGGTGGTAGAACCGGAGAAGACTGCGAGCGCGACGTTCGGAGCTTTCAACAATTCTTTTCTGAACGAGGTAGGCGAGGGGCTTTCGGGATTGGTGGTCGAAGGTAAGGACCCGCGCGCCGAGCACGCAGCGCTCAACGCGGCTGGCTTTGGCGGCATCCCTATGCTTGAATTTTCGCGCAGGGGAAAGCACGCGGACGGTTCCGAGACCGAGGTCGGTTTCAAGATCGTGTTCGCGCACTACCCGGCGGCGCACGCGTTGTTCTTCACCTGCATGCAGACCGCGCCGGAAAGCTTCTGGTCGGCCGAACTGCAGCGCCACCCGAACGGCGCGCGGCAGATCGCGGCCGCCGTCTTGGTCGCGGAGAATCCGACCGACCACCATATCTTCCTCAAAGCGCTGGTCGACGTGCACGACATCCGCGCGACCTCGATGGGGCTCACGATTTTGACCCCGCGCGGCGCGATCCAGGTGATGGACCCGGGCTCCTTCAAGCAAGCCTTCGGTCTCGACGCGCCGAAGGACGCGGGACTGCGGCTGGCGGCGCTTGTATTCTTGGTTGCCGATCTCAAGGCGACGCGGACGCTGCTCCAGAAGAACGGCGTGCCGGCGCGCGATCAGGCAGGGCGGCTCGTGGTTGGACCCAAGGCTGCATTCGGAGCGGTTATTGCATTTTCTGAGTAATTTTCACTTGCAATGAAATTTCACTCGTGTAGAAAATTACTGCCTTTTGTGGAACGACAATGACTGAACCCCATCCTCTGACCGCCTGGCGCAAGCAGGATCGCCGCACGCTCGTTTCACTTGCCGATGCACTCGGCTGCGCGCCGTCGCACCTCTCCCAAATCGAAAGCCGCAAGACCAATCCGTCGCTCGCGCTGATTTCTAAGCTCAAGGCGGTCAGCGGCGGCAAGCTCAAGGCCGAGGACTTCATGCCGGCGGATTCCGCGCCGAAGACGCGCAGCGTCGTCACCGTCGGCAAGGTCAAGTTCGGCAATGCGCTGCCGCTCGCGATCATCGCGGGCCCTTGCGTCATGGAGGGCCGTGAGCATGCGCTGCAGGTGGCGACCACGCTCGCCAAGCTTGCGAAGAAATTGAAGATCGGCTTGGTGTTCAAGACTTCGTTCGACAAGGCCAACCGTACTTCGGCGCGCGGCGCGCGCGGCGTCGGACTCGAAGAGGCGCTGCCGATTTTCGCCGAGATCCGCGAGCGTACCGGTTTGGCGGTGCTGACTGACGTGCATGAGCCCGAGCAATGCGCGCGCGTGGCCGAGTTCGTCGATGTCTTGCAAATCCCGGCCTTTCTCTGCCGGCAGACCGATCTGCTGGTCGCCGCGGCCAAGACCGGACGCGTAGTCAACGTGAAGAAGGGCCAGTTCCTCGCGCCGTGGGACATGAAGAACGTGGTCGACAAGATCACGGGTGCGGGCAATCGCAACGTGCTCGTCACCGAGCGGGGCGCTTCGTTCGGCTACAATACGCTGGTCTCCGACATGCGCGCGCTGCCGATCCTGGCACGCAGCACCGGCGCGCCGGTGGTGTTCGACGCGACCCATTCGGTGCAGCAGCCGGGCGGCAAGGGCAC
>DATBTC010000022.1:0-8437 GCA_036559465.1 Xanthobacteraceae bacterium
AACTTCACCAGCTGCGCATCGTCCTCGATGATGGCGCCGGTGATCTCCTCGCGCAGGCCCTGCTCGAGCGTGCCGCGCAGATAGTCGCTCGCTTCCTTGATGCGCTCGTTGCGCGACACTTCGTCGGTCATAGGCGGTTCACGGGCCGTCTAATAGGCGGGATCAGTAGGTATCCTGCAGATAGCGCTTTTCGCGCTCCAATGTCACCACCGCCTGCTCGGCTGCTTCGGGGGACAAAGCCTTCACGTCGGCAAAAGCACGCACCAGCGCGGCGCGCACGTCCTTCGCCATCGCCTTGGCATCGCCGCACACATAGAAGGTGGCGCCGCCGTCGAGCCATTCGACCAGCTCGGCGCGGCGGTCCCACAATTTGTGCTGGACGTAGATCTTCTCCGGGGTATCGCGCGAGAAGGCGACATCCATGCGCGTCAGCGCGCCGTCCTTGAGCGCGTCCTGCCAGTCGAGCTGGTAGAGAAAGTCGTGCGTGAAGGTGCGGTCGCCGAAGAACAGCCAGCTGCGGCCGCTCGCTTCCGTCGCACGGCGCTCCTGCACGAAGGCGCGGAACGGCGCAACGCCGGTGCCCGGCCCGACCATGATGACGTCCTTGTCGGGCGCCGGCAGCGCGAAATGCTTGTTGGGCTTGAGCTTCACGCGCACACGGCCGCCGCGCTTGAGCCGCTCGGCGACGAAGTTCGAGGCGACACCCTTGCGCTGGCGGCCGTGGCTGTCGTAGCGCACGGCGGAAATGAGCAGGTGTGCTTCATCTCCCACCTCGCGCCGTGACGATGCGATCGAATAGGCGCGAGGCGCCAGCGGCCGCGTCAGCGCGCGCAGCGTCTCGGCATCGAGCGCAATCGGGAAGGTGGCGATGAGATCGATCAGCTGGCGTCCGGCGATCCATTCGCGCGCCTGACCGTCGGCAATGAGCGCCTTGACGTATTGATGGCCGGTCTTCTCGGCGTAGGTCTCGATCGTCTTGAGCGACAACGTGGTCACGTCGCGCGCCTTGATGAAGTCCGCGCGCAGCTTCTCGTCGCCCGCAAGCCCAGCGACCTTCAGCAGCTCGTCCACATAATCCGGATCGTTCTCGGGATAGAGGTCGAGGGAATCGCCCGGCTGGTAGGCCGGCGCGCCGTTCTCGAACGACAGCGCCAGGTGGATGGTTTCCTTGTCCGAGCGCGAGGAATTGAGGTCGACATGCTCGGTGATCTCGGCCTCGATGATGTCGGTGCTCGCAGGCGCGGCGGGCTTGCCGCCGAAATCGACCTCGATGACGCGGCCGCCGGCATTCGGCGGGGTCAGCACTTTCACCGCATCGCCGATCCAGCGTGCGGCGGGCTCGGCGAAATCGAGATCGCAATCCACGCGGTCGACGACGCGCTTGCCGCCGAGAGCCGCGAGGCGCTCGTCGATCTTCTTGCCGATGGCACAGAATTCCACGTAGGCGGTATCGCCCAGCCCCAGCACGCCGAACTCGACGCCATCGAGGCGCGGCGCGGCCTCGCCCATCAGCTCGTTATAGGCCCGCACGGCGCGCGCCGGCGGGTCGCCCTCGCCCCAGGTGGCGACGATGAAAACGAGCTTCCTGGCCGAGGTGAGCGCGGTGAGATCGAGATCCGCCATGTCGATGACATTCGGCTTGAGGCCGTTCTTGCGCGCCGCCTTGGCAATATCGCCGGCGAGCTTTTCCGAATTTCCGGACTCGCTTGCATAGACAATCGTCAGCGGCTCGGCGGGCCGCGCCGGCGCTGCTGGTTGTGCCTGCTGCCCGGTTGCGGACTCAACACCCGCCAGAAAGCCCGCCAGCCACGCGCGTTGAACGGCATTCGCCGGCCCAACCACGCGGTTGAGCAGCGCGACGTCCTCCTCGGAGAAGGGCGCGGTCTTCGGGATGTTGGCGAAACCGGACGACATTCAGTGACCTCAGTTGGGCAGCCAGGGCTGGATGGCGATCACGATGCCAAGCGTGAGGATCGCGATGCCGACTTCGCCGACTGCGCCGACGATGAACGGATAAAGCCCCTGCTTGCGCATGGCGCGGAAGTCGGTGGAGAGCCCGACGCCCGCAAACGTCAGCAGGAAGGCCCAGCGTGATAAATTGGCGATGTCGGCGGTCTGCTCCTTCGAGAAGGCGCCGAAGGTCGCGAGCAGCGACACCGCGAGAAAGCCGAGCACGAATTTCGGAAACTTTGCCCACAGGAACGCGAGCTTGTTGTCGACGGTGCGGGCTTCGCCCTTGGCCGCCCAGTAGATCGCATAGGCCAGCACGACAAAGCCGATGGTCGAATTGCGCGTGGTCTTGGCCAGCACGGCGATCTTGCCGGCCTGCTCCGACCACAGGTTGCCGGCGGCGACCGCTTCCGCGGTGTTGTCGATCGACAGCCCGGCCCACAGGCCGTAGGCGTGATCGGTTAAGCCGACGAATTGTCCGATCAGCGGATAGGTGAAAAGACCGATGGCGCCAAGCGCGAGGATCGCGGCAATCGCAAAGGACGCGTCTTCGTCCTTGGCGTTGATCGCCCCCTTGGCCGCGATGATGGCGGACACGCCGCAGATCGAGGAACCGACCGCGAGCAGGCTGGTGAGCTTGGGCGAGAGCTTGAACGTCCTGCCGAGCCAGGTCATCAGCACGATCGACAGGGCCAGCTCGAGCGCGACCGCCACCAGGCTGATGCCGCCGAGCTTGAGCACGTCGCCGACAAGGAAGCGCACGCCGAGCAGGACGATGCCGAGCTTGAGGAAGAATTCGTAGGTGGCGATGCCGGCCTTGAAGATCTTCGGCACGCCGACGGTATTGGCGACGATCAGCCCGATGACGATCGCCCACAGTACATATTCGATGTTCGGAAATGCGAGATGATTGGACTTGCCGTAGGCATTGATGCTCTGCTCGATCAGCTTGCCGCTGTAGCCGATGGTCAGCAGCAAGGCGACGCCGGGCAGAAGCTCGACGAAACGCTGAGGCAGGGAAAAACGCGAGGCCGCGGCAACCGCAGTGCTCATTGGGTTACCTCGATCTCACCATGGA
Source organism: Xanthobacteraceae bacterium (assembly GCA_036559465.1). Taxonomy (GTDB): domain Bacteria; phylum Pseudomonadota; class Alphaproteobacteria; order Rhizobiales; family Xanthobacteraceae; genus JAHFPN01. The sequence continues at coordinate 3,029 of DATBTC010000022.1, forward strand.
ACGCGCGGCAGGATGCCGAGAACGATCAGGACGACGAACGCGGTCGCGATCGCCACGGCCCAGCTGTCGAGCGTGATCCGCTGCAGCAGGCGAGGCTCGTGCGAAAAATCGGTCATCGGAACAACTCCAGCGCAATCAACAGGAGCCGATAACTAGGAGATTATTCTGCGAGACCGCAATAAGTGCCCGAAAATAAGAAGAAATTTGCTTCTTCGGGCCCCGACCTGCGTAACAATTTCCTTCCCCGCGCGTGTTGTGGAGAACGCCGGTTACGCTCGTAAGCCCCATTTACGTATGCAAAACACGGAACATGTCGCTCACTCCGGAACGTATTCACTGATGCCGAGCTATCGCCGCAGGCTGCACGACGCTCTGTCGCCGCACGAGCGCCGGCTGTTCGCGCGGCTCGACACGCCGCAAAAGATTCAGACGTTCCTGGACAGACTGCCGGTGAACTTCAGTCTTAATGGCGACACCGCGATGTCGCCGCGCCGCGTGCTTGAGGCGCGCATGGCGCATTGCGCCGAGGCTGCGGTGTTCGCCGCGGCGGCGCTTGCCTATCACGGCCGGCCGCCGCTTCTGATGGACATCCGCGCGCTGCCGCGCGACCAGGACCACATCGTCACGTTGTTTCGCGAGCGCGGCCTGTGGGGCGCGATCAGCAAGACCAACCACGCCGTTCTGCGCTGGCGCGATCCGATCTATCGCAGCGTGCGCGAGCTCGCGATGAGCTTCGCGCACGAATATTGTCTGCCGGGCGGCAAGAAATCGATGCTGTCTTATTCGAAGCCGTTCTCGCTCGCGCGCTACACGCCGAAGAGCTGGGTTGTAGCGCCGGAGGATCTCGATCAGCTGCTGGTCGATCTCGACACGTCGCCGCACCTGCCGGTCGCGCCGCCGCTTGCGTTGCGCAGCCGCCGCCGCGTTTCCCGTGTCGAGCTGCTCTCGCAGGACGTGGTCGAATGGCCGGAGCCGAAGAAGAAGAAGAAGAAAAAAAAGAAGAAGCGGAAGGCGCGGAAAAAACGAGTGTGAATTTGGCACGGCACCTCACCCCGGTCATTGCCGGGCTTGACCCGGCAATCCATGAGGCAGCGCAACAGCAAAAACCGTAGGAATATTCCGCGTGGAATCTCATCATGGATGCGCGGGTCAAGCCCGCGCATGACAGCGGTGAGGGTGATCGGTATAACTTGAAGCAGCGAAAATCGGAGCAGCGCGTGGCGTCGTTCACCTACCGCAGGCAGTTGACCATCGAATGGGGCCAGTGCGATCCGGCCGGCATCGTGTTCAACAGCCGCTTCTTCGAGATCTTCGACACCAATACCTGGCACATGTTCGAGGCAGCCCTCGGCGTGAAGCCGCATGAGCTCGCCGGCGCCTTCGGCATCATGGGCATTCCCCTGGTCGACGCGCGCGCCAATTTTCTCAAGCCCGTGAAGTTCGGCGACGCCATCGAGATGGCCTCGCGGGTGAGCGAGTTCCGCCGCTCCAGTTTCGACGTCGAGCACCGCCTCTCGGTCAACGGCGAGCTTGCGGTCGAGGGCTCGGAAACCCGCGTCTGGGCGGTACGCAGCAAGGACGACCCCGAAAAGATCGGCGGGATGGCGATTCCGCCCGACGTCATTGCGAAATTCGGTCCCGCCTAACGTTCCAGCCATTCCCGGGAATTGGCTTGCCGAACCGCTTCGGGGCCACGGGCGGCGCAGGTAGTATCGACTCGCGAACAAGAATAGTGAAAAGGCGCGCATAAGCGCGGCTTGCAGGGGAAGAAACTTTTGGCCCGGCTGCTGTCATGCAGGCTGAACGGGCGCGACCGCTCCGACGCGGTCGCCGACAATATTCTGCTGCTCGATTACCTGCGCGAGAAGGTCGGCCTCACCGGCACCAAGACCGGCTGCGACGGCGGCGAATGTGGCGCCTGCACGGTGCTGGTCGACGACAGGCCGACGCTTTCCTGCCTCACGCTTGCGGCAACCGTTGAGGGCAAGCGCGTCGACACCATCGAGTCGCTCGGCCATGACGGGCAGCTCTCCGCCGTGCAGCGCGGTTTCCACGAGAAGCTCGGCTCGCAATGCGGCTACTGCACGCCCGGCTTCATCATGGCCTCGGCCGGATTGCTACGCAGAAATCCGGATCCGAGCGATGAGGAAATCCTGGAGGCGCTCGGCAGCAACATCTGCCGCTGCACCGGCTACGTGAAGATCATCGAGGCGGTGAAATTCGCCGTGACGCTCGGCAAGCAGGGGGTCGCGCCGTGAGTTTCGCAGTCTCACACCGCGCACTCTTCACCTCTCCCATAGGGAGAGGTCGCCCGCCGGAGCATCGCGAAGGCGGGCGGGTGAGGGGTTACGGTCTCATGATAGCTCGGATCCCCCTCACCCCAACCCTCTCCCCGATGGGGAGAGGGAGCGCGCCGTGCTCGTGGCATGCGCGCAAGGTCGTCCTATGAACAAGCCCCTCCCCGCGCATAACATTGGCGGCTACGTGCCGATGATCGACGGCCCGGAGAAAGTTTCCGGCCGCGCCAAATACACCGCCGACATCGTGGCGCCGGGACAACTCGCCGGCCGCATCTACCGCAGCCCCTACTCGCACGCTGACATCGTGAGTGTCGACGTGTCGGCGGCGCTGAAGGTGCCGGGCGTCATTGCCATCGTCACCGGCGTCGACTGCGACAAGGGCTTCGGCGTTTTGCCGATCGCGCGCACCGAATACCCGCTGGCGCGCGACAAAGTGCGCTACCGCGGCGAGCCGGTCGCGGCCGTTGCCGCGCTCGACGACAACGCCGCGCGCGAGGCACTCCGCCGCATCAAGATGACGGTGAAGGAGCTGCCGGCCTACTACACCTCGAAGGACGCGCTCGCGCCCGGCGCAGCGCTCCTGCACGAGAAGAAGCCCGGCAATATCGAGCGCGACGTGCTGTTCGAGCTCGGCTCGACCGCGCAGGGCTTCGCCGAGGCCGATCTGGTGCGCGAAGGCACCTACAACTGCGCCGAGGTCTGCCAGAACCAGATGGAGATGCACGCGGCGGTCGCGGACTACGACGCCGTGCGCGAGCGCATGACCGTGCACGCCTCGACGCAGGTCCCCTACTACGTGCACCTGATGCTGTCGCAGATCCTCGGCATGGACATGTCGCGCATCCGCGTGATCAAGCCGCATGTCGGCGGCGGTTTCGGCTGCCGCACCGAGACGCTCAATGTCGAGCTGATCGCCGCACTGCTCGCCCGCAAGGCCAATGCCACCGTTCGCATGGTGACGACGCGCGAGGAGACGTTCATCACCCATCGCGGCCGGCCCGAGACCGACATCAAGCTGAAAATCGGCATGCGCAAGGACGGCCGCATCACCGCGATCGAATGCGACTGCGACCAGCGCGGCGGCGCGCATTCCGGCTACGGCGTGGTGACGATCCTCTATGCCGGCTCGATGCTCTACGCCATCTACGACCTGCACAACGTCAAATACACCGGCCGCCGTGTGCTCACCAATACGCCGCCCTGCGGCGCCTTCCGCGGCCACGGCACTGTCGACATTCGCTTCGCCTTCGAGAGCCTGGTGGACGAGATGGCGATCGAACTCGGGCTCGATCCTTTCTCGGTACGGCGCGCCAACCTGCTGAAAGCACCGACCTTCACCGACAACGACCTGATGGTGAACTCCTACGGCCTGCCGGAATGCCTCGACTGGGTCGAGCGCGAGAGCGGCTGGGAAAACCGCAAAAGCAAGTCCGGCAACGGAAAGGCCCTGCGCAAGGGATGGGGCATGGCGTGCTCCCATTATATCAGCGGCGCCTCCAAACCCGTGAACTGGACCGGCGAGCCGCATGCCACGGTGAAGATCAAGCTCGACTTCGACGGCTCGATCGTCGTGCTCTCGGGCGCGGCCGATATAGGCCAAGGGTCGACCACCATCCTGGCGCAGACGGTCGCCGAAGTGCTCGGCCTCGATCTGTCGCGCGTGCGCGTCGTCACCGGCGACAGCGAGGTGGTGCCGAAGGACAACGGCTCATATTCGTCGCGCGTCACCTTCATGGTCGGCAATGCCGCGCTCGATGCCGCGCGCAATCTGAAAAGCCTGCTCACCAACGCCGCTGCGCGCAAACTCGAGGCGCGCCCGGAAGACATCGAGTGCCTCGGCGAGGTCTATCGCGCCGGCAGGCAGGACAAGGGCGCAACATTTGAAGAAGTCGTGACGGAGGCGCTGAAGGACACCGGCACCATCATCGTCACCGGCAATTACTCGACGATTCCGGAATCGCACGGCGGAAAGAAATATCGCGGCGCCGCCATCGGCGGCACCATGGGCTACAGCTACTCCGCGCAGGTCGTGGAAGTGAGCGTCGACGAGGAGACCGGCGTCGTCACCGTCGACAAGGTCTGGGTGGCGCATGACTGCGGCAAGGCGCTCAACCGCCTCACCGTCGAAGGCCAGGTGCAGGGCTCGGTCTGGATGGGCATGGGCCAGGCCATGAGCGAGGAAGCCGCCTATTTCAACGGGCTGATGCTCACCGCCAACATGCTCGATTACCGCGTGCCGACCATCCAGGATTCTCCGCCGATCGAGGTCGGCATCGTCGAGAGCAACGACCCGCACGGACCGTTCGGTGCCAAGGAAGCCGGCGAAGGCTCGCTCGCGGCGTTCCTGCCGGCGCTGACCAATGCCATCGCCGATGCGATCGGCATCCGCTTCAACGATCTGCCGGTGACGCCCGATCGCGTCTTCGAGGCAATCGAGAAGCGCCGGCGCGCGGCGGAGAAGTCGCCGAAGAAGAATGGCGGTGGGTGATGGTGTATTTGGCCTCGCCACACGCGCTCTTTACCTCTCCCATAGGGAGAGGTCGCCCGCCGGAGCACTTGCGACGGCGGGCGGGTGAGGGGTTACAAGCTCGAAAGCCTGAACCCCCTCACCCCAGCCCTCTCCCCTACGGGGAGAGGGAGCGCACTGTGCCATGTTGGGGGGCCGCCTGATGGACGCCCTGCCCGAGTTCCGCATCGTCACGCCGAAGACGCTCGCTGAGGCAATCGCCGCGCGCGCGGATAATCCCAAGGCCATGCCGCTCGGCGGCGGCACCGATCTCGTCGTCAACATCCGCCGCGGCATCGTCGCACCGCCGGTGCTGATCGACATGAACCGCGTGCAGGAATTGCACGCGATTCACGCCGATGAGAAATCGCTCGAGCTCGGCGCCTCGGTCACGCTGAGCGAGATCGCCGCGCATCCCGCCATCAACAAGCATCATCCCGTGGTCGCGCAGGCGGCAGCCCACATCGCCGGCCCCACCCACCGCAACATGGGCACGGTCGGCGGCAATCTCTGCCTCGACACGCGCTGCATCTTCTACAACCAGAGCGAATGGTGGCGTGACGCCAATAATCACTGCCTGAAGACCACCGGCACCATCTGCCA
>DATBTC010000023.1:0-3709 GCA_036559465.1 Xanthobacteraceae bacterium
CTCGCGACGGCGGAAAGCAATTTTCGCAACGACTCCTGTCACTTGGCCGAAACGTCGAGGGTGCCGGCAATGGCTCCGCAGGCCGAGCGACTTGGCCGGCCGGAAGATGGCGCTCAGAGGAGCAAAATCGAAGAAGCTGAAATTGTAGTCATTCCGCGAATTTGTTGTGCAAACGCTCTTACGACTCCGATATGGGAACCTTATGTGTTGTCTACGCGCTGACGCATCGACGCGAAGAGTGAAATGGAGAGAGCAATGACGGCGAATTCTAATCGGGGGTCCGCCACGATCTATCAGTTTCCCGCGGCCGGCCGCGCCCGCCTTGGCGGCCGTAGCGATGCGGCACGGCTCGTGGAGGAATTTACGGCGTCGCGTGTCGCCAGGGTCGTCTGCGGCAGTGCCTGGTATCACGAAGAGGCCGTGCAGAGCGCGGAGCGCGCCCCCAAGAACTGACATCGCTTGCCGGCTCGACGCCGGCCCCTGTCTCGGACAGGTCTGAAGAGGGCCGGCTCGGCAGAGTTCGGCCCGCTTTCGTCTTGCGCGTAGCGCTTTAAGCGCGCGCGGTTTTCAATGTGGCGAGAGAGGGCTCGTCGGCGCTCGAATACATCGACAGCATCGGCTCGTCCGTGAGAATCACCTCATCGTATTCGCCGTACCCATTGAAATGATTCGCCAACACGCGGCCGTAGGCGCCGATCTGGCCGATCTCGATATAGTCGCCCTCGCGTACGCATTCCGGCAGCACGAAGGGTCCTGGCAGATAGTCCGAGCTGTCGCAGGTCGGCCCGTAGAGCGCGAACTCGACGAGCGGCTTCTGCTTGCGGCGCGAAGTGGCGACCAGCCGGGCCGGGAAGCGGAAGCCGGAATAGGCGGCGTCGAACAGCGTGCCGAAGGCGCCGTCATTGACGTAGAGCGCGTTGCCGCGGCGGGCATCGACGCGCACAATCACCGACTCGGCCTCGGCCACCAGCGCGCGGCCGGGCTCGCATAGCAGCTCGCAGGAATGCTTGACCGCGAGCGCGTCGGCGGCACGGACGATCTCCTGCATGAAGCTCGCGAGCTCCGGCGGGTCCGAATGCGGGTAGCGGCTGGGGAAACCGCCGCCGATATCGACGGCATCGACGATCACGCCGGAGTCCAGGATCAGTTGCCCGACCTGCTGGATCGCTTCGCCGAAGGCGGCTGGAACCACCGCTTGCGAGCCCACATGGAAGGTGATGCCGAGCCGGCACGCGATCTGGCGCGCGCGCAGCAGCAGAGCCGGGGCGTCGGCGCTCGACACACCGAACTTACCTTCCAGCGGAATGAGGCTGTGCGTGTTGGGACAGGCCAGGCGGAGGAACAGGTCGAGGTCCTCCGCCCCGCCGGTCGCCTGCACGATCTTGTCGAGTTCCTCGTCCGAGTCGAAGGCGAAGCTGCGCACGCCGAACTCGCGGTAGGCGCGCACGATTGCTCCGCGCGACTTGAGCGGATTCATGAAATAGAGCTCGGCGTCGGGGATGCGCGACACGCGCTCGATTTCCACGAGCGAGGCGACATCGAAGGCCCGCACGCCGGCTTCCACCAGGGCATCCATGATCACGGGCGCGTCGTTGGCCTTGGCGGCGTAGAGCACCCGGCCGGGGAAGTTGGCGAGAAACCAATTCGCCGCGCGCCGCGCGGCGTGCGGCCTCAGTGCAAGGACCGGACGCTCGGGGTGGCGATCGCGGAGAAGGTCGACGGCAGAAGTGAAAACGTCCATCCCATGTCTACTCCCACACGAGATTGAGATTGTCAGAGCTGCCCTTGAGCGAGATCGCCTACGAGCCTGTTCGTCCCGTAAGAAATCCTGGAGGCAATGTAAAGCGCTTTTAGCCGCTCCCCCACAATTTGGTCGCAGGATGCTGCCTAAGCTCTGAGCAGTTTTGGGAGAGAGGGCGAGGCGCGCGCCGAACCTCACTGCGGTGCTTCGGGCACGGCCCGCGCGGTGGCCAGCCCGCTGGTCGCGGCGCTGGAATAGACCGGATGCTGGAGCATGCCGAACGTCTTGCGCGCCGCGAGGTCGACATAGGCTGCGGTGAAGGCATAGATCTCGGCGCTGTCGAGCTCGCCGTCGCCATTGCCGATCGGCGGCAGGTCGGCGTTGCCGGCAAGTCCCTCGATCAGATAGCGGGTGAACAGGCCGATATCGTAGGTCACATCGGTCAGCGTGCGCTGCCCCCGATCCGACGCGGCCAGCACCGTCAGCGACGGCAGCGGCGCACGCGGCAACACGGTATTGAGCGTCTCCGGCAGGTTGGGCGGCAGCACCAAGGGTCCATGGTCCCGGCCGTAATCCGTCTCGAGCAGGACCAACACCGACTTGGCGTTCAGCCGAGCGAGATTGGCGTAGAGCGTCGAAATCTTGTAGCCGCCGATTTCTTCGCGATAGGATTCGACGTCGACGGGCAACAAATAACTCTCGGTCTGGGCCGCGTCGGTCGCGCCATGCCCCGAGTAATACACCAGCACCTTGGCGTTGGGCTGGCTTTCCACCAGGCGCGCAAGCTCGCCGTCGAGGGCAGGCTCGGCCCCGAACAGTTTCTCCAGATCGGCCTTCTTCGCATCCCGCACGTCGATGATGTTATCGGGCCGATAGCCGAGATGCTCGCTGAGGAAGGCATAGATCGCGCTCGCGTCGTTCTGCGAGGTCTCGCTGGCCGGCAGCATGGCGTAGTTGCGATTGCCGATGATCACGGCGAACGCGTCGGGATCCTCTTCCGCCGGCGGCAGCGCGCGATAGAGCTCGCGAATGCGCGTGTAGGATCGCAACGGGTCGCCCGCGCCGCTGCCGTAGCGCTGGAGCTGCAGCGGCGGCGTGGCGCAAAGCTGCAAATTGCCGGCGCGTTCGATACGCCGCACGTCGTCGAGCGCGAGATGGCCGTCGATCGGCACGCAGGCGCGGCACCAGGCCACGCCGTTCTTCGCTTGTAGCTCGTCGAGCTGGCTTTGATTGAGTCCGCGCGGCGACGGCAGGCAGGACGGCGCGCAGCGATTGACCGCAACGGCACCATGCGCGCGGCGCAGCAGCGCGATCAGCTCGTCGGGCAGGCAGTCGAGATCGAGACGCGGGCCTTCATCCTCGGCCACGTCCTGTTCGTTTGAAGACTCAGGTTGAGGAGCAACATCGGTCGCCGCCGTCTCAGCCCGTTGCCCGGGCGACGGCTCGATCGCCGCCGTCTCGATGCAGAGCTCGTCGAGCTTCTGCCGTACGGGCTCGGCGAGTAGGTCGCTGTAACCGCCAAGCCCGTGGTCGTGCTTGAAGTTCCAATAGGCGGTCCAGGTCTCGCGGCCGCGCTTGCCGTCGACCGGACCTTTATAATAGCCGAGCTCGGCGAGGCAGGTCTGCACATGGGCGATGGCCTTGACCTGTTCGGGCGTCGGCGCTTCCTGTCCGGGCGAGCCGGCGCGGGCGGGCTGAGCCTGAGGATTGGGTTGCGCAGGCGCGGCAAAGACCGAGGGACCGCCTTGCGCGATGCGGTTCCCCGCGCTCTCGGCATTGGTCGCCGGAGGCAGCGCCGCCGAACCGGCAACGACCACAACAAGCCCGAAAATCAGGCCATAAACGGTTCCCAATCTCCCCGCCATGGGACCCCTCGACGCTCCGCCGCGAGCGCTTAAGCAACGCCGCCTACTCTAGCACAATCGTTTCGTTCGTCGCGCCCGGCGAACGGATAGCCGGCCAACATGC
>DATBTC010000024.1:0-36835 GCA_036559465.1 Xanthobacteraceae bacterium
CGCCGGCCTTGAAACGGCGGCGCGGATCGTCGAGAGTCTGGAGCGCAGGGCGGCCTGAGCCCGGGGCAAATTCCTCTTTTTCTCTATGGCCTTATTCCGGTCGGTGGTTTGGTCCGAGACGCTGCCCGCGATCGAGGGCGACGGCGTCCGGCTGCGTTCGCCGCAAATGTCGGACTTCCCCGAATGGGCCGCCTTGCGCGAGCAAAGCCGCGGCTTTCTCGCGCCGTGGGAGCCGACCTGGCCCGAGGACGATCTTACGCGCGGCGCGTTCCGCCGGCGCATGCGCCGCTACGCGCGGGAGTTCCATGACGATCTCGGCTATCCGTTCCTGATCTTTCGGGCGAGCGACCGCGCGCTGGTAGGCGGCGTTTCGCTCGCCAATGTGCGGCGCGGCGTGGCGCAATCGGCGAGTCTCGGCTACTGGGTCGGCGCACCGCACGCGCGCAAGGGCTACATGAGCGCGGCTGCGGCAGTGCTATTGCCGTTCGCGCACACGTCGCTGCGGCTGCGGCGCGTCGAAGCTGCGTGTCTGCCGAGCAACGCGGGCTCGATCCGATTGCTCGAAAAGCTCGGCTTCGTGCGTGAGGGTTATGCGCGCGAATATCTTTGCATCGCCGGCAAGTGGCAGGATCACCTGCTATTCGCGCATCTAGACGGGGATGACGCGGGCGCCGCGGCTCAATAAGCGCAGACGCAGGTCTCTTTGGCGGCGGTGGCTATCGCAGCAAGCGTGGTGTCAATCGAACCGGAGAGCTTCCCGACGCGCTTGGCAGCTTCGGCCAGCACGGCGGCAGTTTCCGCCAGCGACAGCGTTTCCATTTGGACCGCGTCGGGCTTCTTCTCCGAGTCGAACGAGACGCGCGCGGCTGCCAGTGCCACCAGAGGCGAAGCAGTCTCGTCGGATACTTTCAGCCCAGCCTTTTCGATCGCGCGGCGAATGATGCGCGGGAGATCATCGCCCGGTTCGGCGCCGCTCGCACTGCGTGCCGCTTCGAGTGCGTTTGCAGCGGTCGTGCGGGTCGCTTCGATGCGGCGGGACGTGGGCGCGATCGTATCGCGGTAGCGGATGACGAACTGCTCGGCGCCGGAACACAGAGCCGGGTTCACCGGTTGCGCCGAATAGGCCGTAAGATCCGACGCCCAGCGCACGATGTTGAAACGCAACGGATCGCGCCCGAGCTCCGCGTCGGCGCCGCCTTGTGCGAGGAAATAGGCAGCGAGCCGTTCGGCATTGGCGACGGGGCCGGTACGTGCGCCGGTCGTGGGAAAACTGCGCGAGCGCGGCCAAGTGGGATCGCTCTTGCGGATCGCGTCGGCTTCGTTCTTGGCGGTCTGAATCGCGCCGGTGCGGAGCACGGAAATTCTTGCGTGATAAGCGCCGGCACAATCGGCAGTCCGCAAGGCCAATTCCGCGCTCGCGACGGGTCCGCCTTCGACGCGGGCCTCGATCGCGATGCGGTTGGTCGCACCCGGGAGCAGCGTGGCGCGTTCGACTGGCAGTGCAAGACGGCGTTCGACGGCGGCATTCGGGCCGATCCGGCCGAGATCGGCGATGACTGCGTTGCCCTCGACGCGCCAGGCCGATGCTGGCTCCAGCTTGAAGCCGTTGGTGCGAACGGTCAGCGTCACGCGCGCGAGCGGCGCCGGGCTGCCGTTGCGCACGACGATATTCAGGGACGCGGCCGCTCCCGGCGGCAGGGGCTTTCCGCCGGCGGCGACGCCGAGCGGTGTCACAATCACGCTAAGGCCGGGGGCCGCCGGCAACGGCGCCGCGCTGATCGGAGGCGTGGCCGGTTGCGGAGCAAGCTCCTGCGACAAGGCCGGAGGGTAGGACGGAAGATCCTGCTGCGCGCGCGCGCCGCTTAAGCCGAACGTCGCGATCCCAAGCAATGCGAGTATCAACGCTCGGATCAACGAAAGGTCACAGCGCTGAAAGGGCATGGCGCGGGAGAGGGACGATCGTGAGGGCGGCTGGGAGAGAATCGCGCGCCACCATGAAGCGGCATGAACGGTTCGGCAAGACCCGGCCTGACCCGAAGAGCGGTTCAGCGTTGGGCGGGTGCGGGAGAGCCCGTCGGCTCTTCGGGCGCCGGAGTTTCACCGGCCGGGCGCTGGCCGGTGAGTGATTCGATCACAGAGCGGACCGTGCTGGGGCTGCCCTTCGCGCGAGCGGCATCCAGAAGCGGTGCTGCGGCGCCCGAGCGCCGGATCAGTTCGTCCGCGTCGGGCAGGAAGAACGGACTTTCCCAGGGGCCCTGGAGGAGGAAGGGCAGATCGAAGACCTTGGTGCCCGCGCCGGTGCTCGCGGTCGCCGGCCGAACCAGGCTCGCGACACCGCGCAGCTCGAGATCGCGCCGCGCGATCGAGGCCGCTCCGGAAAGCGTCACGCGGAGCAGCGAGCTGTCGATCTGGATTTCCTCCAGCATCACGCTGCCCTCTGTGAAGCGCGCCTTGGCCGCGATACGCTCGAACGGGGTGCGTCCGCCGCGCAAGTCGGCGAAGTTGGATAGCGGCCTGCGCTCGAGGCGTCTCAGCACCTGCTCGAAATTGACGCCGATAACTGCGCCGCGGGTGATCACGAGGCTCGCGTTACCCGCAAACTCGCGCATGAGTTGGTTCGGAGTATTGCCGGAACCTTCGAGCGCGAACGTGAGCACGCCGATGCCCTCCAGGTGCCGGACACCGGTAAGCTCCGCAAGCCCGCGATCAAGATTGAAATCGGTGAGTCCGGCTTGGATTTTCACGTCGGCCCCGGCGGAGCCGCGCACGAGCGCGAGCGTACCGGTGAAGGCGCCGCCGAACACTTGTGCCTCACCGACATTGAGCGTGAGCCGGCCGCCCTTGAGGGCCGTTGCGGCTGCGAAGCGGCTGATCTCAGTCTTGCCGATCAGGATGCGACGGGCCGAGAGCCGCAGGTCGAGATCGAAAGCGTCGAAGCTGGAAAGCTGGATGGGCTCGTCGACCCATTCGTTCGCCGGGCGTCCGGGCGCGGAAATGGCCGCGTAATGGGTGAGGTCGATCGTGTCGCTGGCGAGCGTGCCCTGCAGGAGCGCGCGGTCGCCCTCATACTTGAGCGTCAGTCCGCCTTCGGCGAGGTTGCCGTCGAGATCGATGGAAAGGCCCGAGAGCACAAATGCGCTGGGCGTGAGCACAACCTGGCTCTTGAGCGAGAACGGGCCCAAACCGCCGCGCTTGAGCGGTTCGAAGCCGAAGCGGGCGGTCAGATTGCGCAGCGACTTGCCGTCGACCGTGAGCAAGCCTTCGACTTGCGGACCGTTCCTGAAGGCAAGGCCGCCTTCGAAATTGGCGCGCAGCCCTTCACCTTCCAGACGGACCCGAATGCCGCTCCGATTGGCGCTGCGGAGTGCGCCGATATCGGCAAGGTTGAGGGTCCCGGAGATGGATGTGCGGCGCCAGTCGAAGGTTCCGCTCGCGGTCAGGCCCGCGGCCGACCACGCGAGGGAGGCTTCGACGCGGGTCAGAGTATCGGCCGATTCCAGGCCTGCGACCCGGAACTCGACGACGCCGTCGACAATACGTAGTTCTGGCAGTGCTGCGCGTTGTTCCGGCGGCGCGGGCGCATGCAGCGGCAGGCCGGCGAGGCGCATTCCCTCCGAACCGATTTCAAGAGCAAGGTGCGGCCGCTCGAAGATGATCGATGCGATCTCGATATTGCCCGACAAGAGCGGAAGCAGACGCACCGTGGCGACGATCGTGCCGGTCGAGATGCCGGACCGCCCGTCTTCGAGCCGCACGTCTTCGAGGCGGATCGCCGGGCGGGGCAGGAAGGAGAGCCTGGCCGAGCCGGAAATGCGCGGTTCCATACCGGTGGCGCGCTGCAGCGAACGCGTTACCTCAGCGCGCACATCCTCCTCGGGCACCAGCCGAGTTATGAGCAGGAAGCCGCCGGCCAGAAGGATAACGGCGGCTAGCGCGCCGACGATCAGTCGTTGCATGCGTCGACACTCACCCAGCGGGGAACGGTGGCGGGACGAGAATCGCCCCTAATGCGTCCCGCACCGAAGAAAGACCATCGTGCGGGTCTGTGACGCTTTCAAGGCCTTACACTTCCGGCGCAAGTCGCTAAGAATGCAGGGGTTTCAAGCTGGAAAGCTTTATGGGAATAGCACCCGATAGGCCCTTGTGGACCCCCGACCCGGCACGGGTCGCGGCGAGCGCGATGAGCCGCTTCCGCAAGGCAGCCAACGAGCGTATCGGCCTGAAGCTCGCCACTTACAGAGACCTCCACGCCTGGTCCGTCGCCAGCCCCGCGGAGTTTTGGGAGCTGGTCTGGGATTTCTGCGGTGTCATTGGCGACAAGGGCGAACGGCGCCTGGTCGATATTGGCCGGATGCCGGGTGCGCGCTTCTTTCCGGATGCAAAGCTCAATTTTGCCGAGAACCTCCTGCGCCGGCGCGACGACGCGACGGCGCTCGTGTTCCGAGGGGAGGATAAGGCCGAGCGGCATATGAGCTTCGCCGAGCTCGAAGTGCTCGTATCGCGGCTCCAGCAGGCACTCGCGGCGGCGGGTGTAGGCGTGGGCGACCGGGTGGCGGCGATGCTGCCGAACATGCCGGAAGCGATCGCGCTGATGCTGGCAACCACCTCGATCGGTGCGATTTTTTCGTCCTGCTCGCCGGATTTCGGCGAGCGTGGTGTGCTCGATCGCTTCGGCCAGATCGAACCCAAGGTCTTCTTCGTATGCGACGGCTATTGGTACAACGGTAAGCGCGTCGCGATTACGGAGAAGCTGCAGCACATCGCCGAGAATCTTCCGAGCGCCGAAAAAATCGTTGTGGTTCCTTATCTCGGCGAAGCGGATGCGGTGGCTGAGAAGCTGCCGCGCGGGATCTCACTGGACGCATTTCTCGCGCCGCTCGCGCCGAAGGATCTGCACTTCACGCGGCTGCCGTTCGAGCACCCGATCTACATTCTGTATTCGTCAGGTACGACCGGTGTTCCCAAGTGCATCGTGCATGGTGCTGGCGGCACGCTTTTGAAACACCTGACTGAGCAGCAACTCCATTGTGGACTGGCGGCGGGCGAGCGCCTGTTCTACTTCACGACGCTGGGCTGGATGATGTGGAACTGGCTTGTCACCGGGCTCGCGAGCGGGGCGACGCTCATGCTTTACGACGGCTCGCCGTTCGCACCGGGGCCGGAAGCGCTGTTTCGATACGCGCAAGACGAAAAAATCAACGTCTTCGGCACGTCGGCGAAATATATCGATGCCGTGAAAAAGTCAGGCCTGGAACCGGCCAAGCTGTTCGATTTGTCGGCGACACGCCTCATCGCCTCGACTGGCTCGCCGCTTGCGCCGGAAAGCTTCGAGTTCGTCTATTCCTCGATCAAGAGTGACGTGCACCTTGCCTCGATCTCGGGCGGCACCGACCTGATCGGCTCGTTCGTCGGCGGCGACCCGACCGGGCCGGTATGGAAAGGCGAGATCCAGGGGCCGATCATCGGCATGGCGGTCGATGTCTGGTCCGAGGGCGGTCGGCACATCGAAGGCGAGCGCGGCGAGCTCGTTTGCACTGCGCCGTTTCCCTCGATGCCAGTGAGATTCTGGAACGATCCCGATGGCAAGAAATACCATGCGGCCTATTTCGAGCGCTTCCCGAATGTGTGGTGCCACGGCGATTTTGCTGAATGGACCGGGCACGGCGGCATCATCATTCACGGCCGCTCGGATGCGACGCTCAATCCCGGCGGGGTGCGGATCGGCACCGCGGAAATCTATGCGCAGGTCGAGCAGATTCCGGAGGTCCTGGAGGCGATCGCCATCGGCCAGGAATGGGACCACGACGCTCGCATCGTGCTGTTCGTGCGGTTGAAGGACGGCGCCGTATTCGACGAAGCGCTAACCGAGAGGATTAAGCGCCAGATTCGTGCAGGCGCGTCGCCGCGCCACGTGCCTGCGAAAGTGATCGCGGTTTCCGATATTCCGCGCACGCGCTCTGGGAAAATCACCGAGCTTGCGGTGCGTGACGTGGTGCACGGCCGGCCGGTGAAGAACACCGAGGCTCTGGCCAATCCCGAGGCGCTTGAGCTCTATCGGGACCTTCCGGCGCTCAAGACCTAGGGGACGCTGCTGCGGATTGCGGGCAACAGCGGCGGCCGGCTCATGCGAGCGAGCAGCACCACTGGTCCCAGGCCGACGAGCACGATCATCAGCGCCGCGACCGCGCCGTCCTCATAGGTGCCGCGCGCGGCCTCGGCGTAGATGTGGGTGGCGAGCGTCTCGAAGCCGAACGGCCGCAGCAAGAGCGTCGCGGGCAATTCCTTCATGCAATCGACGAACACCAGAATCGCCGCGGCACCGAGCGAGGGCTTCAGCAGCGGCAGATGCACACGAAGCATTGTGCCGCGCGTGCTTTCGCCGAGGCTGCGCGCCGCCATGTCGAGGCTCGCCGGAATCTTGGCGTAGCCCGCTTCTACGCCGGTCGCGGAAATGGCGAGGAAGCGGATCACATAGGCGAGCACGAGCGCGGCGCCCGAGCCCGAGATCAGGAGCCCGGTGCCGAAGCCGAGGAACTGATGGGTGGCGGCGTCGAGCGTATTGTCGAAAGTGGCGAGCGGTACCAGCAGTCCCACCGCAAGCACGGTTCCCGGGATCGCGTAGCCGAGCGAACCGACGCGTGCCGCCGCGTCGGCGAGCCCGCCGCGGTCGAGGCGTGCGGCATGCGCGAGCACCAGACCCAGGACAAGGGCGACGGCGGTCGCTGCGGCGGAGAACAGAACGCTGTTCCGCGCTTCGATCACGACATTGCGTGCGAGGCCCACGAGCTCGATGCGCGTCCAGGCCTCATTCGCAAGATGCAAAGCGGGGACTAAAAAGCCGATCAATATGGGCGTTGCGCAGGCCAGGAATGCGCCGAGCGCTGCGATGCCGGAGAGCTCGGCGAGTGCAGGAGGATGGGAGTGGCGGCTGCCGCCGGAAAACTGCCGGTGCCGCCGGCCCCAACGTTCCAGGAGCACCAGCGCAAGCACGGCCGCGAGCATGACGAGCGCGATCTGGGCCGCGCCCGGCAGACTCGAGCGGTTCACCCAGGTGGCGTAGATCGAGACTGTGAACGTGCGCACGCCGAGAAATTCCGAAGCGCCGATGTCGTTCAGCGCCTCCAGCAGCGCCAGCGTCGCACCGACGGCGATGGCGGGGCGGGCGAGCGGCAGCGCCACGCGCAGAAAGGTCGCAAGGCTGCCGGCGCCGAGCGTGCGCGCGACTTCGAGTGCGGGCGCGGATTGCATGAGGAAGGTCGCGCGCGCGGCGAGATAGACATAAGGATAGAGCACGAAGCCCAGGAGCAGAATGCAGCCGGGCAGCGAACGCACGTCCGGCAGCCAAAGCCCGCGCGGGTCGTCGATCGCCAACAGCGCCCGCAGCGCCGTCTGGATCGGTCCGAGCGGATGCAGAATATCGAGATAGGCGAAGGCAACGATATAGGTGGGAACCGCGAGCGGTAGCAGCAGCGCCCAATCGAAGAACCCGCGGCCTGGAAAGCGGCAGGTGGTGACGAGCCAGGCGGTGCCGACGCCGACCACGACGGTGACGACGCCGACGCCGAGCAGAAGCAGTGCGGTGTCGTGGACCGCTTGCGGCAGCACATAGGCGAGGAGATGTGGCCAGAGGTCGCCGGAGCCCTGCGCAGCGATAGCGAAGAGGGCGGCGATCGGAGCCAGCACGATCGCCGCGACAAGCAGCGACGCGAGCGTCCAGCCACCGCCGTCACTCCGCCGAACCGGTGCGTGCGCGATGCTCATGGGTTAAGGCTCGGGCGCCTGCTGGGCCGCACGGCGCTATTGATCGAAACCGACCTTGTCGACCAGGATGCTTGCCTGTTTGCGATTTCTGGCGATGGCGACGAGGTCTAGCGAGTCGGGTTTGAGCGCGCCGAAGCTTGCGATGATCGGCTCGACCGCGGCGCCGTTGCGCACCGGGTACTCGTAATTCACCCTTGCATAGAGCCCTTGCGCCTCGTTGGAGACGAGATATTCGAGCAGCTTCTGCGCGTTGGCTTTGTTCGGCGAATACTTGGCGACAGCGGCGCCGGAAATATTCACGTGCGTGCCGCCGCCCTTGAAGGTCGGCAACAGCGGATTGATGGCATCGCCCCACTTGAGCTGGTCGGGCCCGCCTTTGCCACTGCGCATCAGGCCGACGTAATACGAATTACCGACGCCGATATCGCAGATGCCTCCCAGGATATCGCGCGCGACCTCGCGATCGCCGCCGGTGGCTTTGCGCGCGAGATTGGCCTTGACGCCACGCAGCCAAGCTTCGGCATTGGCCTCGCCGTAGCGCGCGATGTAGGCGGCGATGAGAGCCGTGTTGTAGGGGTGCTGGCCGGAGCGGATGCAGATCTTGCCTTTCCATTTCGGGTCCGCGAGCTCCTCGTAGGTGATGGCCGTGAGCGGCACGCGGTCCTTGGAGACATAAACGAGCCGCGCGCGCAGCGAGAGCGCATACCATTGGCCGTCCGGGTCGCGCAGGTTCGCCGGGATGGCGGAAGCGAGCGCTTCTGAGCGCACAGGCTGGGTCACGCCCTGGTCGACCGCGTCGATCAGCCCGCCGAAGTCGACGGTCATCAGCACGTCAGCCGGAGAGTTCGGGCCTTCCGCCTTCACGCGCTCGATCAAGCCGTCTTTGATAAAGATGGCGTTGACCTTGATGCCGGTCGACTTGGTGAAGGCGTCCAGGAGCGGCTGGATCAGTCCGGTCTCGCGCGTGGTGTAGAGATTGACCTCTTGTGCGCTGGCGGTGACTGGACAAACGGCTAGCGCCATGAAGGCGGCGCCGGACACGGCGCGGCGGACGATTCCCAGACCCGGCATGGCGTTGCTCCATAGACGAAACGAGCGCTAGGACTACGGAGGGCGAGGGGCAGCGTCAAGAAAATCGGCCGTAATATCAATAGCTTAGATCGGATCCAAACTACTCCAGATTGGAGCGGTTCGAAGCTTGCCAAAAATCATCGCGCCCGCACGCGGTTGCAGCGGGCGCGCGTCGCTCAGCGCAGCGGTGATTACTTGCCGTCCTCGAGTTCGCCGATGTGGTGCTGGGCATAGAGTTCGAGGCCGAGCTTCTTCACTAGATCGAGCTGAGTCTCGAGGAAATCGATGTGGTGCTCCTCGTCCTTCATCAGCTCCTCGAAAAGATCGCGCGATGGATAGTCCTTGGCCGAATGGCAGTAGGTCGCGGCCTCCTGATAGAGAGCGCGCGCGTCGATTTCCGCCGCCAGATCGCAATCGAGCACTTCCTTGACGTTCTGGCCGATGCGGATCGGGTCGAGCACCTGCATGTTGGGAAAGCCGTCGAGGAAAATGATGCGGTCGACGAACTTGTCGGCGTGTTGCATCTCCTCGATCGATTCCTTGCGCCACTGCTTGGCGAGCGCCTTGTAGCCCCAGTTATCCAGCATCCGGTAATGCAGCCAGTATTGGTTGATCGCGGTGAGCTCGGAGCGCAGGCCGCGATTCAGATACTCGATGACTTTCGGGTCGCCCTTCATGGCCGCCTCGCGAAAAAATCGTTGAAGAAAGATAGTTTAGAATAGTTCCAAATTAATGTCTAGCTAGCCGTATTGCGGCCTGGAAAACCACGCGGCGGGACTATTTTGAGACGGCTACTTGGCCGGATCGAGGTTCGGCAATGGGCAGGAGACGGCGCAGGCGTCGCAGGGGCGGCCGAGCGCTTCGTCCATGATCGCCTTGATGGTTCGCGCGCAGCGGCCGCATTGCGGGCTGCAGCCAAGGCAATGATACACCTCGAGCGTCGTGCGCGGTGCGTTGACGTCGAGCGTCTCGCGCACTTGCACATCCGTCAGGACGTTGCACGAACAGACGATCAAGAGACCGATCTCCCAGCGTTTCTTAGAATTCTTCTAAGCTATTGTTCTTACTTAGTTTTTCGCAATTCCGGCGTGCGGCGTCAATGGCAAAGTACGCCCGCGCTGGCCCCTTATTCCGCAAGCACGCGAGTGGTCGGGAACGTGATCTCGACGAGGGTGCCGGAATTCTGCGCGCTCTTGATCGCAAAGCTCGCCCGGTTCGCCTCGACCAACGCCTTGGTCAAGGGCAGTCCGAGCCCGCTTCCGCCGGAGCCGGAGCGGCCGGACGTGGCGAGCTGCCGGAACGGCTCGAGCGCGGTCTTGACCTCGCTCTCGGACATGCCGACGCCGGTATCGCGGACCCGCAACGTTACCTCGCCGCCCTCGGCAAGCGCGGTCGAGACGATCACTTGGCCACCGGGATGAGTGAACTTGATCGAGTTCGACAATAGGTTGAGCACGATTTGGCGGATCGAACGCGCGTCGGCGACGACCGGCGGCAGATTGGGCGCCAGCGACGTGCGGATGATGATGCGCTCGCGGTTGGCTTGCGGCTGCATGATCGACATGCATTGGCTGGCGATGTCGTTCAGATCAACGCTGGCGAACGTGAGATCGAGCTTGCCGGCCTCGATCTTGGAGAGGTCGAGCAGATCGTTGATGAGCGAGATCAGATGCGAGCCGGAAGCCTGGATATCCTTGAGATACTCCCGGTAACGCTCGTTGCCGATCGGGCCGAAACGCTCGTCGGCCATCACCTCGGCGAAACCAATGATCGCGTTCAGGGGTGTGCGGATCTCGTGACTGATCTTGGCGAGAAAATCGGATTTCTGCGAGCTCGATTTCTCCGCGCTGCGCCGGGCGGACACGAGTTCCTGTTCGGCGCGCTTCCATTGCGAAATATCGCGGAACACGGCGCAGAACTTGTCCGTGCTTTCGCCGACGCGGCCGAGCGTCATGAACAGCGGAATCAGCCCGCCCTCGCGCACGCGGCCGAGCACCTCGCGGCCGTCGTTCAACACACTGGCGACGCCATTGACGGCCAATCCGTCGAGATAATCGACCACGGCGCGCTGGCTTTCCTGGGCGAACAGCATGGTGAAGGATTGGCCCTCCACCTCGTTGGCGTCGAAGCCGAACAGCGCTTCGGTCGAGCGGTTGATGCCGAGAATCTTGCCTTCGCGGTTGATGAGCAACACGCCGTCAGTGGCGGTGTCGAGAATAGCGCGCAGTTCGCGCGTGGTGGCCTCGGCTTCGCGCAACGCCAGTTCCGAGGCCTCGAGCCGCTCATCGAGCCCGGCGCCGGCGCGGCGCAGAACATAGACCAGCGCACTTTCACCCTCCCACGGCGCAGAGAGCAGTCGCGCTTCCACCGGGATTGGCTCGCCGTTACGACCGGAAATCGCGAAAGTGCGGCCGGCTTCGCCGGGGGCCTGGGTCTCGTCTTCGTATGCGCCGGAAAACAGACGCTTTAGCCCGCCCGCATGATTCAGGGCATCGAGACTGTAGAGACCGGTCCAATCGAGCAGGACGCGGTTGACATAGAGGATGCGCTCGCCGCGATGGACCACGACGCCAAGCGGCAATCGATCGAGTACCGCGCGCTCACCATTGGCGACGGTGCGAGCGAGGGTCGGGGCAACGGGTTCCGGCCTCGTCGGCTCGGGGTTGGCTGGCGCGCGGACGGGCGGCACCGCCGGGGCTTCGAGGGGATCGGCGGCCGGCTTCCTCGGCTCGTCCGCTTGTAGCCGTGCGCCAAGGGCGCGGGCGATCTCGCGGAAGGCGTTGCGCTCGCCGGGCGTCAGCACCGGCCGGCGCAGCGGGTCGGACGGGGCGCCGCGCATCGGAACCACATTTTCCGGATGCTCGATGAGCACGGGTGGCTGGCGAGCAGGAGCGCGCTCAGCGGCCGGTTCCTCGCGCGGCGCGGACGGCAGCTCTTTCGGCGTGATCGGTTTTTCGGCGTGAAGGCGAGCGACCGGGTCATGAAACACGCCGAAGCCGCGATAGCCGAGAAAGTTCCGCTCGCGATCGAATTGGGGAAGTGCGGCCAAGTCCACTGGCCGCGCGAGATCGGAATTGGCCACCGGCCAGTGCACGGAGACGCCAGACCAGGTGTCGCGCCGTGCGACGGCTGCGCCGACTGCGCCGCCGTCGATTATGCCGAGCCTGGAAGCGACCGTGGGCCAGTCGAGACCGACGATGGCCGCGGCGGATGCTCCGACCACCATGGCAAGTTCGGGCGAAACCGAGGCGAAGCGTCCGTCGGCATCCATCTGCCACACGAAGCGTGCGGGCAGACGACGAAGCGTTTCGGGTTCGGGTGCTGCCGTTGGCATAGGTATCGTCGGCGTGCTCGCGGCGGCGTCCGCGGGCGATGCAATGACTGCAAGGATCAAGGCCGCGGTTCCGGTCTCGATGCGCCGCAGCGCGATGCGCGACTGGCCGATATTGGTGAAGGCGACGCCGTCGCGCTCGACTGCTGCAAGCGCTGCTGCTGCCGCCACATCGAGATCGGCGAGCGAACGTCCGCCACCGAACAGAGGCGCGGCCGCCGCGTTGAAATGAATGGCTCGACCGCTCGCGTCGAGCAGCGCGAACGCGTCGTGTTCGCCGTCGACCAGGGCCGCCGCGGCAAGCCTGATCTCGAGGATGCGCTCGCGGCCGGTATCGATGCCGACGAGCAGGGCCGCGTCGCCATCGCGGCCGAGATTGAACCGGGTCGCGGCGAACACGATCGGCTGCACAAAGCCGCCGTCCGGCGGCCGCAGGTGTTCGAGACGCGGGGCTCCTGCCGGCGAAAGGGTCGGGATCAGTTCGCGTGCTGCCTCGCCGAACGGACCGAGTGCTTCGGGTCCGCGGGTAATGGCTTCCGCCAAGGTACGCGCACCCAAGAGGGCGAGGCCGGCGCGGTTGGCGAAACGCAGCTTGCCCGCGGAATCGATCAGGAACGCGGGCGCGGGCGCGGCGATGAGGGCTGCGATGCGTGCGTCCGCAAGCAGATGCGCGAGCGGCGGAAGGTCCTGCATGATCGATCCTGCCGCGGGCCCGGACGGGCGGGCGGCTTTACCAATTGTTTAGCTAAAGAATGCAGTGGAATCCAAGGGTTGCGCGGTCTAGCCCGGCCGGATCGCCAAAAGCGGTTAATTGTGGGGAGCGATTCCTGGGAATCCGCGTTGTTGTTGTGCGCCCGCACAATGATACGCTGGATCTAGGGTTGCGGCGGCACAGGAGACGGGACGATGAAAACACCAGGACTCGAGGTTCCCCCCGAAATGCGGGCCTTCGCCGAGAAGAGCGTCGAGGAGGCCAAGAAGGCGTTCGAGACCTACATGGACGCCGCCACCAAGGCCATCAGCACGGTGGAAAGCTCGGCCGGCAACATGCAGGAAGGCGCCCGCGAGCTGGGCCGCAAGGCCTTCGGCTTCGCCGAGGACAATGTCGCTGCAAGCTTCGTGTTCGCCGAAAAGCTCGTGCGCGCCAGGGACCCACAAGAGGTGATGCGACTGCAGGCCGAGTTCGCGAAGGCCCAGATGCAGGCGCTCGCGGAACAGGCCAAGGCACTCGGCGATACGGCCGCGAAGAGCGCAATGGAAGCGGCAAAGCCCCGCAAATAAAGGCTTTATCCCCAGAGCTGAGTGCGTCGCAACATTTATGTTGCAATGCACCATAAAACTTGCTAGGAAGGCTGCATAGGCCCCGGGTACGAGGCAATGCGGCCGCCGGCCGGGGCGTCCTCCGAGGCCGTAGCGAGGATTGCCATGACCGACATCCAGACGAAAAAGCCCGGCAAGGCCGGCACCACCCCGAATTTCGAGATGCCCAAGTTCGACATGCCGAAGATCGAAATGCCCGAGGCGTTTCGCGACATGGCGGAGAAAGGCGTGCAACAGGCCAAGGACGCCTATGCGCGCATCAAGAGTGCCGCCGAAGAGGCGACCGATCTCGCCGAAGACACCTACGCGACCGCGACCAAGGGCGCGGCCGAATACAATCTGAAGGCGCTCGAGGCGCTGCGCGTCAACATGAACGCGGCGTTCGACTATACCCGCGAGTTCCTCAGCGCCAAGACGCCCGCCGAAGCGGTCGAGCTCTCGGCGAGCTACACGCGCAAGCAGTTTGAGGCGCTGGCGGCGCAGACCAAGGATCTTTCCGCGCTGGCGCAGAAGGTCGCGACCGAGACCGCCGAGCCGATCAAAGCCGGCGTGACCAAGAGCTTCAAGGTCAACTGAAGTCCGGCGTCCGGCCAAAGCCGGCCGAGTTATCGAGCGAGCCCGGGCATGCCCGGGCTCGTTCCGTTTTGGAGCCTTGCGGCGGCTTGCAAATCGGGGTTATTTCCCACTAGCTTGCGCCGCGCCGAACCCGTGCAGCTGTAGCTCAGTTGGTTAGAGCGCCCGGCTGTGGACCGGGAGGTCGGTGGTTCAAGTCCACCCAGCTGTACCACTTTCTTTCGTTTGATCGCTGACCCGTTGCGACCGTTCAGCGGTCCGGCATCTGTTGCTTGGCAAGAAAATCGCCGACGACCTCGCGCACTTCCTGCTCATGTCCGACCAGCAGGTGACCGCCCGTGTCGTAGACAACCAGCTTTGCGTTAGGGATCGTGCTTGCTGCGAATTCCGCCGCCGGCAGCGTGTTGAACAGGTCATCCCGCGCTGAGATGACCAGCGTCGGCACGGTAATGTCCTTAAGCGGTGGCCGGCGGAGATCGGGGTTGCTGTCGACGTTGATTCCGGGAAAACGCCGCGACAGCGGGTTGACGCTCCGGACAATTTGCATCACCCGGTTCTGCTCGGCCTGCCGCGAAGACGCGAACAGCTGTGGCGGCACGCCGATGAAGCGGATCAGGACCGACGGCGTGATCTTCTCAATAGCCCACCAAGCGAAGTCTGCCCCGTTATTGACCAGCCAGAGCACGAGTGCGCTCGTGCGGCTGCCTTCGACCGCCACCGGGCTCGCCGGCGCATAGGTTCCCGGGACGATCAGGATCAACGCGGCCACCCGCTCCGGATGGCGGAGTGCGAATTCCACCGCCGAGCGCGCGCCGGCCGAAATGCCGACGACGATCGCCTTGTCGACCCTCAGTTCGGTGAGGAGCGCTGCATGGGCGTCGGCTTGGGCGGCGGGCGATGTGTCAGACGGGATGGGGGTGCCCAGATAACCGAACCGCGATGGTGCGATGACGCGAAAGTCGTCGCCGACGAGATCGGCGACGTTGGCAAGGCCCTGATCGTAGCCGCCGCCTGCGCCATGGATGGAAAGGAGCGGAGTGCCAGTGCCTTTCTCAGCATATTCGATCGGACCGGCAGTGGTATTCGCGATGCGGCCTCCCCGACTTACCTTCTCGCGAGAGCGGTTGAGTTCGTAGTCGTAGGACAGGAAAATTTGCGCGCTCGCGACGGCCACGGCAGCCAAGGTGGCAAGCAAAATCATTGCGGTTCGACTCATAGCGAACTCGTCTAATTAAGGATTTGCGGTTTCTTGACCCATGGAATTCAGCACTGCGTTGATGTGGGTCAAAATCTAAGAACGGAGGCATCGTGGACCGGAAGGCCGGTGATTCAAACCCACCCAGCTGTACTACTAGCCCGATCAGGCAGCGCGCGCAGCGGCAACCACTCGTTCTAGACGCCGCACCGGATCGGTCCAGGCGATGATCTCGAAACGGCCGTCGGGGTGCTCGGCGACAGCCGTGCAGCTCTCGACCCAATCGCCGCAATTGATGTAGCGCACGTCGCCGATGTCGCGGATCATGGCGTTGTGGATGTGCCCGCAGATGACGCCGTCGGCGCCGTGGCGGCGAGCTTCCTCCGCTAGCACTTCTTCGAATTCGCCCATGTAGCTTACAGCGGTCTTGACCTTCTGCTTCGCCCATTGGGACAGCGACCAGTAGCCGAAGCCGAAGCGGCGGCGCAGCTGGTTGAACACGGTATTGACGGCGATCGCGGTGTCGTAGGCCTTGTCGCCGAGCTTGGCGAGCCAGCGCGCGTGCCGGATGACCACATCGAACAAGTCGCCGTGGATCACCAGATAGCGGCGGCCGTCGGCGCTCTCGTGGATCGCGTTCTCCATCACCTCAATGCCGCCGAAATGGGTGCCGTAATAGTCGCGCAGCAATTCGTCGTGGTTGCCGGGGATATAGACGATGCGCGCGCCTTTGCGCGCCTTGCGCAACAGCTTCTGCACCAGGTCGTTATGGGCCTGCGGCCAATACCAGTTCGCGCGCAGCTGCCAGCCGTCGAAAATGTCGCCGACGAGATAGATCGTGTCGGCGTCGTGCAGACGGAGGAAGTCGAGCAAACGGTCGGCTTGCGACCCGCGGGTACCTAGATGAACGTCGGAAATGAACAGCGTGCGAAAATGTCGGGTTCCGTCACCGGCGATCAAGTTGTCCGTTTCCCTTGCCGACCATGATGCGAGTGTTCTTGCAGATTCTTGTAACGAGCGAATGACTTGGGCGTTAACCATCGGGTGACGCATGGGCTCAGACGTTGCGCGCACTCTCGGCCACGGTCATTGCATTTCCGCGCCAGGAAAAATCGTTTCCGCGCCAGCCTTCGAGCCAGAGCACGGGGAGCGCCAGATCGCGCGCGAGCCACAGCAGCGGCGAGCGGAGTGTTAGGTGCCAACCCGCAATGTACGCAAGCAGCGCCTCCGCGCCGTACCAGACCATGGCGGCGGCCACCGCGCCGCTCCACGGGGAATAGCCATGGAAATCGGAAAGCAAGGCGGCGGCGAGCAGCAGCGGAAGGCTGCTCGAAAGAATCTCCAAGGCAAAAAGCGATTTGAACGTCACGCGCCGCAATCGTGCCCAGCGCACTTGCCGCCGCCATACTTCTTTGCGCGTACGAACGCCGAGCGGTTGGCCGAACGGGCCATCGACGAGCCGCACGCGCAATCCCTGGGCGCGCACCACCTTGGTGGCGGCGGCGTCTTCGGCGGGCTCCGAGGCAAGCGCTCGCAATCCGCCCGCGCGCTCCAGATCGGGCCGGCGCCAAAGCATGGTCTTGCCCTGCGCGTAACCCACGCCAATGCCGTCTGCCGCGTATTGCCAGCGGGCCTGATAGGTATTGAGAAACGCGCATTCGATCTCGGCGGCGATTCCCTCGGGCAGGCAGCCGACCGGCGGCGAACAGACCAGGCCGGTATCGGACCGCCAGTTCACCAGCAGGCGCTGGATGAAATCGCGCGGCATCAGAACGTTGCTGTCCGTGATCACGATGTAATCGTGAGCGGCCGCATGCCAGCCCTTGGTGACGTTGTTCAGTTTCGGATTGTCGCTGATCCGGTCGTCGCCGACGAGGAGGCGCGCCGGGATGCCCGGGTGGTCGGCAATCAGTCGGCGGACGAGCGGTATGATCGGGTCGCGGGCGGTCGCAACGCAGAAGATGATCTCGTAGCTTGGATAGTCGAGCGAGAAGGTCGAGCGCAGCGTTTCGTCGGCATGATTGTCGATACCGCAGACCGGCCGCACGATGCTGACCGGTGCTGCGCCGGAAGGCGCGTTCAGGTAGCGCGCCGGACGGCAGCGAAGGATGGCAAGAGCGGTGCTGGTGAGGTGAAGTGCAAGCGAGGCCAGGCAGAACGCAGCCACCGCCCAAATCACGATCGTCATGCGGCGACAAACACCAGTATTCCATTACAGCCGTATGACGGCGGGCTTTACGCTTTCTTGCGATATACCAGCAGCGTCTTGAACTCCTCGACGCGCTCGACTTTGCGCACCTTCTCCCACTCGGCGATCACCGGCTCGGCGCGGTCGAACGCCATCGACTTCATATAGAAGAGGATCAGCCCGCCGGGCCTGGTCTTGTCGGTCAGAAGATTGAGCATCTCCAAGTCGGTCATCGCGCCATAGGCGGCGACCATTTCCGGTCCCCAGAACTCGCAAAGATGAAACAGCGAGACGACGTCGAACTCGGGCAGCAGACGCGCCTCGAGCATGTAGATGTCGCCGAAGAAGGCTTTGTAGCTTTTCGAGAGCTTCGGGTTGTCGATGGCGAGCTGCACATAGGCCTGCGCTTCTTCCATGGACGCGGTGATGCCGAGCACCGCGTTGTTGGAGCCGTTCTCGTGGCAGCGGATGCCGACGTGATGATGCGTACCGGTGCCGAAATGGAAGATCGTCTTGCTCTTGATGCCGCGCGCCTCCAGATATTGGGTGAAGTGCACGTCGCACGGGCACATCTCTTCGATCAGCGGCCAGCCGGCGGTGTAGTAGAACATTTTGCTTGCTTCGTTCACGGTCTTCTCCTTGCGGCGCTTGCGCGGTTGCATCTCATACGGGCGGGGCAGCGGGATGCGCCGGCGCGTGATGGTTAGACTGCAGGCCGAGGCCGGCCGGCAGCTCGATGGTGCGCCAGTGCAGCTCGGGGTGCTCGGTCGGGCGCCCGAACGAGATCACGGTGGTGCGCGACAGTTCGTGCAAGAGCACGCGGAACAGCGCGCGGCTGGTGGCCTCGTCGAAATTCGAGGTGGCCTCGTCGAGCATCAGAATGTCGGGCTCGCGCAGCAACGCACGGGCAAAGGCCACCCGTTGCTGTTCGCCGCCGGAAAGCAGCACAGACCAATCGCCCTCCTCGTCAAGCCGTTCGGCCAAATGCGCGAGTTCGAGATTAGTCAGCACGTCGCGCAGGCGCTCGTCGGGAATGGTTTCCGGCGGTGTCGGATAGGCGATGGCGGCGCGCAGCGTGCCGAGTGGAAAGTAAGTTTGCTGCGGCAGAGCGAGGAACGCCAAGTCGTTCGGCAGTACGATGCGGCCGGCGCCGGTCGGCCACAGACCGGAGAGCGCCCGCAACACGCTCGACTTGCCGGCGCCCGAGGGGCCGTTGATCAGTGCGCGGTCGCCGGGGCCGAGCACGAAGTTGGGCACGCGGGCGATCTGCGAGCCGGCCGGTGTGCGCACGATGAGGTCGGAGACCGCAATGCTCTTCTCGGGGCGGAAATCGACCATGATCTCGCTTGCAGGATCGCGCGGCCGATCGACATCCTTGAGCGCTACATTGAGCTGGGCGACGCGATCCATGGATGCCTTCCATTCGGCGATCTTGGCGTAGGTGTGGAGGAAGAAGGCGAAGGACATGTCCACGCGCTGGAAAGCGAGCGAGGCCTGCATCAGGACGCCGAGCGGTACCGAGCCGGCGAAATAGGCCGGGCTCGCCATCACGAACGGAAACACGAACGATATCTGGCTATAGCCGGAGGTGAAGCCGGTGAGGCCGGTCTGGCGGCTGATCAAGGCGACCCAGTTTTTCACCAGCGAAGTGAAGCGGCGGTCGAGTACGCGCTGCTCCATCTCCTCGCCGCGAAGGAGCGCCACCTGCTCGGAATGGTCGAGCACGCGCACGATGCCGAAACGGTAATCGGACTCGAAACGCTGCTGGTTAAAATTCAGCCGAATCAGCGGTTTGCCGATCAGGTGGGCGATCAGCGTACCGGTGCCGGCATAGGCGATCGCGATCCAGAACAGATACCCGGGAAAGCTAAGGTCGACGCCGAACAGCACCAGCGGCGCCACGCTCGAGATCTGCCACAGGATATAGGCGAAGGAGGTAAGCGCGATCATGCTACCCAGGAAATTCTGACCGACCTCGTAGGTGCGCTGCATGAAGATCAGGATGTCATTGGCGATGCGCAGATGCGCATTGTCGATTTCCGGGTGCTGCAACTGCACCCGATAGTGACGGCCGTCGGCCATCCAGAGCTCGACAAAGCGTTCGGTGAGCCAACGGCGCCAGCGCAGGATCAGCGATTGGCCGAAAAAAAACTGCAGCATGGTGGCGAGCACGGTCCAGGCGGCGATGCCGGCAAACAGGAGCAGCGAGAACAGGAAGGCGTTCCAGTTGCGGTCCTGGATCGCGTTGAAGAAATAGCCGCTCCAGTGATTGAAGGCGACGAGCGCATAGACGACGCCGAACTCGGCGACGACCACGCCCGCCAGCAAGCCGCGCGCCCGCCATTTTTCCTCGGATCGGAAATAGGGCAGGGCGAGGGTGAGAAAGGTGCGGAAAATGTCGGCGATCTGGCGCATGAGGCGGACCCGGTGACAAACGAGGGGCAAGTATACATGCGACCTTCGTAGAAAGCCCCGCGGCCGCCACGTTCAAATGCTTGCATAATGGGACCTTCCGCGAAGCGGGACGGGTTCGTCCGGGAAGAATGCCGCGCGCGAGGGGTTCTTGATTTGAACCGACGGTGCAATACGCCGAACGATATTGGAGGAAGCCATGAATCATGCAATTTCGCGCCGTGCGCTCGGCGCCGCCGTATTGGCGCTCGTGCTCGTGGCAGCCGCGCCTGCATTCGCACAGCAACTGCCTGCCCAACCACCGGCCCAGCCGCCGGTGCGCGTGCGCGGTACGATCGAGAAGGTCGACGGTGACGTGCTCACGGTGAAGAATCGGGCGGGCGAGACGCTTACGATCAAACTCGCCGACAACGCGCGTGTGCTCGGCATGGTCAAGGTGTCGCTCGACGACATCAAACCTGGAGCTTACGTAGGTATCTCCGCCCTGCCGCAGCCCGACGGAAGTCAGCGTGCGTTGCACGTGCACTTCTTCCCAGAGACGATGCGTGGCGTGGCCGAAGGGTTCGGCCCGTGGGATGCGCAGCCCACCAGCACCATGACTAACGCCACAGTGGCCGAAGTGACTTCGGTGTCTGACGGGCGGACGCTGCTGGTAAAGTACAAGGGCGAAGAAAAGAAGATCGTGGTGCCGGCGAACACGCCGATCGTCAATTACGTGCCCGGCGACAAGGCCGAGCTGAAACCGGGCGCGCACATCTTCATTATCGCCGCGCGGCGGCAGCCGGACGGCACGCTCGCCGCGGCCGGTGTGAGCGTCGGCCGCGACGGGCTCGTCCCGCCGATGTAACCGCTGCTCGACCGCACTCATTCCTCACGGCCATACCGCCGATAACCGCGGTGTGGCCGTGGGCTTTTCTGGGCGTTTCGTGATAGAGCGAGGCTCGCACGAGGAGCCCGGGCATGGCGACGAATACGCAGAAAATCGGCTGGATCGGGATGGGGCGCATGGGATTTCCCATGGCCGAGCGCCTGCTGAAGGCCGGCTACGACGTATCGATCTGGAACCGCACGCGCGCCAAGGCCGAGCCGCTGGCGGCTAAGGGCGGCAAGATCGTGGACAAGCCCTCCGATCTTGCCGGCCTCGATGTGGTGTTCTCGATTGTGTCCACCGGTAAGGACTTGCAAGAAGTCTATTTCGGCGCGAACGGGGTCGCCGTCGGCAACGGCAAGGTGCCCGGCATTTTCGTCGACTGCTCCACGATCGCGGTCGAGGAGTCGGCCGAACTCAGGAAGCAGCTCAAGGCGCGCGGCGCGGAATTCGTAGCCTCGCCGGTGAGCGGCAACGCCAAGGTGATCAAGGCGGGCAAGCTCTCCGCCGTGGCTTCGGGCGCCGAGGCTGCGTTTCGCAAGGTGCAGCCGATGATCGAGGCATTCGCGCCGAACGGCGTTTCCTATGTCGGCGAGGGCGAGCTCGCGCGCATCTGCAAGATCGCGCATAACGTGATGCTCGGCGTCGTGATCGAGAACCTGATCGAAATCACGCTGCTGGCGAACAAAATGGGCATCCCGCGCCACGCCTTCTTGGCCTTTATGAACAATTCCGTGATGGGTTCGATGTTTACGCGCTACAAGTCGCCGGCGCTGGTCAATCTTGACTGGACCACGACCTTCACACCGGAACTGCTGCGCAAGGATATGGATCTCGGGCTTGAGCTCGCGCGCGAGAATGATGTGCCGATGCCGGTGACCGCGGCGACGCGCGAGATGCTACAAGCCCATTTCGGCGCCGCGCAGCTCAAGGCCGACCCTGAGAAATATCTAGGCATGGACTTCGCCGCCCTCCTGGAGACCATGGCGAGCGCCGCCGGCATGAAGCTCGAGGCCGAGAACAAGCAGGTGCCGACCGGGCTCGAATGATTGCGGGCTGGACAGGGAACGCGTAAGGGCGTTTCAATCGCTGTAAAGGGAAATCTGGTGCACGGAAATCTAGCCGATAAAGCACGGCCGAACCCGGGCGAGCTGCCGCTGCCGGCTATGGTGCCGCCGATCCGCATCGCCTGGCCCTATGCGATCGGCGTCGTGGCCTATCATTTGGTCGCATTGCTCGCGTTCGTGCCCTGGTTCTTCAGCTGGAGTGGTGTCGTGCTGGCGCTGCTCGGGCTCTATGTGTTCGGCACGCTCGGGATCAATCTTTGCTATCACCGCCTGCTCACGCATCGCGGGCTGGTGACGCCGAAGCCGCTCGAGCACCTGCTCGCGGTCCTGGGGGTCTGTTGCTTCCAGGAAACGCCGGCGCGCTGGGTCGCCGTACACCGGCGCCACCACCAACACGCCGACGAGCAGCCCGATCCGCACAGCCCGCTGGTGAATTTCTTCTGGGGCCACATGGGCTGGATCATGGTGGAGAACGACGAGCTGAACCGGCTTGGCATTTTCGAGCGCTATTCGAAAGACGTCTTGCGTGACAAGTTCTATGTGAAGCTCGAGCGCAATAATTGGTGGGTCTGGGTGCTGGTGATCTCCTGGGCCGTGTTCTTCCTCGCGGGTTTCGCCGCGGAATTGATCCGCGGCGGGGGCACCACGAGCGCGCTCCAGTTCGGCGCGAGCGTGCTGGTGTGGGGCGTGTTCGTGCGCACGGTGCTGGTGTGGCACATCACCTGGTCGGTAAACTCGGTGACGCACCGTTGGGGCTATCGGAACTACGAGACCGACGAGGGCAGCCGCAACAACATCCTGATCGGCCTCATCAGCAACGGCGAGGGCTGGCACAACAACCACCACGCCGATCCGCGCTCGGCCAAGCACGGGCACAAGTGGTGGGAACTCGACGTGACCTGGCTCACAGTTAAGCTGTTGATGATGGTCGGGCTCGCAAAAAACGTCGCCGTGCCGTCGCCGCATATCGCCGCGGCGTTCGCCGACGGAAAGCTCGCGACCCACGATTTTTCAGTCACGCCGAAAGAATAGGCTGCGCTATTCGGCCGCCGCGCGTTTGGACTGCAGGTTCGGCATCACGTGGCGGGCGAACAGCTCGACGGACCGAAGCGACTCAGCGAGCGAGAGATCACCGAAGGCGAAGCGGCAACCGAGATAATTGACGCCCGACTCCTCAAGCTGCGCCTGTAATTTTTCCAGCACCGTGCGCGGCGAGCCCACGACCGCGCGGCCGTCCTGCAGGAAGCCGTCGATCTCGGGCGGATAGCTCACGCCGACCGGCGGCATGTTGTGCAGTTTCCACAGATGCATGAAACTTTCATTCCAGCGCCGATAGCCGCGGCGCGCGATGGCGAGCGCTTCCTCGTCGTTTTCGGCCAGCACGATGTGGCGGTTCATGCCGAGCTTGTGCGACTGCGCGCCCAACTGCTTCAGCGCATTCCAATAGGCTTTACCAATCGCCGGCAGCGCGCCCGCCGGCATATTGGCGACGACGTTCATGCCCTTGGCCGCGGCGCGGGCGGCGCTTTCGGGATTGTTGGCGCCGTACCAGAGCGGCGGATGCGGCTTCTGCAAGGGCTCGAGCACCATGGGCACGTGCTTGAAGCGATAGAACTCGCCCTCAAAATCGAGCGTGCCGCCCTGGAGCCCACGCATGACGACTTCGAATGCCTCGCCGAACATCGCCTGCGATTTTTCCGGATCGACGCCGT
The DNA here is from genome assembly GCA_036559465.1 of Xanthobacteraceae bacterium. Taxonomy (GTDB): domain Bacteria; phylum Pseudomonadota; class Alphaproteobacteria; order Rhizobiales; family Xanthobacteraceae; genus JAHFPN01. The sequence continues at coordinate 23,499 of DATBTC010000024.1, forward strand.
AATAGCCGACCTCAATCGGCGAGATGCCCTTGCCGACGCCGAATTCGAGGCGGCCACCGCTCATCTGGTCGAGCATGCAGATTTCTTCGATCAGTCGCAGTGGATGATAGAGCGGCAGCGTATAGACCAGCGGGCCGAGGCGGAGCTTTTTCGTGCGTGCGGCGACCGCCGAGAGAAAAATTCCGGGCGACGGCGCGAGGCCGAGCGGCGTCGCGTGATGCTCGGCGCAGAGGTAGATGTAGAAGCCGTAGCGGTCATAGGCCTCGATCAGTTTCAGCCTGTTCTCGTAATATTCGGCGAGCGGGACATCGCCGCGGTCGAGGTGGTCGAAGATGCCGAACGCGAGCGCCATGCTCAAATTCCGGTGTCAGTGGCGATAGCGGCCTTCAGTGCCACGGAAATATCGGTAATTAGGCGTGGCATAGTGGCTCCGTTTGCAGGTGGGGGTATTGTCGTTCAGAATGGAACCGGGATGGGGGCGAGGGAGTTATAGACTGATTTCTAGAGGAGGAGCCGATGCTCAAGAAATTCACTCTCATCGCTACCGCCGCCGGCGGCCTTGGCCTCGCGGCGCTCGCGACAACTCCGGCGGCCTCGCTGCCGGTCGGTCCGGGGTTCGCGCCGACGATCGAGTCGGAAGTCGTTGACGTTCAATATCGGCGTTGTCACTTGCGCCGCTCCAGCCGCTGGGTCCGCTGTCGCGGGTACGGCCCTGGTCCTTACCCCTACTATGGGCCTGGACCCTACTATGGGCCGGGACCCTACTATGGAGCCGGACCCTATTGGGGACCGCGGCCGTTCGCACCATTTCCGTTCTTCCCGTTCGGGTGGTGATGAATAGCTAAGCGCGTCGGCGTTAGAAGTATCGGAGCGGCGGGCACGAGACATTCGCGCCCGCCGCTTTTTTGCGATTCTCGCGATTTGGGTCGGGAATAGAAATCTTCGTTCCGAGGTTTATTGGAGCAGCGACTATCGGGAGGAAGGACATGAGCAGGATGACGATGTGGTTGGCCGCAGCGGCCGCGCTTTCGCTCGGTGCGATTGCGGCGCTTCAGGCACAGCAGGCGCCGATGACTTTCTTCATCACCAGCGTGAACCCCGGCAAGGGCGCTGATTTCGGCGGGCTCGCGGGCGCCGATGCCTATTGCCAGCAGCTTGCCCAAGCCGCGGGCGCGGGAAACCGCACCTGGCGCGCGTATTTGAGTGCGACCGGCACGCCGCCGGTGCACGCGCGCGACCGCATCGGCCGCGGCCCGTGGAGCAATGCCAAGGGCGTGCAGATCGCGGCGAGCGTCGAGGACCTGCACAAGAACCCGAACATCAACAAGGAAACAGCGCTCGACGAGAAGGGCCAGGTGGTGAAGGGCGGCGGCGACACGCCGAATTGGCACGACATCCTCACCGGTACGCAGCCGGACGGCACTGCGTTCACCGTCGCCGAGGATCGTACTTGCGGCAACTGGACCAAGGGCGGCGAGGGCACCGCGATCGTCGGGCATCACGACCGGCGGGGCATCGGCGAATCTCCTGAAGCGCGCTCATGGAATTCTTCGCATCCGACGCGCGGCTGCAGCCTGGCACTGCTGCAGACCACCGGCAGTGGCGGGTTGCTCTACTGCTTCGCGACGAATTGAGCGCGTAGCATCGAATGCATCGGCCGGCGCGCGTGCTGCGCGCCGGTTTCGTTCAGGGCCGCGAGTTGAACGCGCCGCTGGGCCCGGCTTTCAGCAGCGGTGCGGCGAGCGATGCGAATTCGCACAAGAGCTTCCGCGAGTCGCGCGGGTCGATGATTTCCTCGACCCAAAAAGCCTCGGCGGTGCGCAGCGGCGAGCGCAGCGCGTTGAGCCGCGTCTCGATCTCGGCGAGCTTGGCTTTCGGATCCGCCGCCGACTCGATCTCGGCGCGATAGGCGGCTTCGATGCCGCCTTCGAGCGGCAGCGAACCCCACCATGCCGAGGGCCAGGCGTAACGCAGCGCAAAACGCCCGGCCGGCACATGCGCCACGCCGGCGACTCCGAAAATATTGCGCACGATGATCGTGCACCACGGCACGGTCGATTGGTTGATCGCGGCCATGGCGCGCACGCCGTGGCGGATGGTGGCGCTCTTCTCGGCCTCGAGGCCGATCATAAAGCCGGGGCAGTCGGCGAGATAAACCACCGGCAGGTGAAAAAGCTCGGCGAGATCGACGAAGCGAACGACCTTCTGACACACATCGGCGGTCCAGCAGCCGGCCGAATGGAACGGATCGCTGGCCATGAGCGCGACCGGCAGCCCTTCGAGGCGGGCGAGACCGGTGACAAGACCGCGGCCGAAATGGCGGCCGGTCTCGAAGAAGCTGCCCTTGTCCACCAGCGCCTCGACGATCGGCCGCATCTTGTAGGGCTGCGTGCGGTCGCGCGGCACGGCGGAAATCAGCATTTCCTCGCGGCGTGAGACCGGGTCGCTGCGCGGGCCGCGTGGCGGCAGCGCGTGAACGGAAGAGGGAAGATACGAGAGGAAGCGCCGCGCGGCAGCGAAGGCCTCATCCTCCGTTTCGACCGCGTTGTCCACCGCCCCGGCGCGGGTCTGGATTTCCCAGCCGCCAAGCGCCTGCTTCTCCAGCTCGGTCTTGTCGCCGATGCGGGCCACCACCGGCGGGCCGGCGACGAACATGGCCGAGGTCGTCTTGGTCATCACCGAATAGTGGCTCGCGGCCACGAGCGCGGCGCCGAGGCCGGCGACCGAGCCGAGGCCGAGCGAGACCACGGGAACGGCGGAAAGATTGTCGGTCATCAGCTGGAAAATCTTCTGCGAATGGCCGATGCCGCCGGGCAGATTGGCGCGGCCGGTGGTCTCGATCGTCTTCACCGAGCCGCCGCCGCCGGAGCCTTCGATGACGCGAATGATGGGAAGGCGCAGCTCGTTGGCCATCTGTTCGGCAAAGACCGCCTTCTCGGCGATGGTGGCGTCGGCCGAGCCGCCGCGCACGGTGAAATCGTCGGCGGTGATAACGACGGCGCGCCCGTCGATCACGGCGCGGCCCATCACCCGGTTTGAGGGCGTAAACGCGATGAGCTTGTTCGCGGCGTCATATTGCGCGCGGCCCGCGATTGCGCCGATTTCGTGGAAGCTATCGGGGTCGGCCAGCCGCTCGATCCGCTCGCGCACCGTGAGGCGGCCGCCCTCGTGCTGGCGGCGCACCTTGTCGGGTCCGCCGAGCGCCTTGGCCAGCCGCTCGCGCTCGCGCAACTCGTCGAGCTCCGGCTGCCAGCCGGGCGGTTTTTCGCGCTCGTTCATAGGCGTCCCCTCGCAGCGAGCAAACGATAAAGCGGGGGAAGGGGCAAGCGGGCGGCGGCCGGACGATGTAGGATCGAGACTCGTTCTCCGATGGTCCCTTTTAAGAAGGGGGCATGCATGCGCGTTCGCTCTCTCCTGCTGAATCTTCTGCTCGGCGCGGCGCTGGCGTTCGCGAGCGCTCCCGCGCCGGCGCAGACCACCTCGGTCGAGGATCTGGTCTCGGCGGTGGTGCGCATCAAGACCTTCATCAATCCCGACGGGCGCACGGTGCAGAACCTGGGGCGCGAGCGCGAAGGCTCCGGCATCGTGATCGACGGCAACGGCCTGGTGCTCACCATCGGGTACCTGATGGTCGAGGCGCACGCGGCCGAGGTGCTGTTGAACGACGGCCGCACGGTGCCGGCGGAAATCGTCGGCTACGACCACGAAACCGGCTTCGGCCTCCTGAAGGCGATCGCACCGCTCAGGGTGCGGCCGATACCGCTCGGGAAATCGGCGGAGCTGAGGGAGCACGATCCCGCGCTGGTCGCAAGCCATGGTGGGCCCAGCATGGTGGCGCCGGTGCATGTGGTCGCCAAGCGCGAATTCTCCGGAAGCTGGGAGTATCTCTTGGACGAGGCGATTTTCACCTCGCCGCCGCACCCGGCGTGGAGCGGTGCTGCGCTAATCAATCGCGAGGGCAAGCTCGTCGGTGTCGGCTCGCTGATCGTCAGCGACGCTGCCGGCACGCGCGAGCAAAATCCCGGCAACATGTTCGTGCCGATCGACCGGCTGCCGCCGATTCTGGCCGAACTCATCGCCGAGGGGCGCGCGGCCGGGCCGCTCAGGCCCTGGCTCGGGCTGACGACCGAGGAAATCCGCGGGAGGCTTTTGGTGATCGCGGTTGCGGTGGGCGGCCCGGCGGAGCAGGCCGGCGTCAAGCGCGGCGACCTCGTGATCGGCGTCGCCGGCGAGCCGGCCATGGGCCTTTCCGATTTCTACCGTAAGGCCTGGGCCAAGCGCAGCGCGGGCGATACGGTGCCGCTCGACGTGATGCGGGACAACGATCTCAAGCGCGTCGAGATCAAGTCGATGAACCGGATGGATCATCTGAAACTGAAATCGACATTCTGAACGAACGGCATCCCAACACGGAGGAAGCGATGAAAGTTTTCGAGGCCGGGTCGCGGCCGACCCGGCGCGCGCCCAAGGAATATTTCACCGGGCACGTCACGCAGGACCCGATCATCGAGGCGCCGGAGCCGGCGCGGTTGCGCTCGAGCCGCGTGACGTTCGAGCCGGCCGCGCGCACGGCCTGGCACACACATCCGTTCGGGCAGACGCTCTATATCCTCGCGGGCATGGGGCGCGTGCAGATCTGGGGCGGGCCGATCCGCGAGGTGCGCGCCGGCGACGTGGTGTGGTTCGATCCGGGCGTCAAGCACTGGCACGGCGCGGCGCCGACCGTGAGCATGGTTCATATCGCGATGCAGGAAGCCGCGGAAGGCGGCAAGTACGTCGATTGGCAGGAGCACGTGACCGACGCGCAATATGGGGCGGCGGTTTGAAGCGTCTCTATCACGCCACGCTCAACACCATTCGTGGATTCGCTCACGCATTTCGCACCGAGCAGGCGTTCCGCCAGGAGGTAGCGGTCCTGCTTGTCGGGTTGCCCATTGGCATCTTCGTGGCCCCGAGTGCGGCCTGGTACGTGGCCATGATCGGGTCGCTGCTCGCGATCATGGCGGTGGAACTGCTCAACACTGGCATCGAGAAGCTTGCCGACCACATCGCGCCCGAATGGGATCCCAAGATCCGCGTGGTCAAGGACTACGGCTCGGCGGCCGTGTTCTGCGCCCTGGTGCTGGCCGGCCTGGTGTGGATCGCAGCGCTCGCCCTGCGTTTCGGTCTGATCTGACCCGGCCCGGCTTCGCGCTTTTCCCGGGTCCGCGCGGGTTCTACCGCGTTGCGGCGAAAGTCCCGGCAGGCCGGATGCCGGCCGGTCGAACGATAGCGCCTTGCCGGGAACGTTTTCTTGATGACAGTGTTGTGACAGTGGTCCGCAGCCGTCCCGTTGCGGACACAGACCGCCCAGGACGCGTACAGAACCGTGCCGCCCGCCGTCTCCCTTCCCGAAAATCCACCGGCCTTCGCCGGGACCGCCAAGACCTATTCCGCGCTCGCGGTGATCGCCGCGCTGCATTTGGCGGCGCTCGCGCTCATGCTGTGGTCCGAGAGCGAGCCGTGGGCGAAAGCCGCCTTCGTGCTGACCTGGGGGTTCCTGAATTTCGCCTGGCTCGCGGTGTTGCGCCGCCCGTCGCTCGCCGCCGCGCTGTCGCTGGCGATGGTCGCCATCGTGATTTTGTTGTCGCGGCTCAAGCACGACAGCTTCTTCGTGACCGCAAGCTTCATCGACGTGATGATCGTCGACACGGATACGATTTCCTTCCTGTTGGCGGTGTTCCCGAGCCTCGGCGCCATGGTCGGTGCGGTCTTGTTGCTGGCGGCGGCGACTCAGGCGCTGGTCTGGCGGTTCGACCGCTATCGCATCCGGATACGCACCGCCTCGCTCGGCTCCGCGTCTTGCCTTGCGGGTCTTGCGGCCATTTCCTTCGCCGTGCCGCTCGATATAGACGAGAAATTCCTGAACGAGAACTATGTGTCGAAGTTCGCGCGCACGGCCACGGTCGCAATCGCGGATCTCCTGACGCGGGGCGTGATGGAATCGGACGCCGCCGTGGTCGGACGGCTGAAGCTCGCCGGCGACGATCGCTGCGAGCCGGCGCGCAAGCCGCCGCACATCGTCATGGTGCTCGACGAATCGAGCTTCGACATGCGCACCGCGCCCGGCATCAGGGTCCCGCCGGGTTATGGGGGCCACTTCCGTTCGCTCGACGGCAGGACGCGCACGCTCCTGGTCGAGGGCGCAGGCGGCCCGACCTGGTACACCGAGTACAACGTGCTGGCGGGGCTGTCGGCGCGCTCCTATGGGCGCTTCGCGGACTCGGTCACGCGCTTCGCAGCCGGGCGCGTTGAGCGCGGGCTGCCGCATGCCCTGCGCCGCTGCGGCTACAAAACCTTCAGCCTCTATCCTTGGATGGGCAATTTCCTCGGCGCCCGCAGCTTCCAGAACAGCACCGGCATCGAGCATTTCCTCGACGCCAAGCATCTCGGCACGCTCGAGACCCAGCCCGACAGCTTCTATTTCGACGCGGCGGCGCGGCTGATGGAGCGCGAGCGCGGCGCGGCGCCGCTGTTCGTCTTCGTCTACACCACGGCCAACCACTTCCCCTGGTGGACCCGCTTTCGGCCCGAGCTCGCGCCGGAATGGCGCGATCCCGGCAACGCCGAAGTGATCGACGAGTATCTGCGCCGGCAATATATGAGCGAGCGCGACTACGCCGGGTTTCGCGCCCGCCTGGCGCGCGAGTTTCCCGGCGAGGCGTTCCTGCTGGTGCGGTTCGGCGATCACCAGCCCGGCTTTGCCAGGCAGATCGTCGATCCGGCGCTCGGCGAGGCCGCGATCGCGCAGCGCATCGCGCAATTCGACGCGCGGTTCTTCTCGACCTATTACGCGATCGACGCTCTGAATTTTTCGCCCGCAGGCGTTTCCTCGGCGCTCGACACCATCGAGGCGGCCCATCTTCCCCTGGTGGTGCAGGAAGCGGCCGGCTTGCCGCTGGATGCTTCCTTCGCGGAGCAGAAGAAGATTCTGCAGCGCTGCCATGGGCTGTTCTACCTGTGCTCCGACGGGGCGGAGGTCCGGCGCTTCAATCGGCTCCTGATCGACGCCGGGCTGATCAAGGGATTGTAAGTCCGGGGAGAGCAGGGGAGAAATCGCGGCGCTGCAGTGGCCGCTCTTGCGACAATCCTATCGTGATTGAGTAGGTTACTCACAGCAGGAAAGCAGCAAGGGGGACGCTTTGCTCACCTCAGCCCGAAACGAATTACTGGTGCGCGTCGGCGCGGGCACGAGGATGGGCGATCTGTTGCGCCGCTATTGGCAGCCGTTCGCGGGCGCGAGCGAGCTCGACGCCAACCCGATCAAGGCGGTGCGCCTGTTCGGCGAGGACCTCGCGCTGTATCGCGATCTCTCCGGCCGCTACGGCTTGATCGCGCGCCAGTGCCCGCACCGGCGCGCCGATCTCGTCAATGGCTGGGTCGAGGCCAACGGAATCCGTTGCAGCTATCACGGCTGGATGATGAACGAGCGAGGTGTCTGCATCGAGCAGCCGTTCGAGGACGTCGCCAATCCGGGCGAACATTCGAAGGAGCGCTGCGCGGTCGCCGCCTATCCGGTGCGCGAGCTTGGCGGCCTGCTGTGGGCCTATATGGGTCCGCTGCCGGCGCCGGAGCTGCCGGTCTGGGAGCCGTTCACCTGGGGCAACGGCTTCACCGAGATCGTGCTGTGCGACGTGCCGTGCAACTGGTTCCAGTGCCAGGAGAACTCGTGCGACCCGGTGCATTTCGAGTGGATGCACGACAACTGGAGCGCGGTGCAGCGCGGCGACGCGGCGCGCGCGGCCAAGCACCTGAAGGTGGTGTTCGAGGAGTTCGAATACGGCTTTCTCTACAAGCGCGTGCGCGAGGGCGGCGACGAGAGCGACCCGAACTGGACCGTGGGGCGCGTGACGCTGTGGCCGAACGGTTTCTATCTCGGCGATCATTTCGAATGGCGCGTGCCGATCGACGACGAGAACACCTTGAGCGTCGGCTGGTTCTTCACCCGCGTGCCGAAGGAGCAGGAGCCCTATCGCCAGAAGACGATCCCGGCCTGGCGCGCGCCGATCAAGGACGCGCGCGGCGAATGGATCACCAGCCACGTGATGAACCAGGACATCGTCGCCTGGGTCGGCCAAGGCACCATCGCCGACCGCAGCAAGGAGAACCTGCGCTCCAGCGACCGCGGCATCGTGATGATCCGCCAGCGCTTCTTCGACGAGATGGAGGCGGTGGCCGCGGACCGCGATCCGATGGGCGTCATCCGCGACCCGAAGGCGGCGGCCTACGTAGAACTCCCGAACATGATGCGCAAGATTTGCGTGGAGGGGATCACGCTGAAGGAATTCGAGAATTATCCGGTGCTGAAGGCGCGCCTCACCGATTTCCGTTGGCACGCCGGCCAGCCGCGCGAAATCCGCCGCGCCTTCGAAGAGGCGCTCGGGATCGCGCGCTAGGTGGAACCTTCCGGCCCCGGCAGCGTTTAGCCTCCTGGAGGCCACGTTCGCGCCTCAGGAGAGGAAAAATATGCGCCTGATTTCATTGGGCCTCGCCGCGGCCGCTGCCGTCGGTCTGGCCTTCGCCACCGGTCCAGCCAATGCCTTGACGGCCCCGCAGCCCGCGGGCCTGCAGCTCGCGGTCGAGGATTTGGACGTGTTGGAGGCGGTGCATTGCCGCCGCTACCGGCATCGCCACCGCTATGGACACGGCTGGAGCCGCGGCTGCCGCCCCGACGTGGTCATCGTCGTCCCCGGCGAGCGACGCAGAGGGTACCGCGAGCGCACGCGCGTTCGCATCGAGACCCGCGGCCGGACGAGGACCGAGACGAGAAGCAAGGGCGATATCACGGTCAGAGGTAAGGCCGATGTGCGGGTCAAGGGCCCCGACGGGCCGGCTCGCGCCAAGGGCGGCGTCGAGGCCAAGGGCGGCATCACGACCAAAGGCGCGCCGCAGAAATAATTCGATCGGCTCGTCCGACAAGCATCAGCATCGGGTCCTAGCGGGCCCGATGTTTTTTTGCGTCTCGCAAACGCAAGATCCTAGATCGCCACCCGCTGCAGGAAATTGTCGATATTCTCGCGCAGCTTGGCGGTGGCGGTCTCCACCGTCTGCGAGGCCATCAGCACCGACTTGGCGGAGCTCTGGGTCTGGCTGGCCGTGCCGGCGACGCGGTCGAGCACCGAGACGATCGCGCGCGTGCCATTGGCGGCGCTGGCGACGTTCTGCGAAATCTCGCCGGTCGCCGCGTTCTGCTCCTCGAGCGAAGCGGCCACGATCGACGTGCAACGGTCGATCTCCTGCATGCGGTCGGCGTTGCGGCGGATCGCCGCCACCGTGTCGCCGGTCGAGTTCTGCACCGCCGCGATCTGCGCCGCGATGCGCTCGGTGGCATTTGCGGTCTGCACCGCGAGCGACTTCACCTCCGCGGCGACCACGGCGAAGCCGCGCCCGGCCTCGCCGGCGCGCGCCGCTTCGATCGTGGCGTTGAGCGCGAGCAGGTTGGTCTGTCCGGCGATCTCGCGGATCAGATTGACGACTTCGCCGATCTCTTGCGCCGCCTGGGCGAGGTGGCCGATGTCCTTGTTGGTGGTATGCGCGTCGGCGACGGCGACGCGCACCAGCCCGGTGGCCTGGCGGAGCTGCTGGCTGATCTCGGCGATCGACTGGGTCAGCTCCTCGGCAGCGGCGGCCGCGGCGCCGACATTGCCGGACGCCTCGTTGGAGGCGCGCACGGCGCCGCCGGCGCTGTCGGCGGTTTCGGTCGAGGATTGCGCGAGCGAAGCGGCGATCGAGCGCATGGCGGTCGCGCTGTCGCCCACCGGCCGCAGCACGGTCTCGACACTTTCGCGGAAGGCGAGAATCGCGGAGTCGACGGTGGCGCGGCGCTCCTGCTGCTCGGCGAACGAATCGCGCTGCTTTTCGGCGAGCAGACGTTCGGTGATGTCGTCATGGGTGCCGACCCAGCAGCCGGTGCCGGGAATCGGGCGATTGATCACCGAGATCGAGCGTCCGTCCGGCGTCTTGCCGACGAAGTTCAGCGCTTCGCCCCGCGCCATCGCGGTCCGGATTTGCTGGCAGTATTCCTCCGGGTCGCGCGCGATGCTTCCGGTCTCGAAACGGTGGCGGATGACGTCGATCAGCGCGGCGCCGGGCTTCACGATGGCGGGCGACAGATCGTACATTTTCAAATAGCGCTCGTTGCATACGACCAGCCGTTCCGCCGCGTCGAACATGATGAGAGCTTGCGACATGTTGTTGATCGCCAAGTCGAGCAAGGCGCTGCGGCTATGGCGCGCGATGCGGACGAACAGCAGCGCGAGGAGTGCGGCGGCAAGGAGGATGCCTCCGGCGACAAGGATATTGTGCCAGTCGAGTTCAACGGCGACGCCGGCCAGATTCAAGATCATTTCAGCGTGCCCCGGCCCCGGAACGAGGGGTAAGCCGGTACGCTAGGCCGCAATGATTTCTTAAGGCTTAAGCACGTTGGGGCGGGATTCGTGCGCGCGGCAGCGATTCTAGCTGGGCTTTCGCGGATCGAGGATCGACCAAACCGGGGAGCCGAACAGGGCGTCGAGCTGGATCGTGAGCGTGCGCAAGAACGCGGGCGCGGCGTCGCTGTAGCCAAAGGCCATGATCACGAAGACGAGCAGCGGAATGGCGATGATCCAGAGCATCGCCTTGATCAGGCGCGTCTGGCTCTCGGCGATCTGCTTCGGATCGGGCGGAGGCGTGTAGGGGCGCATGGGAGGAGCGATCAATATTCGTTTGCGATCGGCAATTCCTCGGCCGGGAACAGCGAGATCACCACGCCGCCCTTGTCGGTAACCACGATCTCCTCCTCGATGCGCGCGGCGGAGAAGCCGTCCTTGGCCGGGCAATAGGTTTCGAGCGCGAACACCATGCCGGTCTTGATCTCCATCGGGTGATCGAGCGAGACGACGCGGCTGATGATCGGCCGCTCGTGGATCGCGAGCCCCAGTCCGTGGCCGAATTGCAGCCCGAAGGCGGCAAGCTCGTTGGGGAAGCCGAAGTCGGTGGCCTTGGGCCATACGCTGGCGACCTTGTCGGTCGAGACGCCGGGCTTGATCAGCTCGATCGCTTTATCCAGCCATTCGCGGCACTGCTTGTAGGCGTCGCCCTGCGCGGGCGTGGCCCGGCCGACGTTGAAGGTGCGGTAGTAGCAGGTGCGATAGCCCACATAGCTGTGCAGCACGTCGAAGAAGGCCTGATCGCCGGGCCGGATCATGCGGTCGGTGAAATTATGCGGGTGCGGATTGCAGCGCTCGCCGGAGATAGCGTTGATCGCCTCGACGTCGTCGGAGCCGTTCTCGTAGAGGAAGCGGTTGGCGTTGGCGACGATGGTGGATTCGGTTACGCCCGGCTTCAGCTCCTCGTAGATCTGGTGATAGACGCCGTCGACCATCGCCGCGGCCCGCGTCAGCAGCGCGATCTCGTCGATGTTCTTGATCTCGCGCGCTTCCAGCATGACCTGCTGGCCGTCCTGGATTTTCAGCCCGGCCTTTTCCAGCTCGAACATCATGGGCGGCTCGATGATGTCGACGCCGATCGGCATCTTGTCGACGCCGGCCTCGCGCAGGAGCGAAGCGATTTCCTCGGCGTGGTATTTCATCAGGCCGAAGGCGGGCGGCACGGTGCCGCGCAGGCCCACGAGGCCGGCCTTGCAATGCTCCTTCAAGAGCCAAGGCGAATAGAGCCGGTGATGCACGGCGGCCGAGCCGAAGTCCCAGATGATGGGTTCCTGGCCTTTGGCGAGTAACGCGAAGCGCGCGAGCTTGTCGCGCTCCCATTCGCCGATCTTGGTAGCGGTGACGTAGCGGATGTTGTTGACGTCGAAGAGAAGAAGCGCGCCGAGGTCGGAGCGCTCCAGCGCCTGGCGGGCGCGGGCGATGCGGTAGCGGCGCATGCGGTCGAATTCGACGCGGCTCTCGAAGTCCACGCCCATGGTGCCCCAGGCAGGCAGATGCCTATCCCAGCGGTAATGCGGGTCGAGATCGTCGGCGTCGCGGCCGGGCTTCCTCACGATCTGGTCCATGGCGGGCTCCCTAGACTAAACTCTTGTGGTCGCGATTATACGTCATTACGGGGCGCGGGCGTCAGCCTGTTGGCGGGGAACGACGATCATCTCAATTCCCCTCATTGCCGGGCTTGACCCGGCAATCCAGCGGCGCTTGCCGCTATGCCGCGCTGCTGCCTGGATGCCCGGGTCAAGCCCGGGCATGAGGGAAAATAGTTTGTTCTTCAGGCCGCGCTCTTGCCCCAGAGGCGCTTGGAAGCAAGGTCGGCGCCCTGGCGGAGCGATTTCAGCTTCGGCCACACCACGCTCGACACCACCCATTCGCGGCCGGCGAAGGTGCCGAAGCCGCAATCGGTGGACGCGATCACGCGCTCGCGGTCGCCGACTGCGCGCACGGCTTCTTCGATGCGCATGGCGACCACTTCGGGATGCTCGACGAAATTGGAAGTCGAATCCACGACGCCGGGCACTAGGATCATGTCCTTGGGGAAGGGGTGGCGCTTGAAGGTCTGGTATTCGTGGGCGTGGCGCGGATTGGAAAACTCGATCGAGAGCGCGCCGACCTTGGCCTGATAGATCGCGGGCAGGATCGCCGATAGCGCCACGTCATAGATGTGCGGGCCTTCCCAGTTGCCCCAGCAGATGTGGAGCCGGATCTTGTCGCGCGGCAGGCCTTCGATCGCCTTGTTGATGGCGGCAACGTGGCGCTCGACCGCCTTCACGAAGTCGGCCTCGCTTTCGTCCTGGTAGAACATGACGCGATCCATCGCGAGGTCGGGCGCGTCGATCTGGAGGATCAGTCCTTCCTTGACGATCTCGCGGTATTCCTTCGCGATCTCGCCGGCGAGGTGCATCAGATAGGCCTCCTGCGACGGGTAATAAGCATTGAGCAACGTGGTCGAGACGATGCCGGGCGAGGGTGCGGTCATGAAGGTCTCGGCGAAAGACTTTCCCTCGGCCGCCACGACGCGCTTCACGCGGGCGATCTCTTGCTGGATCGGCTTGAGGTCCTGGTAGCGCACATCGGCGACCGCCTGCGGCGCGTTCTGGATCCGCGAGCGTTTGGGAAAGCGGCGTCCGAACATTTCCACGAGCTCCGGAAACTCTACGAAATCCTTGCCGGCCTTGCGCTTCGACTCGCCGGCATAGCCGGTCATGCGCTGGGCCATGTAGGTCTGGAAGGCGACGCGCTGCTGTTCGCCGTCATTGCCGATGTCGATGCCGGCCTCGACCTGCTTCTTCACCACGTGCGCGACGGAGCGGTCCATCTCCGCGTCCATCGCCTGCTTGTCGATCTTCTCGCCGGCCTCGCGCTTGATCAGGA
>DATBTC010000025.1:0-2457 GCA_036559465.1 Xanthobacteraceae bacterium
CCCTCCCTTGAAGGCATCGAGTCGGCGGCTCGCTGCGCGGCAAATTGGGCGAGGCTCGGACAGACACCACGCTTTGAGCGCAAGCTCGCTCTCATCCTTTCCGACTATCCAGGCGCGGCTGGCCAAGCCGCCCACGCTGTCGGTCTCGACGCCATCGCCAGCACCGCCGAACTCCTCGATCTACTCACGGTTGAAGGCTTCGATGTCGGGCGTGAGGCCGTGACTGGCGAGGGCCTTGTCGCCGAGCTCTGCGACTCAGACGCCGTTCCATTCCTGTCGATCGATGAATATCGACGCCTACTCGCGGGACTTGGCCAGGAGATAGCGAGCAGGATCGAAACGGCTTGGGGCGCGCCGGAAGCCGACCCCTGTTTCCGGACCGGCTATTTCAACTTACGCATCGCCCGCTACGGCAAGTTGATCGCCGCCATCCAACCGGACCGGGGCAATTCGCTCGACCGCAAAGCGAGCTATCACGACCCCGACCTGCCGCCACGTCACGCCTACGTCGCCTTCTACCTTTGGGTGCGCGAGATCGAGCGCATCCACGCGCTTGTTCATCTCGGTACCCACGGCACGCTGGAATGGTTGCCCGGAAAATCCGTGGCCTTGTCGCGAAATTGCTTTCCTGCGGTTCTGCTGCAAGGCCTGCCGGTGATCTACCCATTCATCGTCAACAATCCCGGTGAGGCTGCCGCCGCCAAGCGGCGGCTCGGCGCCGTCACTATCGGCCATTTGACGCCGCCGCTGAAATCTGCCGGCCACGGCGAGGCTGCCGCCGAGTTGGAGCGGCTGATCGATGAATTCGCCGCCGCCGATGGCCTCGATCGCCGCCGCACGCAACTCTTGCGTCGCGAAATTCTCGATCGCGCCGAGAACGCCGGTGTTTTGGCTGAGAGTGGCGCCAAGTGCGACATGAGCGAGGACGACCAACTTGCCCGGCTCGATGCCTATCTCTGCGACGTCAAGGATTTGCAGATTCGGGATGGGCTGCACATCTTTGGCCGCACTCCCGAGCCGGCCCGGCGCCAGGAATTGTTGAGCGCGTTGCAAGCGTCAAATCCCGGCGTTTCGGCTGAGATGCTGTCATCGCGCCTCGACATTGTAGCATCGAATGAGCGAGCCGCCCTGATCGCCGCACTCGATGCCAAATTCGTGGCGCCGGGGCCGTCCGGCGCGCCGACGCGCGGTCGTGCCGACGTGCTGCCCACCGGGCGGAATCTCTACACCATCGACCCACGCGCCGTGCCGACGCGCTCCGCATTAGTCCTAGCCGAGAAGGCGGCGGCAGAACTGATGCGCCGACACCTCCAGGAGCATGGCGACTGGCCGCGAAGCCTCGTCATCGACCTCTGGGGCAGCGCCACCATGCGCACCGGCGGCGAGGATATGGCGCTAGCACTTCTGCTGATGGGCGCGCGGCCCCTCTGGGATTCCGGCTCATCTCGTGTGACCGGCATTGAGATTCTCCCCATCGCCGCGCTCGCTCATCCACGCGTAGACGTCACCTTGCGCATCTCAGGCCTGTTCCGCGACGCCTTCGAGATGCAGATCGCGCTGTTCGATGAGGCGGTCCGCGCCATCGCTGCGCGTGATGAGCCGGAGGAGTGGAATCGGCTGGCGGCATCGGTCAAAGGACTCGAGGGCGATGCGCTTCGCCACGCAACGGCGCGCATATATGGCGCAGCCTTGGGCGATTACGGCGCCGGCGTCGCCGCCCGCGTCGAGCGTGGCGCTTGGAATAACGCCGCCGATCTTGGGCTCGACTATCTGGAAAGCTCTTCCACGGCTTACGGCAAAGGCATCGATGGTGTTCGCGACGAAATCGGCTTCACCACGCGTGTCGCGCAAGCTGATGCCTTCTTGCATGTTCAAGACCACGCCGAGCTTGATCTGCTCGAAAGCCTCGATTACGCCGCCTTCGAGGGCGGTTTCGCCGCTGCCGCCGAAAAACTTGGTGTGAGCCCTGCGCTCTACCATGCCGACACATCGCGCCCGGAAGCGCCAAAAACGCGCACGCTAGTTGAGGAGATCGCGCGCGTGGTGCGCGGCCGCGCCGCCAATCGAGTCTGGATCGACGGCATGATGCGGCACGGTTATCGTGGCGCCTCCGAAGTGACGCGGAGCGTTGAAGGCCTGTTCGCCTTCGCCGCGACCTTGCCCGCCCGCCTCGACCGCCAATTCGATCTGCTATTCGATGCCACACTCGGCGATGAGAGTGTCGATGCGTTTTTGCGCGACGCGAACCCCGCCGCGCGCGAGGCTATGGCCGCGCGTTTCGACGAGGCAATCCGCCGCGATCTGTGGCGTCCGCGCCGCAATAGCGTCGCGGAAACCTTGAGGCAGGCATCATGACGGCGCTCACCAAAGGCTGGTGCCCCACGCTTCTCTCGCCGATGCAGTCCGGCGACGGCTGGCTCGCGCGGGTAAAGCCTAGAGCCGCCAAAATCAGTGCAA
>DATBTC010000026.1:0-4973 GCA_036559465.1 Xanthobacteraceae bacterium
ATCCGCCGGTGAATGCGCTGCGCCACGATGTCCGGGTCGGCATCATGGATGGGCTCAAGGCCGCGCGCGACGACGATGCGGTCAAAGCGGTCGTGATCGCCTGCAAGGGGCGCACCTTCATCGCCGGCGCCGACATCACCGAGTTCGGCAAGCCGCCCAAGGCCCCTTCCCTCCTCGACCTGATCGCGGCGCTCGACGAGATGCCGAAGCCGACGATCGCGGCGATGCACGGCACGCCTTTGGGCGGCGGCTTCGAGCTCGCGCTCGGTTGCCATTTTCGCGTCGCAGCGCCGGGCACTCGCCCGGGTCTGCCGGAGATCAAGCTCGGCCTGCTTCCGGGCGCAGGCGGCACGGTGCGGCTGCCACGCCTGATCGGCGCGGAAAAAGCGCTCCAGGCGATTCTTTCCGGCGATCCGATGCCGACGAAAGCGGCGGTTGCCGACGGCATCATCGAGGAAATCATCGAAGGCGACTTGCTCGCGGGTGCCACCGCTTTCGCGCGGCGCGTCGTCGAGGAGAAGCGTCCGCTCAAGCGCCTGCGCGACCGGGATGAGAAGCTCGCCTCGGCACGCGCCAATCCGCAAGTCTTGAGCGAGTTGATCACGCCTGCGATCCGGCGCGCGCGCGGCACCAAAGCGCCGATGGCATGCCTGGAGGCGGTGAAAAATACGCTTTCGATGCCGTTCGATCAGGCCCTCAAGCTCGAACGGGATTTGTTCGTCCAGCTACTGATGGGCGAGGAGTCCAGGGCCCAGCGCCACCTCTTTTTCGCCGAGCGCGAAGCGGCGAAAGTGCCGGACTTGCCCGACAGCGTGAAGCCGCGCGAGATCAAGCGCGCGGCCGTAATCGGCGCCGGCACCATGGGCGGCGGCATTTCCATGTGCTTCGCCAATGCCGGAATTCCGGTGACGGTGGTCGAGAGCTCGGCCGACGCGCTCAAAGCGGGGCTCGGCAAGATCGAGAAGAATTATCGCGCCACCGCGGCGCGCGGCGGGCTTACGCCCGAGGACGTCGACAAGCGCATGGCGCTTATCAAGGGCGTCGTCGATATCGAGGCCACCGCCGACGCCGACTTCGTGATCGAGGCCGTGTTCGAGGAAATGCCGATCAAGAAAGAAGTGTTCGGCAAGCTTGACCGCATCGTGAAACAGGGCGCAGTGCTGGCGAGCAACACATCTTATCTCGACATCAACGCGATCGGCGCCACCACCGGCCGCCCCGGCGATGTCTTGGGCACTCATTTCTTCAGCCCGGCGAACATAATGAAGCTTCTGGAGATCGTGCGGGGTGACAAGACCTCGCCCGAAGTGCTGGCGACCGCGCTCGCGGTTGGTCGCAAAATGGGCAAGGTGCCGGTGGTGGTCGGCGTATGCGACGGCTTCGTCGGCAACCGCATGCTGCGTGCCCGCTCGATCGAGGGGGAGCGCATGCTGATCGAGGGGGCGCTGCCGCAGGACCTGGACGCCGCCCTCGTCGAGTTTGGCTTCCCGATGGGCCAATGCGCCATGGGCGACCTTGCCGGGCTCGATATAGGCTGGCGCAAGCGCAAGGGCACCAGTCAGCGCGCGCCGATCATCGACGCGCTGTGCGAAATGGGCCGCTTCGGCCAGAAGACCGGAAAGGGCTTCTATACCTACGAGGGCGGCGCGCGCACCCCGATCCCCGACCCCGAGGTCGAGGCGCTGATCGTCGCGACCTCCAAGCGCCTCGGCGTCACACGCCGCTCGATCGACAAGAAGGAGATCGTCGAGCGCATGATCTTCCCGATGATCAACGAGGGCGCGCGCCTGCTCGAAGAAGGCATCGCGCGGCGCCCGGGCGATATCGACGTGGTCTGGGTCTATGGCTATGCGTGGCCGGTGTGGCGCGGCGGGCCGATGTTCTACGCCGACACCGTCGGGCTGCCGTACATCCGCGACCAGCTCGCGAAATTCGCCGCTCATTCAAAAGACAAAAATCTGGAACCTGCGTCGCTTCTGAAAAAACTTGCCGCCGAGGACCGCGGCTTCGCCTCGCTCAGCGCGAAAGCCGCCTGATCATGACCGCGGCGCGCCCCTTTCCCTGGGAGAAGTCCTATCCGGCGGGCGTGCGCTGGGACGCGCCGATCGAGACTTCCTCGATCTCGGCGCTGCTCGACAAGACGGTCGCAGCGCACGGCGAGAAGCCGGTGTTCGATTATCGCGAGCGGAAGATTCTCTATCGCGAGCTCGGCGCCATGGCCGACCGCTTCGCCGCGGCGCTCATCAAGATGGGGCTCGGCAAGGGCGGGAGGATCGCGCTTTATCTCCCGAATACGCCGTTTCATCCGATCGCCTTTTTCGGCGCCATGCGCGCTGGCACGACCGTCGTCCATCTCTCTGCGCTCGATGCCGAGCGCATGCTCGTGCACAAGCTCACCGACAGCGGCACGCGCACGCTGGTGACGGCGAATTTTCCGGGCATCCTACCGATGGCGCAGAAGCTGCTCGCCGCCGGTCATATCGATCGGCTGATCGTCGGCGACGAAGCATTCTGGGGCCCGCCGCCGTTCCCGGCCGAAACGTTCACCGAGTCCGGGAGCGTGATCGCATTCACGCAGCTCCTGGAAAGCCAAGCGCTACCGCGCGAATGGCCTGCGGTCACGGCCGATGACACCGCGCTCATGCAATATACCGGCGGCACCACAGGCCTGCCAAAAGCGGCGATGCTGACGCACGGCAATCTCACGGCGGCGACCGCCATGTACCACGCCTGGTACTTACCCCAGACGCAGAACGAGCCCGGCAGCGATCGCGTCATCTGCGTGCTGCCGTTGTTCCACATCTATGCGCTCTCCTCGGTGATGCTCAATCAGATGGGGCACGCGAGCGAGTTCCTGCTCAGAACGCGCTTCGACGTCGAGACGACGCTGCGCGACATCGAGGTCAAGCGCGCGACGCTGTTCCCCGGCGTACCGACCATGTGGATCGCGCTGGTGTCGCAGCCGGGCTTCGAGAAGCGCGATCTCTCCTCGTTGCGCCAATGCGGCTCGGGCGGCGCGCCACTGCCGGTCGAGATTGCTGAGCGCTTCGAGCGGCTCACCGGCATGAAGCTCAGAAACGGCTGGGGCATGACGGAAACTTCTCCCGCCGGCACCGGCTTCGCGCTCGACGGCCCCAACAAGCCCGGCTCGATCGGCCTGCCCTTGCCCGGCATTATCATGCAGGCAGTAGCCGTGGACGACCCCAGGCGGGTGCTCGCGCCCGGCGAGATCGGCGAGTTCCGCATCAAGGGCGCGAACGTGTTCAGCGGTTACTGGAACCGGCCGGAAGAGACCGCGGCCTCGTTCGCCGACGGATACTTCCTCACCGGCGACATGGGCTACATGGACGAGGACGGATACCTATTCCTCGTGGACCGAAAGAAGGACATGATCATCTCGGGCGGGTTCAACGTCTATCCGGGCGTGATCGAATCCGCGATCTACGAGCATCGGGACGTGGAAGAAGTCACCGTGATCGGCATCCCCGACGACTATCGCGGCGAGGCGGCCAAGGCTTTCGTGAAGATGCGGAGCGGCAAGGCGCCGCTGACGCTCGATGCGTTGCGCGAATTTCTCGCCGACAAGATCGGCCGCCATGAAATGCCGGCGGAGCTGGAGCTGCGCGACGCGCTGCCGCGCACGCCGGTCGGGAAGTTGTCGAAGAAGGAACTTGTCGAAGAAGATCGCGCCAAACGCGCGAAATCGAAAGTATCGGAGGCTGCCAATGCGTGAAGCCGTCATCGTCTCTACCGCCCGCACGCCGATCGGCCGGGCCTATCGCGGCGCGTTCAACATGACGCACGGCGCCACGCTCGGCGGCCATGTGGTCAAGCACGCGGTCGAGCGCGCCAAGGTCGATCCGGCCGAGATCGAGGACGTCATCATGGGCTGCGCCATGCCCGAGCGCGCCACCGGCCAGAACATCGCGCGCCAGGCGGCTATCCGCGCTGGGCTGCCGGTCACCGTCTCCGGCATGACCGTCAACCGCTTCTGCTCATCAGGCCTGCAGACCATCGCGATGGCGGCGCAGCGGATCATTGCGGGAGAAGCTTCGGTCATCGTCGCGGGTGGGCTCGAGAGCATCAGTCTCGTGCAGGACGGCCGCTCGCCGACCGTGACCGAGGACTGGATCATGGAGCACAAGCCCGAGCTCTACATGGCCATGATCGACACCGCCGACATCGTAGCCGAGCGCTACAAGGTTCCGCGCGAGGCGCAGGACGCCTATTCGCTGGAGAGCCAGCGGCGCACGGCCTCGGGCCAGCAGGGCCGCAAGTTCGACGACGAGATCGTGCCGCTGCCGACCAAAAAGAAGAACGTGAACAAGGACACCAAGGAAGAGACGATCGAGGCGGTTACGCTCACCAGGGACGAGGGCAACCGTCCCGACACGAATATGGAAGGTCTGGCGTCCCTGAAGCCCGTGCGCGAGGGAAAATTCATCACCGCCGGTAATGCGAGCCAGCTTTCCGACGGGGCTTCGGCCTGCGTCGTGATGGATGCGAAGCTTGCGGAGAAGAAGGGCCTGAAGCCCTTGGGCACCTTCCGCGGCTTCGCCGTCGCCGGCTGTGAGCCCGACGAGATGGGCATCGGCCCAGTGTTCGCGGTGCCGAAGCTCCTGCAGCGCGCCGGGCTCAAGATGGACGACATCGATCTGTGGGAGCTGAACGAGGCGTTCGCCAGCCAGGTGCTCTATAGCCGCGACCGACTTGGCATCCCGCAAGAGAACCTGAACGTGGACGGCGGCGCGATCTCGATCGGCCATCCCTATGGCATGAGCGGATCGCGCATGACCGGGCATATTCTGATCGAAGGCCGCCGGCGCAAGGCCAAGCGCGGCGTCGTCACCATGTGCATCGGCGGCGGAATGGGTGCCGCCGGCCTGTTCGAGATACATTAAGCGACGGCAGGAGGAAAAAATGGATCTCCGCTTCACCCCCGAAGAGAACGCCTTCCGCGAGGAAGTGCGCAC
>DATBTC010000027.1:0-9596 GCA_036559465.1 Xanthobacteraceae bacterium
AAGCTCAACCGCACTGCGGAGCACCGCAAGGCGATGTTCGCCAATATGGCGTCGAGCCTGATCGTGCACGAGCAGATCGAGACCACGCTGCCGAAGGCCAAGGAGCTGCGGCCGATCGTGGAAAAGCTCATCACGCTCGGCAAGCGTGGCGGCCTGCATGCGCGCCGCCTAGCGATTGCCAAGATGAAGGATCTGCCGGCGGTGAAGAAGCTGTTCGACGTGATCGGCCCCCGCTACAAGGGCCGTAACGGCGGCTATGCCCGCATCATCAAGGCGGGCTTCCGCCATGGCGACAACGCGGCGATCGCGGTGATCGAGCTGGTGGACCGCGATGTCGAGGCCAGAGGCAAGGAAGACCGCGCCCGGCACGAGGCCGCCAAGGCGGCGCTGCCGGCCGAGGCGGCGGCCTCCTGAAGCCCGAAACTCCCGCTTTTCAGCGATCTATTTCTTTCGCCGCCGGGTCTCGCGGATTGCGTCATAAAGATTCACTGGCGCGAAATCGTCGGTGATCATGACGCCCTTCGAGACATCGAGGTTGTCCTGCCGCGCCAGCAATAGTTGCGGCAGTGCGAATCGGAATTTGTAACGCTCCTGCAGCTTGGCGGCCCGCTCTGCGAGCGCCTCGCGGCTCGGCGCGGGCTTGGGCGTGACCATGACTGCGACTTCGCCCTCGCCGGAAGGATAGAGATGAACGCTCGGGAACACCGCGCGCATCGTCACGATCGCGCTCAGGTGCAGCAGTGTGCCCTCGTGAATGTTGAAGATCGCGGCGCCGCCTGGCGTCAGCCGCTGCTTCACCAGATCGTAGAATTCCCGCGTCAGCAGGTGGAACGGGATATAGCCGCCGTGGAAGGCGTCGACCACGATCAGGTCGTAGAGCTGCTTGTTGCGGTTGAGAAAGACGCGGCCGTCGCCTTCGAGATAGCGGATGCGGGGGCTTTCCTTGATGCCGAAGTACTTTTTCGCGGCGGCGGTGACGCCGGGGTCGATTTCCACAATGTCGATCGCGGTCTCGGGTAGGTAGCGGCCGAGATAGGTTGAGATCGTGCCGCCGCCGAGTCCGATCATCAGGAACTTCTTCGGCTCCTCGGGATAGACGATCGCGGTGGTCATGGTCTGCGCGATTTTCAGGGGCAGATCGTCGGAATCGCGGAGGTTGGTCATGGACTGGGTGACGTCCCAACCTTTCAGCGAAAACGACATCGAAAGAATATGGCCCTGCTTGGTGACGAAGATGTCGTTGTACTCGGTCTCGACATGAGCGACCCGGCCATCGCGGCGAGCGAGCAAGGCGGCGCGCGCCGCTTCATCGAGCAAGTCTTCCGCGTGCGAGGTCAGGGGCGCAAGGCCTGCGATGACGAGCGCTGCGATCAAGACGCTCGCAGCCGTCCGCCGGCCCCTGTCGGACACGATCAGGAACAGGCCTGCGAGAACGCCGGCGGCGCCGAGCGAGATGGTGATCGCGCGGGTGCCGATCAGCGGGATCAGCCAGAAGGTCGTTCCGAGCGTGCCGACGATACTGCCGAAAGTCGAGATTCCGTAGACCATGCCCGAAACCGTCCCCGAACCGAGGGTCGTGCGCAGCAGCAGACGGATCGCAAAAGGCGAGTACATGCCGAGGAACGTCACCGGAAAGAACATGATGGCAAACGAGGATGCGAGGCTGCCGGTGCGGATGTCGTCGAAACTTGCGAGCAAGGATTCAAGCACCGGCTCGGAGAATAGCGGCAGGAACAGCAGATACACCGAGCCGATCAGCACGGTGACGCCGAGTACCGCGGCGCGCGGCCGCCGGTCGGCGAGCCAGCCACCGAGGAAATAGCCGATGCACAACGCCGCCAGCACGGTCGAGATCAGGGCGGCCCAAGTATAGATGCCGCTGCCGAAATAGGGGTTGAGATAGCGCGAGCCGAGCATCTCGAAGCCCATCACGATGACGCCAACGACGAAGGCGACGGCGTAGATGATGAGCGTGAACGCGGTGGAAGGGCCGCCAAGGTCGGTCTGCGACGGCGGCGATTCGAGGGGAACTCGATGCAAGGGACTGCCTCGTTGGCGGTTTGGCCCGCTGGAACCCGCACGCTGCCGGGCGCAGCGACCTCAATCAAGAGGTTTCGGTGCGCGGAAGGCTGAAGTTTGTCGCCGGGCATTGCCGCGGGCGGCCCGAGCCTGACAAGATACCGCGCGAACAGGGGGTCCCCATGCAAACTCGCACCATGCTTCCAGTGGCGTTGTTGCTTGCCGGCTTCTGTGGCGGATTCGCCACCATGACCAAGGGCACGAACCAGGAGGTCGCCTTCTCCTTCCGCCAGCCGGGGACTGCCTGCACGGTGAAACGCGACGGGGCATTGCTCGGACGGGTCACGGGCGCGCGGGCCAAGCTCGCATTGAAGAAGGGCGCGTCGCCGATCGAACTCGAATGTTCCAGCGGCGGCCGGCGTCTGAGCGCCAAGGTGCATCCTGCCATGGCCAAGGAGACGATCGCCGGCGCGGTGGTTTCGCTCTCGATCGCGGCGGTCGACATGATCTCCGGTGCGGCCTGGGTTTTGCCCGACAGGATCGTCGTCGATCTCGCCGCGAAGAAAGTCACGGTACCCGAAGGCTGGCGCGTCGAGTGAAGTAGGCGCCTTCCAAGACTAGCGCGGGTGTCGGTAAGAGCGCCGGGCCGTTCTTTATAGTAAGCTCGGCCCTATGCCTCCGCGCGCGAAACGCGACTCCAACCTGTTCCAGGCCGCCGGCCTCGATGCCGCGGCGCCGCGGCCGCTCGCCGACAAGCTGCGGCCGATGAAACTTTCCGAGATCGTCGGCCAGGATCATCTCTTGGGCCCCGACGGTGCGATCACGCGCATGCTCGCGACGCGCTCGCTCGGCTCGCTGGTGTTTTGGGGTCCGCCCGGCACCGGAAAGACCACGGTAGCGCGGTTGCTCGCCGAAGAGACAGATCTTCATTTCGAGCAGCTCTCGGCGGTGTTTTCCGGCGTCGCCGACCTCAAGAAGTCGTTCGATGAGGCGCGGGCGCGGCGTCAAGTCGGGCAGGGGACGCTCCTGTTCGTCGACGAAATCCACCGCTTCAATCGCGCGCAGCAGGACAGTTTCCTGCCGGTGGTGGAGGACGGCACCGTTACGCTGGTGGGCGCCACCACCGAGAACCCGTCGTTCGAGCTGAACGCGGCGTTGCTGTCACGCGCCCGCGTGCTGGTGTTCAAATCGATCGATATGGAGTCGCTCGAAAAAATTCTCGCGCGGGCCGAGGAAATCGAGAACAAGAAGCTGCCGCTCGATGCCGACGCGCGGGCGGCGATGCTGCGCATGGCCGACGGCGACGGGCGGGCGATTTTGACGCTGGCCGAGGAAGTCTGGCGCGCGGCGCGCAAGGGCGAGACGTTCGGCGCTGCACGTCTGGTCGAGATCGTGCAGCGGCGCGCGCCGATCTACGACAAGTCGCAGGATGGCCACTACAATCTCATCTCCGCGTTGCATAAGTCGGTGCGCGGCTCGGATGCGGACGCCGCGCTTTATTACCTCGCGCGCATGCTCGACGCCGGCGAGAACCCGCTCTATCTGGCGCGGCGTATCGTGCGCATGGCGATCGAGGATATCGGGCTCGCCGACCCGCAGGCGCTCGTCATCACGAACGCCGCCAAGGACGCCTATGACTTTCTGGGCAGCCCCGAGGGCGAGCTGGCGCTGGCGCAGGCGGTGATCTATGTCGCCACCGCGCCGAAATCGAACGCGGCCTACGTGGCCTACGGCCGCGCCATGCGCACGGCCAAGGAGGCCGGCTCGCTGGTGCCGCCCAAGCACATCCTCAACGCGCCGACCAAGCTGATGCAGCAAGAGGGCTACGGCTCGGGCTACGATTACGACCACGACACCGAGGAAGCCTTTTCGGGCCAGGACTATTTCCCGGAGGCGCTCGGCCGCAAGACCTTCTACGAGCCGGTCGAGCGCGGCTTCGAGCGCGAGATCAAGAAGCGGCTGGAATATTGGGCGAAGCTGCGGGCTGAGAAGAAGTAACCCTCTCCCGAACCGGGAGAGGGTTTTCGCGGGGTCACTTCGTAGTCTTCACGAAGTCCAATATCGGTCCAGTGAGCAAGGTATCGCCGGTATTGATCGCCAACGTCTCCGACATGTGGCTGTGCGTGGCGAGTTCAACCAAGCGCGGGCACTTGCCCGCCTTGCACAGCGCCTCGTTCAGGATTTTCGTCTCGTTCGCGAAATTCGGAACATCGTGCTCCGCGTAAGCGAGGAAAAGCGGGACGATCGTCTTCAGCAGTCCTGGTTGCGAGGAGCGTTCGGCATATTTGGAGGCATCGTCGCCGTAATAGGCTTTTGGGCCCGGGCCGGCAGGGTATTGCGCCACGTTGTACGCGCCCGAGATCAGCATCGCTCCTTTGAGGCCGGGTCCGTTTGGCCCGGCATGAAATTGCGGGAACGCGATGTAATCCGCGACATTAACGGCGCCCGAAGAATGCCCGGCGAGGAAAATGCGCGTCGGATCGCCGCCATGGCTCGCGATATTATCGATTACCCATTTCACCGCGGTGCCGGTGTCCTGTGCTCCGGTCGGCCACTTGTGCTCGGGCGCGAGGCGGAAATTGATATTGACGCCGATCATGCCGTTCCTGGCGGCCCACACGCCGACATTGTCGTAAAAGAATGCGCCCTGTGCGCTCTTCTTGTTGCCCCCCACGAAAGCGCCGCCGTGCACCCAAATGAAAACTGGGCGCGGGCTGCCGCTCATGTTCTCGGGCATGAAGACGTCGAGGGCCTGGCGCTCGTGGGCGCCGTACTTGGCGTCACGGACGACCTTCACGCCCGAATAGGGCGCTTTCTCTTTGTGGAACGGCACATAGATCGCGAGCGTCTTCGGCACCTCGCTGATGCGGCCGATTTCGCGGAGCTTCTCGGCGACATCGGCCGGCACCTGTGCGAAGGCCGGTGCGGCGAGCAGGAATAGGGCGGCGGCCAAAAGGCAGGCGCTACGTTTGCTGCGGTAAAACATCGCTTTCTCCAGAGTCGCTTGCGGCGCTTACTTCACGCCTTTGATGAACTCGAGCATGGCGTCCGTCAGCTGCTTGTCGTCGGTGTTCACCGCATAGACGGTGGACATGTGGCTGTGGTTGGGGAGGAAGACCTTCTTCGGGCAACGATTCTTGTTGCAGAGATTGGCGTAGAGGATTTCACCCTGTTTCACTTGGCCGGGTGGATCCAGTTCCGCATAGGCGACCAGAAGCGGAACTCGGCTATTGACTATGCCCTTGAGCGGCGATCGTTCGTCATACTTGGTCGGATCGGTTCCCACATAGGCCTGGTCGCCCTTTCCCATCGGAAATGACGTGAAATCGTAAATGCCTGCCAACAACAACACGCCCTTGACGCCAATGTTGTTCGGGTTCGGCCACAAGCGCGGATCGGCGATATAACCGCCGACGATTGCACCGCCAGCGGAGCTGCCGGCGAGGAAGATGCGCTCAGGATCGCCGCCGTGACTCGCGATGTTGGCGCGCACCCATTTCACGGCGGCGGCGATGTCTTGCGGAGCGGCTGGCCAGGGGTTTGCCGGTGCGAGCCGATAAGTCATGTTCACACCGACCATGCCGTTCTTCGCGGCCCACAGCATGAAGTTGTCGTAGAACGGGCTGTTGTTGGGACCACGTTTATTGCCGGCGACGAAGCCGCCGCCATGCACGAAGATGTATACCGGTAGTGGGCCGGTGGCGTTCTCGGGCGTGAATACGTCGAGCGCATTGCGCGCGTCAGGTCCGTATTTCTGCTCGCGTGTGACCTTCACGCCGGCATAGGGCTCCTTCTCGTGCAGCGGCGCGTAGATCGGCGCGGTCTTGGGCGGGTCGACGACGCGGCCGATCTCCTTGATCTTGGCCGCGATGTCCGGCGGCATCTGGGCGCTCGCGCCGAAGGGGGCGAGCGCGGCCAGAGCGCCTGCGAGCAGGCAGGCGAATTGAGTATTTCTACGCATTGGCTTCCTCCTTTGTGGCTGGTCCGTCCGCTAGTTCAAGTTCTTGATGAACTCGAGCATCGCGTCGGAAAGCTCTGTGTCCTTGGTGTTGATCGAGTAGGTGATGGAGATGTGGCTGTGGCCCTTGAGCTTGATTACGCGGAAGTTCCGCTTGGCGCTGCGCAGCGCGGTTTCGAGATTCTCGCTTTGTGCCGCGATGAACGGCGGCTCGAGCTCGGCATAGGCCATCATGAGCGGAACCGGCAGTTTCAGCAGCCCCGCGAATGGCGAGCGCTCGGTGTATTTGGAGACGTCGGCGCCGAAATAACTCCGGTAGCGCTCGTCGGGCGTCTTGACCGCGCTCAGGTCGTAGTTGCCCGAGATCAGGATCAGGCCCTTCAGGCCGGAGCCATCGACGCGGTGGAACTGCGGCATCACGGCGTAGCTCGCCACATGCGTGCCGCCGGCGGAATGGCCGCACAGGAACACGCGCTTGGGGTCGCCGCCGTGCGCGGCGATATTGCCGAGCACCCAGCGCACCGCGCCGGCCACGTCCTCGGGTCCCGCGGGCCAGGGATGGGCGGGTGCCAGGCGATGGGTGGCGTTGACGCCGATCATGCCGTGCTTCGCCGCCCACAGCATGATGTTGTCGTAGAAGAAATTATTGCCTTCGCGCTTGTGGCCGCCGGTATAACCGCCGCCGTGAATGAAGATGAAGACCGGCTGGCTGATGGCCGCGCCTTCCGGCACGAATAGATCAAGCGCCTGACGCGCATCGGGACCGTACTTGATGTCGCGGGTGACCTTCACGCCGGAATAGGGCTCTTTCGCGTGCAGCGGCGCATAGACCGCAGCCGTCGTAGGCGGGTCGATCACCGGCCCGATGCTGCGAATCTTCTCGGCAACATCGCGCGACATGAAGGTCATGGGTTTCCCCGGCGGAGCGAGAGCAGCCTAGCGCATAAGCGGGGCGCGCCAGAAGAGCCGGTTCTGGCGTTCGCTGCGTTGCGATGGTACGCCTCCCACCGAAAGCAGTGGGCAGGCGAATGATCGCAACTTTTCTAGTATTCCTCGGCGGCGGCATCGGGGCCGCGGCGCGGCACGGGGTCAATCTGCTCGCCGCGCGGGTGCTCGGGATCGAGTTCCCCTGGGGCACGCTGGCGGTGAACGTGATCGGTTCGTTCCTGATCGGTGCGCTCGCGGCCTGGTTCGCCTTCCGCGGCGATACCGGCGCGATCTGGAGCCAGCCGATGCGGCTGTTCCTGACCACGGGGATTCTCGGCGGCTTCACCACGTTCTCGGCGTTCTCGCTCGATTTCGCCGTGATGTTCGAACGCGGCGAGGTCGGGCTCGGGATCGCCTATATGCTGGCGTCGGTCATCCTCTCACTCGGCGCGATTTTCCTCGGGCTGTTGCTCGTCCGCGCCGTCGCCTGAAATGCCGGTCGAGACCCGCAAAGTTTTGGACGACGAAGCCGGCATGCGGCTGGACCGCTGGTTCAAGACGCATTTTCCGACGCTGCCGTTCGGCCACCTGCAGAAGCTCTTGCGCACCGGCCAAGTGCGCGTGGACGGCGGGCGGGTGAAGACCGATGCGCGGCTCAAGCCCGGCCAGCGCGTGCGCGTGCCGCCGTTGAACCCTTCGCCGGCGCGAGGCGGCTCGGAAAAAGAAACCGCCGGCAGTGTGGCCCGGGGCGCTCCTCGCTCTGTCAGGGGTAGAGATCGAAGCGACGCCGAATTTCTGAAATCCATCACGCTCTTTGAAGACCGCGAGGTGCTCGTGCTGAACAAGCCGATGGGGCTTGCGGTGCAGGGCGGCTCGGGCACGGTGCGCCATATCGACGGCATGCTCGAGGCGCTGCGCGGCAAAGACGGGGTCAAGCCGCGCCTCGTGCATCGCCTCGACAAGGACACCTCAGGCGTTCTGCTCGTCGCCAAGACGCGGCTCGCGGCGGCAGCGCTGGCGAAAACCTTCCGCTCGCGCTCGGCGCGGAAAACCTACTGGGCGCTGGTGCCCGGCGTGCCGAAGCCGAAACAGGGACGCATTTCCACGTTTCTCGCCAAGGGCGGCGGGCCTGAGGGCGAGCTGATGCGCGTCGCCAAGCATGGCGAAGAGGACGCGGCCCATGCCGTCACTTATTACGCGGTGGTGGATAATGCGGCGCAGAAGCTTTCGTGGCTGTCGCTGAAGCCGGTGACCGGGCGCACTCATCAGCTGCGCGCGCATCTGGCGCATATCGGCCATCCGATCGTAGGCGACGACAAATATTTCGACATCGAAAATTGGGAACTGCCCGGCGGCATGCAGAACAAGCTGCATCTGCTGGCGCGGCGTCTCGTCATTCCGCATCCGAGCGGCAAGGGCACGATCGACGTGACCGCGCCGTTGCCGCCGCATATGCGCCAGACCTGGAGTCTGATCGGATTCGACGACAAGCTCTACGACCCGATCGTGGACGCGCCGGAGGAGTGATGATCCGCGATCTGTTCGGCGATCCGATCGCGGGCAATCCGATGGAATCGGCGCGGCGCGGCGCGCGGCCGGCGCGGATCAAGCGCTTCTACAAGCAGGCAAACGCCGGACAGCGCGAAGGCGCGTTCGCGATCCTGCTCGACGGCAAGCCGGCGCTGACGCCGGCGAAGCGCCCGCTCGCGCTGCCCAGCCGTGCGCTGGCCGAGGCGGTGGCGGCCGAATGGGCGGCGCAGGGCGAGCATATCGACCCGGCGACGATGCCGCTGACGCGGCTCGCGCATGCGGCGATCGACGGGGTCGCCGGCGGCGCGAAGGCGGTCGCGGCCGAGATCGAGCGCTACGCCGGCAGCGATCTTGTGCTCTATCGCGCGACCGAGCCCGAGGGCCTGATCGCGGTGCAGGCCAAGCATTGGGACCCGGTGCTCGCTTGGGCAATTGATATGCTCGGCGCGCGCTTCACGCCCGTCAAGGGCGTCAAGCACGTGGCACAGCCGGAGGCCGCGATCAAAGCGGTGCGCGCGGAGATCGCGAGCTACAAGTCGCCGTTCCAGCTCGCCGCGCTGGCGAGTCTGACCAATATCTCCGGCTCGGCTTTGCTCGCATTGGCGCTTGGCCGCGGGCAATTCTCGGCCGACGAGGCCTGGGCCGCCGCGCACGTCGACGAGGACTGGAACGTCAAGCGCTGGGGCGAGGACGCCGAAGCCGTGGCCCGCCGCGCCGCGCGGCGGGTGGAATTCGAGGCGGCGGCAAAGATGCTGGCGCTGCTTTGAATCCCGAATCCCTCTCCCCCGATGGGGAGAGGGAAGGAGCCGCTCAGCCGAATTTCACGAACAGCTTGGCGAAAGCCGGCTTGAGCTTGCTACGCGCGGCCTTGATCGCTTCCATGTTGCCGGCGCGTGCAGCGGTCTGCAGTTCGCCGACCGTGCCGAGCACGGCGCCGAGCAGCGGCGCGAATTCCGGCGACTGCGCTGCGTCCGTCGGCGGCGATTTCTTCAGCTCGCTGCCGAGCAGGGCGAGTACGGCGACATCCTCCACCAGCTCGGTGAGGCCCGCGCCGGTCAGGCCGCCATAGGGCTTGGTCAGCACGCTCTCCATGAAGTGATGGAAGGCGTCGATGCGGTCGGAATAGGCGACGAGGCCGTTCCTCGCGCGCAGCTCGCCGAGC
>DATBTC010000028.1:0-18521 GCA_036559465.1 Xanthobacteraceae bacterium
GGTCTCGAACGGCGGCACCGCCATGCTGTCGGTGATGTTCGCCTGCGGGCTCCTGATCGGCGTCAACGTCTACCGCGACGCGCAGCTTCCCCGAACGCGGTGAATCGCGGCGAAAATTCGACGGCTCGCCGCTATCGACAAGCCCGGATCGCCTTGCTAAACCCGCGCCTTCCCGGCGATGCCGCACACGGTGCGGGCGCATAGCTCAGTTGGTAGAGCAGCTGACTCTTAATCAGCGGGTCCCAGGTTCGAGCCCTGGTGCGCCCACCATCGCCGGAGACGAAGAAGCCCCGCACTGCGGGGCTTTTTTTGGCCTATTGCCGGTGACTGCTTCAAGTCTCGTCGAGGAACGAGCGCAGGTAGTTGGCGCGGCTCGGGTGGCGCAGCTTGCGCAGCGCCTTGGCCTCGATCTGGCGGATGCGTTCGCGCGTGACGTCGAACTGCTTGCCGACCTCTTCCAGCGTGTGGTCGGTGTTCATGTCGATGCCGAAGCGCATGCGCAGCACCTTGGCCTCGCGCGGCGTCAGCGACGCCAGAATCTGCTGGGTGGCCTCGGACAGCGACGAGGTCGTCGCCGAGTCCAGCGGCGACACCGCGGCGGTGTCCTCGATGAAGTCGCCCAGGTGCGAATCCTCGTCGTCGCCGATCGGCGTCTCCATCGAGATCGGTTCCTTGGCGATCTTCAGCACCTTGCGGACCTTGTCCTCCGGCATCTCCATCCGCACCGCCAGCTCCTCGGGGGTGGCTTCGCGGCCCATCTCCTGCAGCATCTGCCGCGAGATGCGGTTCAGCTTGTTGATGGTCTCGATCATGTGCACCGGGATGCGGATGGTGCGCGCCTGGTCGGCGATCGAGCGGGTGATGGCCTGGCGGATCCACCAGGTGGCGTAGGTCGAGAACTTGTAGCCGCGGCGGTATTCGAACTTGTCGACCGCCTTCATCAGGCCGATGTTGCCTTCCTGAATGAGGTCGAGGAACTGCAGGCCGCGGTTGGTGTATTTCTTGGCGATCGAGATGACGAGGCGCAGGTTGGCCTCCACCATCTCCTTCTTGGCCTGGCGCGCCTCGCGCTCGCCGCGCTGCACGAAGTGCACGATGCGGCGGAATTCCAGGATTTCGAGGCCGGTCTCGGTGGCGAGCGCGTGAATCTCGCCGCGGATCGCCTTGATGCGATCCTTCTCGTGGCCGACAAAGCCCTTCCAGCCCTTGGCGCCGAGCTTGGAGGTGCGCAGCAGCCACTTGGGGTCGAGCTCCGCGCCCTGGTAATTCTTGAGGAAATCCTCGCGCGTGACGCCGTGGCTCTCCGCGAGCCGCATCAGGCGGCCTTCGAGCGAAACCAGCCGGCGGTTGATCTCATAGAGCTGGTCCACCAGCGCGTCGATGCGGCCCTGGTTGAGCGACAGCGACTTCACATCGACGATGATTTCTTCCTTGAGCTTCTTGTAGCGGCGCTCCTGGCCCGAAGAGAGCGACTCGGAGCGCAGCTTGTTCTCGACGTTCTGGTCCTGAAGTTTGCGCAGCTTCTTGTAGGCGTCGGCGACCTTGTCGAAGGTCTCCAGCACCTTGGGCTTGAGCTCCGCTTCCATCGCGGCGAGCGACAGCGCGTTTTCGAATTCCTCGTCGTCCTCTTCCTCCGGGCGCGCTTCGAGCGTCACGTGCTCGCCGGTGCCGGCCGGTGCCGCGCCGTTTCCGGCGCCGTTGCCGCCATGACCGGGGCGGCCCTGAATGTGCGGACGTCCCGCCGGGGGCGCCGGCGGCGGGGGCGGCGGCAGGTTCTTTTCCGGCGGCGCCATCATGCCGTCGTCGGCCGCGGCGATTTCCTGCTGGCTCTCCGGCTGCATCGCGGCGGCCTGGGCGGCCTGCTGCGCCTTGGCCTCGGGTCCGGCGTAGGTGGCTTCGAGATCGATGATCTCGCGGAGCAACGCTTTCGCCTCGTTCAGCTCGTCGCGCCAGACGATGATGGCCTGGAAGGTCAGCGGACTCTCGCACAGGCCCGCGATCATGGCCTCGCGGCCGGCCTCGATGCGCTTGGCAATCGCGATCTCGCCCTCGCGCGACAGCAGCTCGACGGTGCCCATCTCGCGCAGATACATGCGCACCGGATCGTCGGTGCGCTCGGAGGGCTCCTTGGCGCCGGTGGTGGCGACCTTGGTGGCGGACTTCTCTACGAGCTCGCCACCCTCCTCCTCGTCGTCGTCGCCCTCCTCGTCGCCTTCGGCCTCCTCGGATTCGACGACGTTAATGCCCATCTCGTTCATCTGCGCGAGCACGTCCTCGATCTGCTCGGAGGTGACTTCTTCGCTGGGCATAACCTCGTTCAGCTGGTCGTAGGTGACGTAGCCGCGCTTCTTGGCGGCCTTGATCATTTTCTTGACGGCGGTGTCGGAAAGATCGAGCAGCGGCCCCGGCTCGCCCTCGGCCTCGGCTTCGGGGGCGCCGTGCTTGGTCGCCTTGGCGGCGGCGGCCTTGGCGGCGGCGCCGGTCAGCGGAGGCGGCGCCTTCGCATCGGGCTTGGCCGGGATGGCGGCCTTCGCGGCGTCCGGCTTGTCCTTGGCGTCCTTGGCGGCGCGCGCCAGCGCTTTCTTGGCCTTGGCGGTGACCGCGCGCAGCATTTCGGTGACGGTGCCGCGCAGCACCTTGCCGGCCTTGACGGCAGGCTTGGCGACGATCGCGGCTTTGGGCTGCAGCGGCGGCGCCGCTTTCTTGGGGAGCGGAATCGAGCGCGGCTTCGGCGGCGGCTTGGGGCCGCGCGTGCGCCAGGAATTGTCGATGTACTTCGCGTATTTCGAGGCCGGCTTCTTCACGGGCGCAGCCGCGCGCGCGGCGGGCTTGGCCGCCGGCTTCTTCGGTTTCTGCTTGGTCTTGCTTTTGGTCTTGGTTGCCACCGGTTCCTGCCGTTCGATTTCTAAAGCGCCGCGCCGATGATCGCGCGGGCGCGAATCACCGGAGGGCTTTTGTTACATGGTACGCGCGGGCCGGCCGGAAGGCTCGCCGAACCCTTCGAGCAGGGCCTCGGTTCCATCCAGCGCAGCCAGCCGGTTCTGAACGTCCTTGAGCCTGGCGAAATTCGCGTCGCTGGACTCCGAGCCGAGGGCGCGTTCGGCTTCCTTCAACTCTCTAGATAACGTTCGTTTCCGATGATGCAAGGTCACAATTTGATGCCAGAACCGTGCCACGTCCTCCGGTGCGGCTTCCGGGCGTACGGGCCAGTCGGCCGCATGGGTAATGGCACGCTTGATGCTTGCCAGCGCCGGACCCGCTCCAACCTCCTCTACCCTATGCGTGAGAGTCTCGGTGTCGGACACCCCCGCTGCTGCGGCGTCCAGAATCGCCCTGCGCAGGGCCTCGGCGTCCCGGTGGGCGAAGTCGAGATCGGCCAGTTCCTCGGCATGCTCGGAAAGCAGGCTCGGGTGGTTCAGGACCGCGACCAGAATCAGGGCCTCGCGGGCCGGCACCGCGGACAGGCCCCCGCGCACGATGGTGCTGCCGGTCAGACCCGCGCTGTGCTGGCGGATCGCGGCCCGCGGCCCGGGAAAGTTCCTCGAGCCCCGATTGGGGCGGAATTCGGTGGGGCGAAACTCGGGCCGGGCGGGCCGGCCATCGGCCGGGGCGAACAGGCGCTTCAGGCGCTGGTTCAGCTCTTCGCGGTAATAGCGCCGCACGGTCTCGTCCTGGATCATGCGCAGCAGATCGCCAAGGCGCGCTTCCAGCGCCGCGCGGCGCTCAGGCGTCTCCAGATTGGCGTTCTCGCTCTCGCGCTGCCAGAGCGTCTCCACCAGCGGACGCGCGCCGTCGAGCACTTCTTGCATGGCCTCGGCTCCGCCGCGGCGCACCAGATCGTCGGGGTCCTGCCCTTCCGGCAACAGCGCGAAGCGCAGGCTGTAGCCGGGGCGCAAGAGCGGCATCGCGAGTTCGACGGCGCGATAGGCGGCGCGGCGGCCGGCCTGGTCGCCGTCGAAGCACAGGATCGGCTCCTGCCCCATGCGCCACAACAGCAGCAACTGATCCTCGGTCAGCGCGGTGCCGAGCGGCGCCACCGCCGTCTCGAACCCGGCGGCGACCATCGCGATCACGTCGACATAGCCTTCGACCGCGATCGGCGAAGCGCCTTTGTGCGTGGCGGTGCGCGCGCCGGCGATGTTGTAGAGCAGCGCGCCTTTGTGGAAGAGCGGCGTCTCCGGCGAATTGAGATATTTCGGCTGCGCGTCCTCGGCGAGTGCGCGGGCGCCGAAGCCCACGACGCGGTTCTTGAAATCCATGATCGGGAACATGACCCGCTCGCGGAAGCGATCGAACGGCAGGGGAATGTCCTCGCCGGAAACGAGCAACCCGGCCTCAACCATGTCCTCGACCGGCACGCCCTTGCCGCCGAGATATTCCTTCAGCGCGAAGCGCTCGGCCGGCGCGTAGCCCAGCCGGAAGCGCGCTTGCGTCGCGGCCGCGATGGCGCGGTCGGCGAGATAGCCGCGCGCGCGGGCGCCGGTGCGCGCCTGCAGGCTCTCCTCGTAGAACTTGGCGGCGAGCTCCATCACTTCGTGGAGCGTTTTCCTGCGCGACTCGCGCTTCTCCTCTTCGGGCGAAGCCGCCGGGACCGGAAGGCCGGCGAGACCCGCCAGCCGCTCCACCGCTTCGCGGAACGAGAGCCCTTCGGTCTCCATCAGAAAACGGAACTGGTCGCCGTGCTTGCCCGACGAGAAACAATGATAGAAGCCCTTCTGGTCGTTGACGAAGAACGAGGGCGACTTCTCCGCATTGAACGGCGAGAGGCCCTTCCACTCGCGGCCCGCCTTCTTCAACGCCACCTTGCGGCGCACGACATCGGACACCGGGAGCCGGGCCCGGATCTCGTCGAGGAAGGATTGCGAATAGCGCATGGGGGCGAATCTGGCAGCGGTGGAATCTTACACCGCCGCTCAAGGCAGCCGTTTGGCAAGCAAGAGCAGCTTAGCAGCGCGAATTGCGCACGCTCTTTGGGTTATCCACAGCGTGAGTGTGCTTTGATTTCGTCATGCCCGGCCTTGTGCCGGGCATCCACGTCTTCCATTCGCTCAGCAACCCGAAGGCGTGGATGGCCGGGACAAGCCCGGCCATGACGGAGAAGTGCGCTACTGCGCCGGCGTGAAGCCCGACGCCTTCACCGCCGGGGCCCAGCGCTCGGAGTCCATCCGCTGGATCTTGCCGAGTTCGGCCGGGCTGGACCCGGTGGCGTAAAGGCCGAGGGCGAGCAGCCGGTCCTTCACGTCCTGCTTGCCGAGCGCCTCGACGATGATCTTGTTGTAGCGCTGGATCACGTCATCGGGCGTGTTGGCCGGGGCGAACATCGCGTACCACGAGGTTCCCTCGATGTCGTAGCCCGCTTCCTTGAAAGTCGGTGCCTCCGGCACCAGCGGCGAGCGCTTGTTGTCGGAGGTGGCGAGCATGCGGATGCGGCCGGCCTTGTGCATAGCGAGCAGATCGCTCGTGGTCGTCACCACGACCGCGATTTGTCCGCCGGCGAGATCGGCGAGCGCGGGCGCCGAGCCGCGATATCCGATATGCACGAAATCGACGCCGGCCGCGCGCGCGAACAGCACGCCGAAAAAGTGCGGCAACGAGCCGGCCGCCGGCGAGCCGTAGCTCGCTTCCTTCGGGTTGGCCTTGGCCCAATCGACCAGCTCCTTGAGCGTCTTGACCGGGACTTTCGGCCCAACCGCGAGCGCGAACTCGAAGCCGGCCACGTGCGCCAGCGGCTTCAGATCCTTGAACGGGTCGTATCCGAGGTCCTTGTAGACGTGCTGATAAACCACGACCGGCGCGATCGGCGTGAGCAGGATGGTGTTGCCGTCGGGCGCCGCGGTAACGACCTGGCGCATGGCGATGCGGCCGGCGCCGCCGGTTACGTTCTCCACGATCACGGTGCGATTGAGGCCCGCGCGCAGGTGATCGGCGATGATGCGAGTCAATGCATCGCCGGAGCCGCCGGCGGCGAAGGGAAAAATAATCTTGAGCGGCTGCTGGGCCTGGGCGGCCGCGAGCGGCAAAGCGGCGAGCCATAACGCCGCGGCGAATGCGGTTCTAAATCCGTGGCGAAGCATTCTCTATCCTCCCCGTAGATCGCCTTTTTATTTTGCTTGCGCGATGCTAGCCGCGCGGTGCACCCGCACAATCGCCGATTCCGGGGATTGTACGGCATAAATGCTTTGCCGTGCCGCCTAGCGGTCGCTGAACAGCACGCCGCCCTTCATCTTGTGCGCCTTCGGCGTCTCGATGATCGAGACCGTCACCGAGTCCGGCTTTACGCCGGCATTTTTCACGACGGCGTCGGTGATGTCCTTCATCAGCGAACGCTTCTGTTCGGGCGTGCGACCCTCGGCAAGATGAACGATGACTTCGGGCACGTTGTCCTCCTTCTTATTGTTGCAAGAGCCTAGCGCGTTCGCGCCAGGGCGAGCCAGAGCCCTCCGCCGATCAGGAAACCGCCGGAAATGCGCGACACCAGCCGCACCCGGCGTTCCGACATGAATTGGCGCGCGCTACCGGAAAGGATCGCATAGCCGCTGTCGAAAATCGCCGCGGTCGCCATGGCGGTCACACCGAGCAGCACCACCTGCCAGACATAGTCGCCCTTGGGATCGACGAATTGCGGGATGAAGGCGCTGAACATCAGAAGCGCCTTTGGGTTGCTCATCAGCACGAGAAAGCCTTGCAGCACGAAACCGCCGCGCGGCGCCGGCACGCGCTTGGGGTCGCCGAGCGCGCCGGGATCGCGGATCAGCTTCCAGCCAAGCCAAACGAGATAGGCGGCGCCGGCGAGCCGCACCCAATCGAACCAGAAGCCCATGGTGCCGATGATCGAAGCGAGGCCGACGAGCACGATCGCCATCATCACCGCGAGGCCGAGCTGGGTGCCGAGAATATTGAGCAACCCCGCGCGGGTGCCATGGGTGAGGCTGTTGGCAACGATCAGCGAAACGGTCGGGCCCGGTACGATCACCACCACGAAGCAGGCGAGCAAATAGGCGAGATAGAGTTCGATGGACATTTCAGGCACCGCGCGCTTCGCCAGGCGATCCTAACCCGGCGCGTGTGCGGCGCACAGCGCGACGATGCCGCGGTAGAATATGCATCGCGCGCAAGGAGGACTTCATGGACATTCCGCACGGCTTCCGGCCGATGGCCGAGTTTCGCACCAGCCCGTTTCTCGAACGGGTCGGCCCGTTCTATTTCCGGCAGGAGGAGCGGAAGCTGACGCTCGGGCTGCGCATCGGCGAGAGCCACGCCAACGCGCGCGGCAGTGCGCACGGCGGCCTGCTCATGACCATGGCCGACATCGCGCTCGGCTATCAGCTGGCGCTAGCGCAGGACCCGCCGCTCGGCGCCACCACCGTCAGCATGAGTGCGGATTTCATCGGCGGGGCGCCGGTCGGCGAATGGCTGGGGTCGCACGTCGAAATGCAGCATCTCGGTGCGCGTATGGCGTTCGCCAATGCGTATCTGACGGCCGGCGAAAAGCGGGTGGCGCGCGTCAGCGCGGCGTTCCTGCGGCACGAGAAAAAGAGCGCCAGCGACTAGGGTGACTCAGCCAGCGAGCAGGCCTTTGACCAGCCCGCTGGCCTTGCCGAAATCCATCTGGCCGGCGTGACGCTCCTTAAGCGCGGCCATGACCTTGCCCATGTCCTTCACGCTCGCGGCGCCGGTTTCCTTGATAATGGCGGCGATGGCGGCCTTGGCCTCGGCCTCGCTCATCTGCTGCGGCAGGAAGCCCTTGATGATCTCGATTTCGCTGCGCTCCTGGTCGGCGAGTTCCTTGCGCCCGCCCTTGTCGTAGATCTCGACCGATTCCTGGCGCTGCTTGATGAGCTTCTGCAGCAGGCTGAGAATGGCGTCGTCGGCAATCGGCTCCTTGCTGGCCGTGCGCGCCTCGATATCGGCGTTCTTGATCGCGGCATTGACGAGACGAAGCGTGGAGAGCCTGAGCTTCTCCTGCGCCTTCATCGCGTTCCTCATACCTTCGTTGATTTTGTCGCGGAGCACGGGTGCCTCTTTGACGCTGCCGGAATGCGCGGCTATGTAGTCCCTTTGATGAGCCCTAAACAAGCCGATTCCGGCTGGACGGAGCCCGCTCCGACCGCCCTCCTCGTGCTCGCCGACGGCACGGTGCTCGAAGGCTTCGGCCTCGGCGCCGCCGGGCAGGCCGTGGGCGAGGTCTGCTTCAACACGGCGATGACCGGCTACGAGGAAATCCTCACCGATCCCTCCTACGCCGGTCAGATCATCACCTTCACCTTCCCGCATATCGGCAATGTCGGCACCAACGAGGAAGACATCGAGACGGTGAACCTCGCCGCCACGCCGGGCGTGCGCGGCGTGGTGCTGCATTCGGCGATCACCGATCCGTCGAGCTATCGCGCTACGCGCCATCTCGATGCCTGGCTCAAGAGCCGCGGCATCGTGGGGCTCGCGGGCATCGACACGCGCGCGCTTACCGCGCTGATCCGCGACAAGGGCATGCCGAACGCCGTGATCGCGCACGCGCCGGACGGCAAGTTCGATCTCGATGCGCTGAAGAAAGAGGCGCGCGAGTGGCCGGGCCTCGTGGGCATGGACCTGGTGCCGATGGTCACCACGACCCAGCGCTATGGCTGGGAAGAGACGCCGTGGGTCTGGGGCAAGGGCTACGGCAGGAACGAGAACGGCGAGTTCAGCGTCGTCGCCATCGACTATGGCATCAAGCGGAACATTCTGCGGCTGCTCGTCGCCAATGGCTGCAAGGTCACGGTCGTTCCGGCCAAGACCTCGGCCGAAGACATTCTCGCGCTGAAGCCCGACGGCGTTTTTCTCTCGAATGGCCCCGGCGACCCCGCAGCCACCGGCGAATACGCGGTGCCCGTCATCAAGAAGATCATCGACAGCGGCACGCCGACTTTCGGGATTTGCCTCGGCCACCAGATGCTCGGGATCGCGCTGGGCGCCAAGACGATGAAGATGCATCAGGGCCACCACGGCGCCAACCATCCGGTGAAGGACCTGACTACGGGAAAAGTCGAGATCACTTCGATGAACCACGGCTTCGCGGTCGATCGCGCGACGCTGCCGGCCGGCGCCGAGGAGACCCATGTCTCGCTGTTCGACGGCTCCAACGCGGGGATTCAGCTGAAGGGCAAACCGGTGTTCTCGGTGCAGTATCATCCGGAGGCCTCGCCCGGCCCGCGCGACAGCCGCTACCTGTTCGAGCGGTTCGTGGGGATGATGAAGGGACGCAAACATGCATAGGTCCATGATCTGCACCCTCGCCCTAGCACTTGGTCTGGCTTCGTCGTTCGTTGCTCGCGCCGAAGCGCAGTCGTTCGACGGCACCTACCGCGGCACGCGCACGATCACGCGCGCCGTGCTGGGCGGCGAGCAAGTGAGCATGCCGGATTGCCCGGGCGTCGGCGGAAAGACGACCGCCATCGAGTTTCAGGTTCGACAATCACGCTGCATTATCTGCATCGAAGCGACATCGTCTTCACCGGCATGTTCGGGCCCGACGGCGCTTTCACCATTTCGACCCAGTGGCCTACGTCCGGCGGCGGCCAGGCGGCCGTAACCTGGGCCGGAAAGATCCATGGCCCTCGGCTGCAAGGCACACTGTTCGGCACGGGCCCCGGCGGCGGGCAATGCCATGGAACCCTTTCGGCGCGAAAGCGCTCCTGACGGCGCTCGCGCGGAATGACTCGTCGGAATATGCTGCGTCCTACGCGAGCGTGAAGAGACTCGCCTCATGTACCCGCGCATCCTGCAATTCATCGCCAACGCCATGCGCATGGACGAGCATGCGTGGGAGCGCCACGCCAATCCTTGGAGCGTGTGGACGCGGATCGTGTCTGCGCCGTTCCTGATGCTGGCGATCTGGAGCATTCACTGGATCGGCTGGTGGGCGGCGCTGCCGCTCGGCGCGTTCGCGCTCTGGTACTGGCTCAATCCGCGCATCTTCCCGCCGCCAGCCTCGACCCGCAGCTGGGCCGCACGCGCGGTGATGGGCGAACGGGTCTATATCCTGAGCACGCTGCATCCGATCTCGGTCTATCACCGCAACGCCATCACTCTCCTGTCGATCGGCTCCGCCATCGGCGGGCTGCTCATGGTCACGGGCCTGATCACCGCCGAGCCGTGGGTGTATCTGGCGGGCTGCGTCGCGGCGGGCCTATGCAAGTTCTGGTTCCTCGATCGCCTGGTGTGGCTCTACGACGACATGGCGCGCGAGGTGCTGGAATATCAGGCCTGGCTGCGCTGAAGGCCCGGCCGTAGCCCACTCCCCAAAACGTCCAGACAATGGTTTGATGCGTACGGGGGACACACCATGATCATCCGCATTACGATCGGCGTGCTGCTCAGCGCCGCATTGACCGCTTCCGTGCACGCGCAGTCGTTCGACGGCACTTATACGGGCACGCGCACGCTCACCAAGATCACGCGCACCGGCCAGGGCACGCCGAATTGTCCGCCGGTCGGCCGCAAGACCCCGGTCGTGTTCACCGTGGCGAATTCGACCATCACGGCGTTCTCTCCTGAAGAAAACATTCGCTCGTCCGGTTCGCTCGCGAGCGACGGCAGCTTCACCATCACTTACGGGGCGGGATTCTGGGGAGGCGGTCCGGGCTCGGGCACGATTCCGGTGACATGGTCGGGGCGGATCCGGGGATCGCGGATTCAGGCGAACTTCATCGTCCGCGGTCCGGCCGGAGATTGCATCGGCACGTTCTCGGCCAGGAAATGAGCGCGCCGGAATCCTTCCGCTTCGCCGACGACGGCTCGATCCCGAATAATCCGAAGCTGCCGGTGCTGGTCTATCGCGGCGCGTTCGATGCCAGCGGCGACGGGGCGGCGGAGGTCGAGCGGCTGTTCGCCGCGAGCAACTGGCCGCCGCAATGGCGCGCCGGAATTTTTCCGTTCCACCATTATCATTCGACCGCGCACGAGGTGCTCGGCATCGCACACGGGCAGGTGCGCGTGCGGCTCGGCGGCGAGCGGGGCCAGGACTTCGATCTGCAAGCCGGCGACGTCGTCGTGCTGCCGGCGGGCACCGGCCACAAGCGGCTCAGCGATCGCGGCGACCTGGTCGTGGTCGGCGGCTATCCGCCGGGCCCGGCCTGGGACCTGTTGCGCGGCGAACACTCCGAACGCCCGATGGCACTCGAAAACATCGCGCGCGTGCCACTCCCCAAATCCGACCCGGTGGGCGGCAAGGACGGGCCGCTGCTGAAGCACTGGCGATCCCCGCTGTGATAGGTTCAGGCATGCTCCGCTGGTCGCTCATCGCCCTCTTCTCGCTGCTCGCCGTCGTGGTGCTCGGCCTTGCCGGTGCAATCGCATTCGGCACCCAAGCCGCGCCAACACCGATGCCGAGCATGCAGACATCTATCGCGCTCCTGGGGCGCGAGGCGGCGGATTTGCCGGCCGCCCGCCGTTTCGTTGCGCGCGATGGGACGACGCTCGCCTACCGCGCCTATCCCGCCGCGCCCGATCGCGTTGCCGTGCTGATCCACGGCTCGTCGGGATCGAGCGCGGCAATGCACGGCTTCGCCAAAGCGCTGCAGGCCGCGGGCATCACCGTTTATGCGCCGGACGTGCGTGGCCATGGCGAATCCGGCCGCAAAGGCGACATCGATTATATCGGGCAGATCGAGGACGATTTGGTTGACCTGCTCGCGGCGCTCGGACCTTCGCCGGCCGGCGCCAAGAAAATTCTTGTCGGCCATTCATCGGGCGGTGGTTTCGTGCTGCGTTTCGCGGGCAGCCAGACCGGCGAGCGGTTCGACGGCTACCTTCTGCTCGCGCCCTATCTCAGCATCGACTCGCCGACCATGCGCCTGAACGCCGGCGGCTGGGTCGCTCCCTATATCCCGCGCATCATCGGGCTCTCGATCCTCTCGCGAATGGGGATCCACTGGTTCGAGGGCTTGCCGGTGCTCGCCTTCGGTATTCTGCCGAAGGACATAACGCCCTACCGGACGGCGTTCTATTCATACCGGCTGTGGGTCAATTTCTCGCCGCATCGCGACTGGCAAGGCGACATCCGGAACATTCGCCGGCCGGCGATGGTTCTCGTCGGCGCGAACGACGAATTATTCCGCGCCGACCAGTACGCGCCCGCCTTCAAGGCCCTGCGGCCGGATATTCCAGTCGAGGTGTTGCCGAATCTCGATCACATGGGCCCCGTCATCGCACCCGAAGGCCGTGCCGCGACGATCAAAGCGTTCGGCGCGTTGAGCGCGCGTTGAGATGCACGAGCGACGGTACGCCGAAGGGTCCGGTTCCCGATGATCCCTGCAAGTA
The DNA here is from genome assembly GCA_036559465.1 of Xanthobacteraceae bacterium. GTDB lineage: Bacteria > Pseudomonadota > Alphaproteobacteria > Rhizobiales > Xanthobacteraceae > JAHFPN01. The sequence goes on from DATBTC010000028.1 coordinate 12,298, forward strand.
CAAGTGGCAGTCGCTTTGCACCCGTCGAGCGCCTGGTCGGCGCATGGTTCGACCGCGAGCCCGGCGGGCGGGCGACTTTCATTCTGATGGCGCTGTTCGTCGCGATCTGGACCACGTTTCAAATCATTTCGTTTTCGTCGCTCGGTCTTCACCCCGATCTGGTCGAACTCTATGCCTGGAGCCAGCATCCGAGTGCCGGCTATCCCAAGCATCCGCCACTCGGAGCGCTGATCGTGGCGGCGTGGTTCACCGTCTTTCCGGCCGCGGACTGGTCGTTTCATCTTCTGGCGATGACCAATGCGGCGCTCGCGCTGTTCGCAATCGATCTGATCGCGCGGCGCTATCTCAGCGGCGACAAGCGGCTGTTCGTATTGCTGTTCCTGCTGCTGACGCCTTTCTATCAGTTCCACAGTTTCAACTTCAACGCCAACGGAACGCTACTGTCCACCTGGCCGATCGCCGTCTATTGCTTCCTGCGGGCATTCAAGACGCGCGGAATTCTGTGGTCCGCGGCGGCCGGCGTTGCTGCGGCGCTTGCGATGTTGGGAAAATATTATTCCTGCTACCTAGTCGCCGGCCTCATCGTGGCCGCGCTGTCGCACCCCGCGCGCTGGACCTACCTGAAATCGTCCTCGCCATGGATTTCGGCGGCTGCCGGCCTCGTGGTGCTGGCGCCACATCTCTATTGGCTGGTGACCAATGGTTTTCCGACTTTCAATTACTTCTTCGTCGTGCGCGGTTTCTCTTCACAGCTCGATATCCTCAATGGCCATGTGGAGTACTTCGCCGGCGCAATCGGCTATGTGGCGCTACCGCTTGCGGTCTATCTCTTCTCGGTGCGCCCCAATCGGCGCGTGCTGGCGCGGGCGTTGTGGCCTTCCGACCCGAAGCTGCGCATGCTCGTGGTGCTGTTCGCGGTTCCGCTGTTGCTGCCGCCGTTGTCAGCGCCATTTCTGAGCTTGAAGCTTACTTCGCTCTGGACGATCCAAGCCTGGTTCCTGTTGCCGATCATCCTGCTGGCACCGAACGCCGTTCTCCTGCCGCGCCGGACGGCGATCGGGGTGGCCATATTCGTGCTGGCGATCGCCGCGGTCGTGACGGCGGCATCTCCCGGCATCGCCTGGATCCACCATTTCAGAACAGACGAAGAGAGCAGAGCCTATTACCGTTTGACTAGCGAGGAGATCACCACAGCGTGGCGCCGGTTGACCGGGACTCCGCTGCGGATCGTGCTCGGTGATCAGAATTTCGCGGCGGCCGCAAGCTTCTATAGCCCGGACCATCCGGATTCCATTCCGGGCTTCGAACTATGGCGGGCTCCATGGGTCAACGAGGCGCGGCTGCAACGGGAGGGCTTTGCCGTGATCTGCCGCGACGACGACGCCGGATGCGTCGCCGCGGCGCTGCGGCTTACCGCTGGAAATTCGCTTACCCAACGCCGCGAAATCGAAGTTCCCAATCGCTATCTCGGGCATACCAGCGCGACCAAGAAGTTTCTCATCCTGCTCGTCCCACCGCGGGCGAGCGCAGCGCGACCGCGCCGGGACGGCGCAGGCGGTGGGGCGAAGCCGACATGACCCGGAGCGGACAAGACTGGACGGCCTATTGGGACACGGATCACCCGATCTACGTGAACGACCGTCATCTCGATCTTCACTACCGCGCGATCGCCCAGCAAATCATCGAGATGATCCGTGTTCCCGCTGCGCGCGTGCTCGACTATGGCTGCGGCGAGGCGCTGCATGCGGACGAGATCGCGCCGTACTGCGTGGAGCTCTATCTGTGCGAGGCCGCGCCCAAGCTGCGCGCGCGGCTGAAGCAGCGCTTTGCGCGGGTGCCGAGCATCCGGGTGATTTCGCCGGAGGAATTAGACCGGCTGCCGGCGGTGAGCTTCGATCTCGTGATCATCAACTCGGTCGTGCAATATCTCACGCGAGAGGAGTTCGCGTACCTGTTGCCGATATGGAAGAAGCGGCTTCGGCTCACCGGCCGGATCGTCATCGCCGACGTGATCGGGCCGAACCAGAGCGCGCTCAAGGACGCGGCCGCGCTGCTTTCATACGCGAGAAAGAACGGCTTCCTGCTTGCCGCGTTTTTCGGGCTGGTGCGCACGGTGTTTTCGCCCTACCGGAGCCTGCGCGCGCGGCTCGGCCTGAGCCGATATTCCGAGGCCGAGATGATCCAGATCCTGCACGCGGCGGGACTGAACGCCGAGCGCATGAGCCGCAATCTCGGTCACATTCAGAACCGCATGGCGTTCCGGGCGTCGCGCCAGCAATGATTTGCGGAACTCAATGGTACTGGCATTCCGCCTGGCTGCTGAAGAAGAAGATGTCCTGCTTTCCTCCCCGGAAACAGCCCCTCGCCCAGCGCCCGGAATAGACTTCGCCGCTTTCGGTCTCCAGCGTTCCTTTGCCTTCGGGCTTGTTGTCGCGGAACTCGCCTTCGAAGCGCTTGCCGTCCGACGTGGTAATGACGGCGAAACCGTGCAGCTTGCCCTTGATGAATTCGCCCTCGTCGGTCTCGACGTTTTTCCCGCTCTCGAACCACTTCAGGGTACCGCGGCCATGGACGTATCCGTCCACGCACTTGCCGCTCCAGCGGATCGACTCGCCGTCCTGCATGTAGTTGCTCCAGGCCTTGCAGCCCGCGCGGGTGTCGGTGACCCAACCCGATCTCGACTGTTGCGCGTCAGCGACCGCGATCAGGCTGAACAGGAGGCATAGAACCGCGAGGCAGCGAGCCATTGAGGTGTTCCTTTCTCTCCGCACGACAATATCCACCGTGCATTGCGCGGTAAACACTAGCTTCCGTCTAGGGCGAATCTGGGCTAAGACGCGCGCGCCGCGGCGGGCCTTCGGCCCTCGGTCCGCGTAGGACGAGGACGCGCTGCCAGCGCGGCCTTTTTTTGTGCCCGAAACGAGCTCATGCCGAAACGGACCGACATCAAGACGATCCTGATCATCGGCGCCGGGCCGATCGTAATCGGCCAGGCGTGCGAGTTCGATTATTCCGGCACCCAGGCCTGCAAGACGCTCAAGGCCGAGGGTTACCGGATCGTCCTGATCAATTCCAATCCCGCGACGATCATGACCGACCCGGATCTGGCCCACGCCACCTATATCGAGCCGATCACGCCGGAGATCGTGGCCAAGATCATCGAGAAGGAGCGCGACGTGCTGCCCGGCGGCTTCGCGCTGCTGCCGACCATGGGTGGCCAGACCGCGCTCAACACGGCGCTGTCGCTGCGCAAGATGGGGGTGCTCGACAAATTCAACGTCGAGCTGATCGGCGCTACCGCCAACGCTATCGACAAGGCCGAGGACCGGGAATTGTTCCGCGAGGCGATGAAGAAGATCGGCCTGGAGACCCCGCGTTCGCACCAGGTCAAGAACCTGCCCGATGCCTTGAAGGCGCTCGACGATATCGGGTTGCCGGCGATAATCCGGCCCTCGTTCACGCTCGGCGGCACAGGCGGCGGCATCGCCTATAACCGCGACGAATTCCTCGACATCGTCGAGCGCGGCATCGATGCCTCGCCCACCAGCGAAGTCCTGATCGAACAGTCGGTGATCGGCTGGAAGGAATTCGAGATGGAGGTGGTGCGCGACAAGAAGGACAATTGCATCATCGTTTGCTCGATCGAGAACATCGACCCGATGGGCGTGCATACCGGCGATTCGATCACTGTGGCCCCCGCCCTGACGCTCACCGACAAGTAATACCAGGTGATGCGCGATGCCTCGATCGCGGTATTGCGCGAAATCGGGGTCGAGACCGGTGGATCGAACGTGCAGTTCGCGGTGGAGCCGGAGACCGGCCGGCTCATGATCATCGAGATGAACCCGCGCGTGTCGCGCTCCTCGGCGCTGGCCTCGAAGGCCACGGGATTTCCCATCGCCAAGGTCGCGGCGCGGCTGGCGGTCGGCTACACGCTCGACGAGATCGCCAACGACATCACGGGGGGCGCGACCCCGGCCTCGTTCGAGCCCAGCATCGATTACGTGGTGACGAAAATCCCGCGCTTCGCGTTCGAGAAGTTCCCCGGCGCCGACCCCGTGCTGACTACCTCGATGAAGTCGGTGGGCGAGGCCATGGCCATCGGCCGCACATTTCGGGAATCCCTACAGAAGGCGCTGCGCTCGATGGAGACCGGGCTCTCAGGCCTCGACGAGATCGAGATCGACGGGCTGGCGCTCGGCGACGACAAGAGCGCGATCCGCGCCGCGCTCGGCACCCCGACGCCCGACCGGCTCCTGATGGTGGCGCAAGCCATGCGGATGGGCTTCAGCGACCAGGAAATCCATGAGAGCTGCCGCATCGATAAGTGGTTCCTCGGTGAAATCCGCGCGATCGTGGACACCGAGGCCGAGATCCGCGCCAAGGGCCTGCCGGCGACCGCGGGCGCGTTTCGCCGCCTGAAGGGCGATGGATTTTCCGACAAGCGGCTGGCTACACTGGCCGGCATCTCCGAAGCCGAAGTCGCCAAGCGCCGCCGCGCGCTCAATGTGCGGCCGGTGTTCAAGCGCATCGACACCTGCGCCGCCGAGTTCGCTTCGCCCACGGCCTATATGTATTCGACTTATGAGCCGCTGTTCGCGGGCGCGGCAGCGGACGAGGCGCGGCCTTCGGACCGGAACAAGATCGCGATCCTCGGCGGCGGGCCGAACCGTATCGGCCAAGGCATCGAGTTCGATTATTGCTGCTGCCACGCGGCCTTCGCGCTATCGGAGGCCGGGTTCGAGACCATCATGATCAATTGCAATCCTGAAACGGTCTCGACCGACTACGACACCTCGGATCGGCTCTATTTCGAGCCGCTGACGGCCGAGGACGTGCTCGAAATCCTGGCGCGCGAGCAGACCAAGGGAAAGCTGCTGGGCGCTATCGTGCAGTTCGGCGGCCAGACGCCCCTGAAGCTCGCGGACATACTCGAAAAGGCGAAAATCCCGATCCTCGGCACCTCCTCCGACATGATCGACCTTGCCGAGGATCGCGACCGCTTCAAGACGCTGCTCGACACGCTCAAGCTGCGCCAGCCGGAGAACGGCATCGCCAAGAGCGCGGCCGAGGCACGGCGCATCGCGGAGCGGATCGGCTTTCCGGTGGTGATCCGGCCGTCCTACGTGCTCGGCGGCCGCGCCATGGAAATCGTCTACGACTCCGCTTCGCTCGAGCGCTATATGAAGGAGGCCGTGGTCGTCTCGGGCAAGAGCCCCGTCCTGATCGACCGCTATCTCAGCGATGCCATCGAAGTGGACGTCGACGCGCTATGCGACGGCAAGGATGTGTTCGTGGCCGGCATCATGGAGCACATCGAGGAGGCAGGTATCCATTCCGGCGACAGCGCTTGCTCGCTGCCGCCGCACTCGCTCGACGAAAAAACCATCGAAGCGCTGGAGAGCCAGACCCGCACGCTGGCGCTGGCGCTCAATGTCGGCGGGCTGATGAACGTGCAATACGCCATCAAGGGCGGCGATATCTACGTGCTCGAAGTGAACCCGCGCGCCTCGCGCACGGTGCCGTTCGTGGCCAAGACCATCGGCATCCCGGTCGCCAAGATCGCGGCGCGGATCATGGCCGGCGAGAAGCTTGCCACCTTCGGCCTCAAGCGCCCGAAGCTGCGCCACATCGCGGTGAAGGAAGCGGTGTTCCCGTTCGCCCGCTTCCCCGGCGTCGATACCGTGCTTGGGCCGGAAATGCGTTCGACCGGCGAGGTCATGGGCCTCGATTTCGATTACTCGGTCGCCTTTGCCAAGGCCCAGATGGGCGGCGGCAGCCAGCTGCCGAGCAGCGGCACCGTGTTCATTTCGGTGAAGGACGAGGACAAGCCGCGCATTCTCGATGCGATGCGGCTCTTGAAGGAGTTGGGCTTCCAGATCATCGCCACCCACGGCACCCAGCGCTATCTGGCCGAACACGGCGTGGCGGTCGAAGCGGTCAACAAGGTGCACGAGGGCCGGCCGCACATCGTCGACCGGATAAAGAATAGGGGCGTCCAGCTGGTCTTCAACACCACCGACGGGGCGCAAGCCCTTGCAGATTCAAGGGCAATGCGGCGGGCCGCCCTCTTGCATAAAGTCCCCTATTACACCACTCTTTCGGGAGCCGTCGCCGCGGCGCATGGAATCAAGGCCTACTTGGGCGGTGATCTCGAAGTGCGCGCGCTGCAAAGCTATTTCGGCGACAGGGCCTGAGTTGCCGGGCCGGCGGGATCCGCCGGT
>DATBTC010000029.1:0-3052 GCA_036559465.1 Xanthobacteraceae bacterium
CACGCGCTCGAATTTCAAGCCATTCGGCCGCGTCCAGCTAGCGGTCACCTGGCCGACCGGGTCAGGTAGCGCGGCGACTGCATCGACGCCATCGGCCATGATGGAGACGCGCTTGGCGTCGAGCGAGAGCCGGTCGAGGAAAGCAGAGGTGGCGTTCTGCTCGCGGGCGGCAGCGATGTCTTCGGCGTTGGCCTGCAGGATCGCCGAAGACTGCATGCGGATCGCTTTTGCGGCAGCGCGCAGCGCCTTTTCCTTGCGCGCAGAATCCGCAAGCGCCAGCACCTGCGCGGCGGCACGGGCGCGCGTGCCGATGTCGCGCATCAGCGCGTCGATGTCGCCGGTCTCGATCTTGTCGGCGCGCGAGCTCATCAGCGCCTCACTCGCTGCCCAGCGCGAGGTCGTCGCGATGGATCATCTCGGAACGGCCACGATAGCCGAGAATCGCTTCGATTCGCTCGCTGTTCTGGCCGACGAGACGGACGGCGTCGTCCCGGTCATAGGCCACGAGCCCGCGGCCGACCTCGGCGCCATCGGGTCCGCGAATGATGACTGCGTCACCGCGGGCGAAGGCGCCTTCCACCTTCACGACGCCGACCGGCAAGAGGCTCTTGCCGCGCCCGAGCGCGGCGACGGCGCCGGCATCGACGTGGATTGTGCCCTTGGGTTCCAAGCTGCCGACGATCCATTTCTTGCGAGCGGTCACGGGGTTCGCCGGCGTCAGGAACCAGGTGCAGCGGCCGCCCTCCGCGATCGCACGCAGCGGATGCTCGCCGTGACCCGGCGCGATCACCATGTGGGTGCCCGCAGTCGTCGCAATCTTCGCAGCCTCTATCTTGGTGCGCATGCCGCCGCGGGAAAGTTCGGAGCCGGCGGCACCCGCCATGGCTTCGATCTCCGCGCTGATGCGCGGCACAACGGGAATGAGTTTCGCGCTTGCGTTCTCGTGTGGCGGTGCGTCGAACAGGCCGTCGACGTCGGACAGGAGCACCAGCAGATCGGCACCCATCATGGTAGCGACGCGGGCAGCGAGGCGGTCGTTATCGCCATAGCGGATTTCGGTGGTCGCCACCGTATCGTTCTCGTTGATGACAGGAACGGCTTTCAGTTCGAGCAGCTTGCCGATGGTGTTGCGGGCATTGAGATAGTTCCGCCGCTCCTCGGTGTCGCCGAGCGTCAGGAGAATCTGCCCGGCGGCAAGGCCCTGCTTGGCCAGCATCTCGGCCCATATACGCGCGAGCGCGATCTGGCCCACGGCGGCCGAGGCCTGGCTCTCTTCGAGCTTGAGCGCGCCCTTGGGCAGCTTCACGACGCTGCGGCCAAGCGCGATGGCGCCGGAGGAAACGACCAGCACATCAGCGCCTCTTTTCGCGAGTTCGCCGATGTCCTCGACGAGTGCCGAAAGCCACGCGTCGCGCAGCGCGCCGCGTTCGCCGTCGACCAGCAGCGACGAGCCCACCTTCACGACGATACGGCGGAAATTCTCGAGCTTCGGAGTCATGGCTGCCATGGCCGCGTCTCCTTTGGTGTTTCCTTGCGCCGGCGCTTTTCGACTAGAGCGAGCAGCGCGCGCAGGGCCTCCTTTATACCTTCTCCGCTATGGGCCGAGAGCACGAGCGGCTCGCGCTTGATGGCGCGTTTGAGCTTCGCCCTCTTTTCGGTGAGCGCCTTCTTGGTTAGTGCGTCGGATTTAGAAAGCGCGACCAGTTCGGGCTTTTTCGCGAGACCTTCGCCATAGGCCGAAAGCTCGGCCCGCACCGTCTTCCACGCGCCCACCACATCCTCCTCGGTCGCATCGATCAGATGCAGGAGTGCGCCACAGCGCTCCACGTGCCCGAGGAACCGGTCGCCGAGACCCGCGCCTTCGTGGGCGCCCTCGATCAAGCCGGGAATATCAGCGAGCACGAACTCGCGGCCGTCGATTCGCACGACGCCGAGCTGGGGGTGCAGCGTGGTGAAGGGGTAGCCTGCGATTTTGGGCTTGGCTGCGGAAACCGTTGCAAGAAACGTGGACTTGCCCGCGTTCGGCAATCCGACAATGCCGGCGTCGGCGATCAGCTTCAGGCGAAGCTGGATCCTGCGCTCGACGCCCGGCTGCCCAGGATTGGCGCGGCGCGGCGAGCGGTTGGTCGAGGATTTGAAATGCTCGTTGCCGAAGCCGCCGTTGCCGCCCTCGAACAGCACCACACGCTCGCCGATCTCGGTGAGATCCGCGAGCAGCGTCTCGCCGTCCTCGTCGAACACTTGCGTGCCCGCCGGAATCTTTAGGACCGCGTCTTTTCCATTGGCGCCGGTGCGGTTGCGGCCCGCGCCGTTTACGCCCTTGGCCGCCTTGAAATGCTGCTGGTAGCGATAGTCGATCAGGGTATTCAGGCCGCCCACGCATTCGATCACTACATCGCCGCCGCGGCCGCCGTCGCCGCCGTCGGGCCCGCCATATTCGATGAACTTCTCGCGCCGGAACGACACGCAGCCGTTGCCGCCATCGCCGGAGCGCACATAAACCTTGGCTTCGTCGAGGAATTTCATCGCGCCACTCCGTAGCGGCTCGCGGCGGCGGCGGCAATCGCGCGCTTGCGGCAAGGCTTTGCCATGCCTACCGTCACGGCCGTTTCAAGCCTCTCCGGTAGCTTCCATTCATGATTCCGCAGTCCAGAACGGTCAGGACCGCCGTGCTCGCCGGCATCGGACTGATGCTGGCCGGCATGTTCCTGTTCTCGATCAACGACGCCATGGGCAAGTGGCTGGTTGGCACCTATTCGGTGGGCCAGCTCCTGCTGATCCGCAGCGTGGCGGCGCTCGTGCTGCTCGCTCCGTTCGTCTGGCGCGAAGGGATCGCCGCCTATACGAACATGGAGCGGCCCGGCCTGCAGGCGCTGCGCGCGCTGCTCTCCACTGTGGAAGTAGCCTTCTTCTACTGGGCGGTCGCCTATTTGCCGCTCGCCGATGTGGTGACCTTCTATCTCGCCGGGCCGATCTACGTGACGGCGCTGTCCGTGATCCTGCTCGGCGAGCATGTCGGTTGGCGGCGTTGGACCGCTGTGATCGTCGGTTT
>DATBTC010000030.1:0-17375 GCA_036559465.1 Xanthobacteraceae bacterium
CCGTGCAGGTCGCGCACCAGCGAAATCACGTGGTCGAGCTTGTCGGGGAAATGCTCGCGCAGCCACTCGCGAAACAGGTCCTTAATTTCCAGCGGCATCCTGAGCATCACGTAGCCCGCTTCGCTGGCGCCGGCCGCCGCCGCCGCATCGAGGATGCGCTCGATCTCGGCGTCGTTGATAGCCGGAATGATCGGCGCCACCATTACCGCGGTCGGAATGCCGGCTTGCGATAGCCGGCGGATCGTCTCCAGCCGCTTCTGCGGCGTCGCAGCGCGCGGCTCCATGGCCCGCGCCAGCCCGGGGTCGACGGTCGTTACCGACAGCGCCACTTTGGCCAGATTCTTCTTCGCCATTTCGCTCAGGATATCGAGATCGCGCAGCACCAATGCCGACTTGGTGACGATGCCGACCGGATGGCCGGTGTCGCGCAGCACTTCCAGGATCTTGCGCGTGACCTGCCATTTGCGCTCGATCGGCTGATAGGGATCGGTATTGGTGCCGAGCGCGATCATCTGCGGTTCGTATTTGGGGTCGGCCAGCTCGCGCAGCAGCAGCTCGTGGGCGTCGGGCTTGACGAACAGCTTGGTCTCGAAATCGAGCCCGGGCGACAGGCCCTGATAGGCGTGGGTCGGCCGCGCGTAGCAATAGATGCAGCCGTGCTCGCAGCCGCGATAGGGATTGATCGAGCGGTCGAAGCCGATATCGGGCGACTCGTTCCGGCTGATGATCTTGCGCGGCTTCTCGACCTGCACATGGGTCTTGAACGGCGGCAATTCCTCCAGGCTCTTCCAGCCGTCGTCGAACGGCATCTTGGCCGTGGGCTCGAAGCGCCCCGAAGCATTGGACACGGAGCCGCGCCCGCGCCGGCGCTCGCTCTGCACCGAAGCGTCGAGAATCCCGTCGTTCGCCGGCGGTTCGGCGTAGAAGTCCTGTTCCGCGTGCTTGCCGTCCATGATCCAATTCCTAGCGTAAAAATCAGAACAAAACAAGAACAACAATTAACCGGCGTTTGAGGCTACATATGGGTATCTCGTGACATAACGTTAACAACGGCTAGCGGGTTCCAAAGGGGCGAAGGGGTCACGAATTGCTGAGCGTTTTCATCCCGACCCGTGATTCGGAACGCCTCCTGGTGCCGACACTGGCCGCTTTGGTGCCGGGCTCGGCCGCCGGCATCGTGCGCGAGGTCGTCATCGCCGACGGCGGCTCCAAGGACGACACCGTAAAGATCGCTGATGCCGCAGGCTGCGCATTCGTCGCAGGCCTGGCCGATCCCGGCGCCCGTCTCCGTGCCGCGGCCCACGCCGCGCGTGGCAACTGGCTGCTGTTTCTCGATCCCGCGAGCGTGCTCGACGAAGGCTGGACCCGCGAGGTGCGCGCCTTCACCGATGCCGCCGACCGCTCGGGCCTCGCGGAGCGGCGCGCCGCGACCTTTCGTCTACGCAAGGAAGGCTTCGGCATGACGCCGCTGCTCGCCGAGGCCGCGGCCGCGACCCGGCTCGCGCTCATCGGGCGTCCGCGGGCGGAGCAGGGGCTGCTGATCGCCAAGCGCTTTTATCTGGCGCTCGGCGGTCATCAGGATGGCGAGGCCGCGCACCGCCGTCTGGTCGGCCGCATCGGCCGCCGCATCGTGGTTCTGCGCACCGGGATTACGCTCACCGCCGCGCCTGCCTAGATACTTGACTCCGTCAAGTAATTTGCCGAACCTTGGCGCATGCGAGCGACGGGTGAACTGGCCGGGAAGATCGCCGCGGTACGGCGCTTCAACCGCTTCTACACGCAGAAAATCGGCGTGCTGCACGAGGACTGGCTCGACAGCCCGTTCACGCTGGCCGAGGCCCGCGTGCTGTACGAACTCACCCGCCGCGAACGGGTGACTGCCACCGATCTGGCAAACGATCTCGGCCTCGACGCCGGCTATCTCAGCCGGATCCTGCGCGGATTTCAGAAGCGCGGCCTGATCGACCGCAAAACTTCGCCCGACGACGCGCGGCAAAGTTTCCTGTCGCTGACCGCGCGCGGGCGCAAGGCCTTTGCGCCGCTCGAAAAACATTCCAGCGCGGAAGTTGCGGCCATGCTCGCGCGCCTTCCCCGTCCGGCGCAGCCGCGTTTGATCGGCGCCATGAACGACATCGCGACGCTGCTCGGCGCAAAGCCGGAACCGGACATTGCCGCGGCGCCCGCCTATATCCTGCGCGCTCCGCAGCCTGGAGATTTCGGCTGGATCGTCGCGCGCCATGCCGAGCTCTATGCGAAGGAATATGGCTGGCGCGAGCCGTTCGAGGGCTTGTGCGCGCAGATCGTCGCCGACTTCGTGAATAAATTTGATCCAAAAAAGGAGCGTTGCTGGATCGCCGAACGCAATGGCGAAAACGTCGGCACCGTGATGCTGGTGAAGGACAAACCGGGAGTCGCGCGGCTGCGTCTGCTTCTGGTCGAGCCCAAGGCGCGCGGACTCAGCATCGGGGCGCGGCTGACCGATGAATGCATCCGTTTCGCGCGCAAGGCCGGCTATCGCTCGATCACGCTCTGGACCCACAGCGTGCTGACCGGCGCCCGGCATATCTACGAAAAAGCCGGCTTCACGCTCACGTCGAGCGAGCCGCGCCGCTCCTGGGGCCGGGATGTCGTCGCTGAATACTGGGATTTGAAGCTCTAGCGCGCCTTGCCCTGCGCCTTCCCGCGCTTCAAGTGCTCATCGAGTCTGGGCATGATCTCGACGAAGTTGCACGGGCGATAGCGATAATCGAGTTGGTGCACGAGGATTTCGTCCCACGCGTCCTTGCAGGCGCCGGGCGAGCCGGGCACGCAGAAGATGAAGGTTGAATTCGCGACGCCCGCGGTGGCCCGCGTCTGGATCGCCGACGGGCCGATCTTCGGCACGCTCACCATCAGGAACATCGCCGCGAAGCCGTCCATGCGCTTCTCGAACAGCGGCTCGACCGCCTCCGGCGTCACGTCACGGCCGGTGAAGCCAGTGCCGCCGGTGGTTATGACCACGTCGATGCTCTTGTCCTTGATCCACTTCTTCACCTGCGCGCGGATCGTTTTGACGTCGTCCTTCACGATCGCGCGCGCCGCCAGCTTGTGACCGGCGGTCTCGATGCGCTCGCCGAGCAACGCGCCCGACTTGTCGTCCTCAAGCGCGCGTGTGTCGGATACCGCCAGCACCGCGATCGATAGCGGCACGAAGGGTTTGGACTGGTCGAGACCGGGCATGTTCATCCTGTGCGGCACTGATTCGTTCGAAGCTCGCCGAGCGGGCAGCGCCCTGTCAAACCTCGGAAGCGAACGGCGTGGATGTTGGGTATTCGGCAGCCTGCTTTGTGCTTGCAACTTGATCTTGTAGGTTGAAACCAAGCAACTTCGGAGGAAACCCGTGGCAAAACGCAGAAAGAAATCCTTGCGCAAAGTCAGGAAAGTGACGCGCGTAAAAGCCAGAATTACCGGAAAACCGCCGGTGCTCGCCGTGAGCGCGCAAGGCGTAGTTTCGACGGCCGGATGGAAGAGCATCGGCTTGTCGCAGCACATCTACGTGCGTCCGCCGTCCGACGGTATCCAGGGTTTCGACTTCGTCGGCAGTCCGCCAAAGGGCCCCGCCGCGCAAGTCGTGAAGAAAGTCCGGGCTTCCAGGCGGATCCGTGCGGCGAGCTGGGTCAAGGGCGTGCGCGTCGTCGCCGCCCAGAACAAGAAAGTCGCCAGAGTCTAGCGATCGCGGCGATTTATCTTCGCCGCTCTAGGTCCCCGGCCTCGCGTCCGGCGCGAACGTGTTGCAGCGCTGGACCGAGCCGGTCTTGGCGCCGGTGGTGAACCAGGCTTGGCGCTGTGCCGAAGTGCCGTGGGTGAAGCTCTCCGGCGCCATGCGGCCCTGAGTCAGCCGGTCGTCGCCGACGGCGGCGGCTGCCGCTAGCGCTTTTTCCAAATCGCCGGGCTCCAACACCTTGAGCTTGCTGTCGGCGTGAAAAGCCCACACGCCCGCGAGACAGTCGGCCTGCAGCTCCAGCTTCACCGAAAGCGCGTTCGCCTCCGCCTTCTGCATCCGCTGCCGCTGCTCGCTCACGCGCGGCAGGATACCCATGAGATTCTGCACGTGATGGCCGACCTCGTGCGCGATCACATAAGCGGCGGCGAAATCGCCCGGTGCTTTGAAACGCTCGCGCAGGGTACGGAAGAAGGAAATGTCGAAATAGACCCGCTGGTCCTGCGGGCAATAGAACGGCCCGGTGGCCGCTTGGCCAAAGCCGCAGGCCGATTGCACGGCATTAGAGAACAGCACGAGCCGCGGCTCCTTGTAGGTCTGGCCGCTATCCTTGAAGACCTGCCTCCAAACGTCTTCGGTTTGCGCCAGCACGGCAGCCACGAACCGGCCGGTCTGGTCGGTCGGCGCGCCCTTCGGCTGCGTAGTGGGCCGCGCCGGGCCGCCGGGTCCCACCGGCGGGCGGCCGCGCTCCTCGTAGCGTGGCTGGTTCATCACCTGATCGAGATTGCCGATCAGCACGCTCGGGTCGATGCCGAGCGCCAAGGCAATAATGCCTACGATGATGATGCCGCCAATGCCGAGCCCCCCGCCGCCGAGCGGGACCCGCATGCCGCCGGTCTCGAACCCGCCGCGCTCGTCGCGCCGGTCCTCGACATTGTCGCTGCTTCGATAGTCTTCCCACCGCATGGGGCCACTCCTGCGGGCAATTCCTCAAGAAATGCCTGAACGGCCATTGTGGCGGACCTGTGGGTTGGCGGCAATCGCGCTTCTTTGGCCGATTGCGGGCCATTGCCCGGCGCTGCACATTCGCGCCCAGGGAGGCCGAATGAGTCGCGCGGGGACCAGACGCATGAGACTGCTGCCCGATTTCGCGCGCGAGGCTGCGGCCTATGCGCGGGGCGCGGCGCCGGTCGCCGGCTGCGACGAGGCCGGGCGCGGCCCCTGGGCTGGGCCGGTGGTGGCCGCCGCTGTGATCCTCGATCCAGCGCGCGTGCCCCACGGCCTCGACGATTCCAAGCGCCTGTCGCCCGCCCGCCGCGAAGCGCTCTATGAGGAAATCTGCGCGACCGCCGAAGTGGCACTCGCCATGGCGCCGCCCGCCCGCATCGACCGCGACAATATCCTGCGCGCCGGCTTGTGGGCGTTGGCGGAAGCCGTGCGCGCGCTGCCGCGCCGGCCCGCGCTGGTGCTGGTGGACGGCCGCGACGGTCTTGCGCTCGAGTGCGAGACCGCGCCGATCATTGGCGGCGACGGTATCGTCGCCTCGATCGCCGCCGCGTCCATCGTCGCCAAGGTCGTGCGCGACCGGCTGATGCAGAATCTCTGTGATGCCTATCCCGAATACGGCTTCGGCCGTCACAAGGGCTATGGCACCGCCTCGCACGCCGAGGCGCTCGCGCGGCTAGGCCCGACGCCGCATCACCGCTTCTCGTTCGAGCCAGTGCGGCTGGTGAGCGTCACGATAAAGGTCGCCTGATGCGCGCGCCCACCGGTCCCGGCCCCCTTGAGGCAACGGTGCTCACCGAGGCGTTGCGCGCGCGCCCAAGTGCTTTCGTCGTTCTGGCGCTCGCCGTGCACGCGGCGCTGTGGACCTTCGCGCGCTTCATCGCCGACCCGACGCCGCCGTCCGAAGTGCTGGTCGGGCTCGCGCTCGGACGCGAGGCGCGGCTCGGCTATGTCGAAGGGCCGCCGCTCGCCTTCTGGCTGCTCGATCTCGCCTATGTCTTCGGCGGCAGCTTTCTCGTCGCCAACCTGTTGCCTGCGCTTTCGGTGGCGCTGGCCGGCTGGTTGGTCTTCGCCTTCGCGCGCAAGATTCTCGGCGAGCGCCACGCGGCGATTGCGACCTTGCTCATGGTCGGCGTGCATCCGGTGGCCTTCCCGGTCGGTCCGCTCGACGCCGATATCCTGCAGATGCCGCTGGTGGCCGCGAGCGTGCTGGTGTGGTGGAACGCGCTCCACGAAGGCAGCCGCCGCGCCCGCTATGGGCTCGCCGTGCTCGTGGTGTTGTTGGCCTATTCCGGCGTGCAGGGGCTGCTGGTCGTTTTCACGCTCGGGCTGCTCACGCTCGCCGACCCGCGCGCCCGCGCGGCGCTGAAAGGCCTCTTGCTGATAACTCAGGATTGGCGCGCAGCCATCGCTGGCCGTGATGCATTGATCGCGGTAATCGTGGTGCTCCTGGTGGTAGCCCCGCGCCTCATCTGGCTGGTGGGGAACGGCTTCGCGGGCTTCGTCCCGGGGCTGGAGAGCGGCATCGAGCCCGGTGCGCTCACCAGCGCCCAGGATGTGATGCTGCAGACGTTGGTCGGCCATATGGGGCTCTTGGTGTTGATCATCGTGGCCTCGACGGCCTTCGCATCCGATCTCGACACTGCACCCACTTTCGTGCGGCCGCCGGTCGAGCGCATCGCGCGCCGTAGCGCGATCGTGATCGCAACCGTGCCGCCGCTCCTGGCGCTTGCGCTTGGGCTCATCGCGGGCGCGCGCCAGCCGATCACCGCCGCCGCACCCCTATTCCTCTATTCGGGGGTGTTCGTCATGATGTTCGCGCCCGATTTTGCGCGCGTGCACCGGCAGCGCGCGGTGGCGATCGCCGCACTCGCGCTCCTCGTCCTGCCGCCCATGCTCGACGCCGCCTCGAGCATGGTTGCGCCCTGGGTCGCCGAACGCGGCCGGTCCACCAACTGGCCCGCTCAGGCGGCCGGGCGCTATTTCACCGACGTGTTCAGGAACCGCACCAGCCGCCGGCTCGAATATGTGATCGGCGATGCGAGGATCGCCAGCGCCGTGGCTTACGGCAGCCGCGACCGGCCGCACGTCTTCATCGACGGCGATCCGAAACGCGCGCCCTGGATCGATCAGGAGCGACTGAAGAAGAACGGCGCCATCGTGGTCTGGACCGTCGCGGGCCTCGATCCGCGGCCGCCGCAATTGCTCGCAAGTCGCCTGCCGGCGCTCTCGCCCGAGGCGCCGCTCCCGTTGAATTGGGTACGCAGTGGCCGCCTCAATCCGGTGCGGCTCGGTTGGGCGCTTATCCCGCCGCAGAACTGACCCACGGTCATGAACGGAATCATCGACGCCCATCATCACGTCTGGCGGCAGGCCGATCTGCCGTGGCTCTCCGGACCCATGGTGCCACGCATTTTCGGGCCCTATGAGCCGCTGCGGCGCGACTATTTGATTGGCGAATATCTAGCCGATGCCAAGCCGAACAGTGTTACGCGCTCGGTCTATGTGCAGGCCAATTGGCCGGCGGCCCGCGCGCTCGACGAGATCGCGTGGGTGCAGTCGGTGGCCGATGCGAGCGGCTGGCCGCACGGCATCGTCGGTTACGTGGACCTGCTCGCCGAGGATTGCACGCCCGCGCTCGACGCGGCGATGAAGGCGTCACCACTGCTGCGCGGCATGCGCATGCAGCTCCATTGGCACGAGAACGAACTCTATCGCTTCGCGCCGCGGCCGGATCTCTCCGATGATCCGAAGCTTCAAAAGAATCTCGCGCGGCTGGCGGAGCGCGGGCTGCTGTTCGAGCTGCAGGTGTTCACGCCGCAGATGGAAAGCGCCGCGCGGCTCGCGCGTTCGCTGCCGAATTTGCAGTTCGTCCTCATGCACGCTGGGATGCTGGAGGACACCAGCGCCAAAGGGCTCGCTGAATGGCGGGCAGGGATGGACACGCTTGCGGCCTGCCCGAACATTGCCACGAAGCTGTCCGGCTTCGGCACCTTCCTGCATCGGATCGATGCGGAATACTTCGTCTTGGTCGCCGGCGAGACTGTGCGCCGCTTCGGCGCCAAGCGTTGCCTGTTCGGCTCGAATTTTCCGATCGAGAAACTGTGGACCGACTACGGGACATTGCTCGGCGCGTACCAGACGGCGCTTGTGAAATTCACCGACGCCGACCGCACGCAGATATTTTCGGAGACGGCACGGCGGATTTATCGGCTCAAATGACAGGCTACGAGTGGTAGCCTTCGCCCTCGCGCACCTTGCCGCGGAACACCCAGTACACGAACACGATGTAGCCGAGGATGATCGGCAGCAGAATGAGCGTGCCGATCAGCATGAAAATCTGGCTAGAAGGATGCGCCGCCGTCTGCCACACGGTGAGTGTTGGCGGCACCAGATAGGGATAGTTCGAGATCACGATGCCAAGATAGCCGAGCAGAAACAGCGCGATCACCGCCAGGAACGGCAGCACTTCGCGCTTGGCTTCGAGCCACTCCCAGCACGCCCAGGCCACCACCGCGGTGACCAGCGGCACCGGCCACAGCAAGAAGATGTTCGGCGCCGTGAACCAGCGCGCCGCGATGCGCTCGAACGCGATCGGCGTCCACACACTCACGATCGCCATGAAGGCGAGCACCAGCAGCAGCAGGAGTTTCGCGTGTTCGCGCGCGCGCTCGGCGACCGGGCCTTCGGTCTTCATGGCGAGCCATGTCGCGCCGAGCAGCCCGTAGCCTGCTACGACGCCGAGGCCGCAGAGCGCCGCGAACGGCGTCGCCCAGTCGAACGCCCCGCCGGCAAACTGGCCGTTGCGCACCGCGATGCCCTGAATCAGGCCGCCCAGGATCACGCCCTGGAAAAAACCGGCTGCCAGCGAACCGCCGAAGAAGGCCAGGTTCCACCATTTCTTGCTGGTTTTCGCGACCCAGCGGAATTCGAACGACACCCCGCGCAACACCAGCGCGAGCAGCATCAGGATCACCGGCAGATAAAACGCCGGCATAATCACCGCATAGGCCTGCGGGAACGCAACCCACAGTCCGCCGCCGCCGAGCACCAGCCAGGTCTCGTTGCCGTCCCAGAACGGGGCCACCGAGTTCATCATCAGGTCGCGTTCGCTCTCGGTCTTGGCGGTCGGGAACAGGATGCCGACGCCGAGATCGAACCCGTCGAGGATCACGTAGAGCGCGACCGCGGTGCCGATCAGCGCGGCCCAGATCACCGGCAGATACCATTCCATGGCGCTCTCCCGTCCTCTAGCTGCGCTGGCCGAGCGCTTCGCGCGCGGCCTCCTCGGCCGCCGACAGCGGCCGGCTCGGCAAGCCATGCTCGGATACGGCGGTGGCGCTCACGCCCGGTCCGGCCACGATCAGCCGGTTGATGTAATAAATGCCCATCGAGAACACGATGCCGTAGACCACGACGAACAGTGCGAGCGAAGCGGCAATCGAGGAGCCCGGCACCGGCGAGAGCGAATCGGCGGTCCGGAGAATTCCCTGCACCAGCCAGGGCTGCCGCCCGCTCTCGGTCACCACCCAGCCGGCGATCACGGCGACGAATCCCGCCCACCAGACGTGCGCCGAGGGCAGCAGGAACCAGCGAGTGTCGAACAGCCGGCCGCGCCGCCAGAGCATCAAGCCGATCCAGGCCGCGCCGATCATGGCGAGCCCGATCAGCACCATCAGCCGGAACGCGAAGAATACCAGCGGCACCGGCGGCCGGTCGCGCGGCGGCACGCTCTTTAACCCCGGGAACAGTCCGTTCGGATCGTGGGTGATCAGCAGCGAGCCGCCTTTGGGGATCGAGAGCGCATAGCGGTTCGTTTCCGTCTTCTCGTCCGGCCAGGCGAAGATGTGGAAGTCGCCGGGCTTGGTTCCGTCCCAGTGGCCTTCCATAGCCGCGATCTTGATCGGCTGGTATTTCGCCGTGTTCAGCCCGTGCAGGTCGCCGATGACGAGCTGCAGCGGCGCCACGATGGCGGCGAAACCGATCGCCATGCGCACCATCGTTTTCGCTTGCTCGACGTGCCGCCCCGCGAGCAGATAGCGCGCGCCGACCGCGAGCACGACGAACGAGGTCGTGAGATACGCAGCGTTCAGCATGTGCGCGAGGCGATAGGGGAAGCTCGGGTTGAACACGATGGTGAGCCAGTCGGCGGGATAGGCGATGCCGTCGCGCATCACGTGGCCGACCGGCGTCTGCATCCAGCTATTGGCCGACAGAATCCAGAACGCCGACATCGAAGTTCCGACCGCCACTGCAATGCAGGCGAACACATGCAGCCAGGGCGGCACCCGGTTTCCGCCGAACAGCATGATGCCGAGAAAAGTCGCTTCGAGGAAAAATGCGGTCAGTACCTCGTAGCCGATCAGCGGTCCGACCACGTTGCCGACCACCAGCGAGAAGCGGCTCCAGTTGGTGCCGAACTGGTACGAGAGCACGATCCCGGACACGACCCCCATCGCGAACGAGACCGCGAAAATCTTGGTCCAGAATCGCGCGATCAGATGATAGTGATCGCGCCCGGTGCGCAGCCACATCACCTCGAGCGTCGCGATATAGGCCGAGAGCCCGATGGTGAAAGTCGGGAAGATGATGTGGAAGGTGATGGTGAAGGCGAACTGGATGCGGGCGAGGAGCTGGGGGTCGAATTCCATCGCGTGCCTCCGCCGTCAGGGAATCACGTGCGCTCACAGCCGATGATTATGTCGTGCTGGGTGGCGAAGCTATGTCCGTCGCACCAGGGCGCCCGAGTTATTCACCGCCATTGTCCGCACCCGCCGCCTCGAAAAGCGAAACTGTGCCAATGGATTAGCCCGCTGCCGAGGTCGCGGCGATCGCGCTGCCTCTATCGCGTTGGAAAACCACCCGACTCGGCAGAAACTTGCCCGCCCGGATTTTTCGGCCGGGCCTGAGTCGGGGCAGGCGAGGCGCAACCTTCGCCGCACAGGGGGAATTCATGGCCACCAGCAAGGAAAAGGCAGCCAAGGCAGCCAAGCCTTCCGCGTTAAAGCCATCGGCGTTCGAGACGAGTCTCGACAATTATTTCGGCCTCACGAAACTGCGCACCAACGTGCGCACCGAGGCGATCGCTGGCCTCACCACGTTCCTCACCATGGCCTACATCATCTTCGTCAACCCGGCGATTCTCGCCAATGCTGGCATGGACAAGAACGCGGTGTTCGTCGCCACCTGTCTCGCCGCCGCGGTCTGCACGCTGGTGATGGGGCTGTACGCCAATTATCCGATCGCGCTGGCGCCCGGCATGGGGCTCAACGCCTTCTTCGCCTTCACCATCGTGCTGACCTACAAGTTCACCTGGCAGCAGGCGCTGGCGGCAGTGTTCCTGTCCGGTGTGCTGTTCATGCTGGTTTCGGTGTTTCGCATCCGCGAGTACATCATCAACGCGATCCCCTACAACATGAAGCTCGCAATCTCGGCGGGCGTCGGCCTGTTCCTCGGCATCATCGCGCTCGAACAGGCCAAGATCGTGGTCGATCACCCGGCGACGCTGGTGACGCTGGGCAGCCTCAAGGATCCGATCCCGGTGCTGTGCCTGTTCGGCTTCGTGCTGATCGCGGCGCTGAACTACCGGAAAATCCTCGGCGGCACGCTGATCGGAATTCTCGTCGTCACCTTGATCGGAATTCCGTTCGGTCTGGTGACCTATGCCGGCATCGTGTCGATGCCGCCGTCGATCGCGCCGACCTTCCTGCAGTTCGACTTCTCGCGCGCCTTCGAGCTTTCCTTCATCATCGTGGTGCTCACGCTCCTGCTGGTCGATCTGTTCGACAACGCCGGCACGTTGATCGGCGTCACCCACCGCTCGGGACTCTTGGATAGGCAAGGCCGGCTCCCGCGCATGCGCCAGGCCCTGATCTCCGACAGCTTCGCCGCCATGTTCGGTTCCGCGGTCGGCACCTCGACCACGACGGGCTATATCGAGAGCTCGGCCGGCGTCGCGGCCGGCGGCCGCACCGGCTTGACTGCGGTATTCGTCGCGATCCTGTTCCTGCTGGCGCTGTTCTTCGCGCCCTTGGCGAGCATGATCCCGGCCTACGCCTCGTCGGCGGCACTGCTGTTCGTCGCCTGCCTGATGGCCCGCGGCCTCGCCGAGATGGACTGGAAGGACATCACCGAATACGCGCCGGCGGTGATCTGCGCCGTCGCCATGCCGCTGACCTACTCGATCGCGACTGGCATCGGGCTCGGCTTCCTCACTTATGCGGTGATGAAGATCCTGGCCGGCCGCAGCGAGGAGGCGACGCCCGCGGTGATCGGCATCGCCATCCTGTTCGGCATCAAGTTCGCGGTCGGCTGACGCAAAAGCGATTGGCGGGGCGGCGAGGGAAGGCTACCCTCGCCGTCTTGTCGTTGTGGGAGGAGTAAAATGCCTGTCCTGAAAGGCTACGGCTCGCTCAAGCAGATTTCCGAGGAGCAGGTCACGCCGATGATCACGCGCCGCGTGCTCTCCGGCGACAAGACCATGCTGGTCTGGTGGACCATGAAGGCCGGCGCCCACGCCGGCGCGCACAGCCATCCGCACGAGCAGATTTTCTGGATGCTCAAGGGCCGCATGGATTTCCGCCTCGGCGACGAGCGCCGTAGCTGCGGGCCCGGCGACGTCGGCGTGATCCCCGGCGGCGTCGAGCATGAGGCCTGGTTTCCCGAGGATACCGAGGTGATCGACGTGTTCGCGCCGCGCCGCGAGGAATTCCTCACCGGCGAAATCCCCGCCTATATGCGGCAAGCCTGACGTAAAGATGCCCTGATGAACCCCTCCGGCAAGACGGTCCTCATTACAGGTTCCACCGACGGCCTTGGCCGCGAGGTGGCCATTCGCCTCGCCAAGCTCGGCGCGCGCGTGCTCCTGCACGGCCGCGACCGCGCGCGCGGCGAAGAGGTGCTGAAGGCGATCGGCGGCGCCAAGGCCGGTCATGCCTTCTACCAGGCGGACTTGTCCTCGATGGCCGAAGTGCGCCGGCTGGCCGCCGAGGTGTTGCGCGATCACGACCGGCTGCATGTACTCGTGAACAACGCCGGCATCGGCGTGACGACGCCCGCCGGCGGGCGCCTGACCAGCGCCGACGGCTTCGAGCTCCGCTTCGCGATCAACTATCTCTCCCACTTCCTGCTGACCTATCTGCTACTGCCGACGATCAAGCAGAGCGCGCCAGCGCGCATCGTGAATGTCTCGTCGATCGGTCAGCAGGCGCTTGAGTTCGACGACGTCATGCTGGAGAAGACCTACGACAGCCCGCGCGCCTATCGGCAAAGCAAGCTGGCGCAGATCATGTTCACCATCGATCTCGCGAGCGAGCTTGCCGGCAGCGGCGTCACGGCAAACACGCTGCATCCGGCGACCTTCATGAACACAGGCATGGTGCTGCGCGGCGGCGGCAAGCCGCAGACCACCGTGGGGGAGGGCGCTGACGCGACGATGAACGTGATCGTGTCCGATACGCTCGAAGGCCGCGGCGGACTGTTCTTCAACAGCCTCGTCGAGCAGCGCGCCAATGATCAGGCTTACGATGCCGAGGCGCGGAAGAAACTGCGCGAGCTGAGCGTGAAGCTGACCGGCGCTAGGCCGTAAGCGCCCTTTTCAGCGCAAGGAAATCGCGCCACGAATGGCGCTTCTCGTTCGGCGAGCGCAACAGATACGCCGGATGGAACATCACCAGCGCGCGGATCGTGCGCGTGCCGGTGTCGTAATCGACCCAGCGGCCGCGCACGCCGCGGATACCCTCGTTGATCCCCAACAGCGTCTGCATCGCCGGCTTGCCCATCACCACGAGAAAGTCCGGGTTGGCGAGCTCGATCTGGCGGCGAATGAACGGCAGACAAATCGCCGATTCCTGCGGCGTCGGCGTGCGGTTGCCCGGCGGCCGCCATGGCACGATGTTGGCGATATAGACCTCGCTGCGTTTCAGCCCGATCGCGGCGATCATGCGGTCCAGGAGTTTTCCCGAGCGTCCGACGAACGGCAGCCCCTCGCGGTCCTCCTCCGCGCCCGGCGCTTCGCCTACGAACATCGCGCGTGCGCCCGGCGTGCCGTCGGCGAACACCAGTTGCGTGGCGGTGGCCGAAAGCGCGCAGCCCTCGAAGCGCGCGAGCGTGTCGCGCAATTCCTCGAGCGTCTGCGCACGCTTGGCCGCCACGCGCGCCTCCATCACCGCTGCATCGGGGGCGGCGGGTGGCGCAGCTTCCGCGCGCGGTGCCGGTGCGATGATCGGGAGCGGGCGGAGTGCCTGAACGGCCGGGGCAGGGGTTTCTTCAGTCACCGCGGCGAAACGATTGATCGGCGTATCCGCCAGCGCCACGTCGACCCCGGCCTCCACATGGAAAGCGAGGATTTCGCGCAGCGATAGATTCGGCTCGGTCATGTCCCTGACCTAGCGTCCTTCGGGAGCGAATGCGAGCCGGATTGCTCAGCTGGATGTCGAACGTCGCTCGCTTGCGCCCGTACCGCCAGGAGCTGGCGCGCCAAATCCGTTTGGCTTGAATCGTCGCGCCGCAGGGCGACAAAGATGGAGTCCGGCTGAAACTGGTCGAGCACGCCGATGTAGCCCTTCTTGCGGCTGAGACAAATCAGCGGCAGACCCGCTTTCGCCGCCGCTAAAGCGAGGCTGAGATCGACCATGTTGACCCACGGCCAGTTGCGCACGTCGAACTGCAGCGCTTTCGACGAGAACATGATCGCTCCCGTGCCGAGAACATCGACTTCGCATTTCGCGAGCACGGCATGTCCATAGTGAATTACTTTGCGGTTTTGATTGTAACGAAGCAACGGCCTTTCCAGGATCGAGCCGTGATAGCCGACGATCGCGCGGCCGCCTTCGCGCTCGAGTCCGTCCTGAAGCTGGGCGACGAAATCCGGAGGATAAAGGAAGTCATCGTCTACGCTTGCGTAGAGAAACGAGCCTGTCTCTCTGCCTAACCCAAGGAACTTGCCGTTGGCCTGCAGTCCAGGCTCGTCGCGGGACAGGATCGGGATCGCGCGTGGGTCGGCGCGAACGAATTCCGGAACTTCGGTGTGGCCGTCGAGGTAGATGTAAAGCCGGTCCACTTGCCCGACGATGCTTTCGAAAGCCGCGCGGAACGTATGCGCGCGGGCAGGCATTGTGGCCATGCCCGCGATTACGCGTTCGCCGGTGTGTCGACGGCGTCTGCTGACGCCGGCAAAGAGACGCCGCAACCGTTTAAGCATCGATGCCTGTCATGTTTCGAGCAGGTTTCCGATCCGCTTGAGCAGGCGTCAGCCCCGCAGCCGCGCGGCGAAATTCCTCATCGCCCTGCGCAGCTTGCGGGTCGAGATGAAGCGGCCCTTCTTTTCCGGCGCCGGTGGCGGTGTCACCGGCTTCGGCGCTATGGGCTCTAAGCCCGAACCGTGGAACTCGAATACCAGGTAGCGCGCCGGCGTGCTCCCGACATTGTTCATGCCGTGCTGCGTGCCCGCGGAATAATAGATCAGGCCGTGCGGCTCGACGGTTTGCCCGAGCGTTTCGACTTTTCCCGAAAGCACCAGGATCGCCACGTCATACTTGTCGGAGTGCGGCTCGTAGCCCGCGCCCGGCGGCATGATCGTGAAATGCGCATGCAGCTTGCTGAGCTGTGCGGTGGCCTGCTGAAAGATCAATGAGTACTGCTTGGTTTTCAGATCTTCCGGCGCGGCGATCGCCCCATAGTGAAAAACGCTCGCGCCCAGTGGCTGCGCGACGCCCGTTGCGGCGGCCAGCCACTTGAACATCAGATAGGTGATCGGTGCAGCGCTCGCGTTGCGGATCGTATGATGCTGGTCGGTCGGGTAATAAGTGAACGAGCCGGGGCGCAACCGTTCGATGCGCGCGTTCGTGCCTTGCGGATCGTCGGCGAACACGATCTCCGCCTCGCCATCGAGCAGGATCAGCACCTCTTCCTCGGGATGAATGTGCGGCGGATGCGGACTGTGTCCGGGACTCAGCACGGAGACGTGGCAGGCCATTTCCTGGAGCGCACCGGTGGGCCCGCGGAAGATCCGGTAGGGCCTCCATCCTTTCTTCGGGTCCTCCGGCAACGGCAGCGGAAGCGGATGGATCCATGTGGAGATCGCTGGTCTTTGCGCCGGCTCCGCCGGGGGTGGCACCAGCCGGTTGATGTCGGGGCGCCCCTTGCCCCGGACCACGATCGCCGGCGGCAGCATTTCGTGGAACCGGAACGGCCATTCGAGCTGCTTGAAATCGGGCATGTGCACCGGTGCATCGGCGGCCGCGTACTGCAACAGGAGGGCGACGCGCTCGCCGGTCTGCCGCGTATTGTGCGAGCTGTGCCAGATCCGGCCGTCGAACAGTAGCGCTTCGCCGTCCTGTACGTCCGGCTGCACGAGCGCTGCATCCGCATCGTATTCGCGCGCCCACTCGAGCACCGCTTCCGACGACACTGCGCCGCGGCGCACGCCATGCTCGTGCGCTACCTGCTGGATCGACTTGCCGAAAGCTTGCGACCGGCTGGCGAACAGAAGACCGGACTCGCGCGAAGTATTCTCGATGCCGATCCAGATCGAAGCGAAACCGGCTCTTGCCGCCGATTCGATGTCGGTGTGCCAGAGATGAACTCGGCCCGGCTTCCGGTTGATGGCGTTCGCCCCCCATAGGATGACGTTCTCGCCAAGCACTTGCGTGAGCAGCGAAAGAATAGCGGGATGCGTGGCAAGGTGATGGAAGAACGGGTCGGTCACCGCCCGCCCTTTGTCCCAAACCGCCGGCTCCGGATGCTGGGCAAAGCGCAGGTGCGCGGCGATCTCTCGGCATTCTTCGTTGCTGAAGATGCGGACCGGCGCAATGAAACCGTCGCGCGCGAACCGGCGCGTAGACTGCTCCGCGGCCGCTTCCGGCCTGATACCGGCGCCGACGGTTTGCATGGAGATCGTCAAATTCATCGGGCCGAACATGGCATAGCGGTATCGAGGGCGGAAGAGGTGGCGCATGCCGGCACTTGCGGGCCGTGCTCACGCCAGCCACAATCGATGCACATCGAATTGTAGTAGCGGCTGGAGTAGTGTGGCTTGACGATCAACCTCGTCCTCGTCGCTTGGCCGAACACGCCTGCCTATGTCGCAAATCTGAAGCGTGTCGCTGCGCGCGTACAGGAAATCGACAGAAACATTCGCGCGCGCCTGGTGCCGCACCGGACTGGTTTCCGCTGGAAGCTGTTGCCGCTTTATTTCCAGCCGACTTTGTCCCTGTCGATACAGCAGCCGCGCGCCAGAATGCTGCTGCCGGGGCGAACGATCACCGGCGTCTACACGGACAAGTGCAGGCAATCGACACGGATGGATGCAGCCGGTATTCCGGTTCCGAAATGGACGGTTATTACGCCCGAGACGCGGCTCGATCCGGCGACGTGGGGACCGTACGTCGTGGAAAAGCCCGCCGCGGGAAAGTGGGGCGCATTCGTGCGAATCCGGAAGGCTGGCCGCGTCAGATACGCGCCGCCGGAGTCATTTCCTGCCGACCACTACGGCCGAAACGGACCGATGATCGCGCAGCGTTTTGTGTACACGGGCGAACGGCCGACAAGTTATCGCGTGGTTACGTTCTTCGGTGAGACGCTGCTTTGTTATCGGCAATGGTCGATGCACGGCTACCCGCTTAAGAGCCGTTGGGACTTCAAGTCGACGGGTGGAATACCGATCGTTTCC
>DATBTC010000031.1:0-3555 GCA_036559465.1 Xanthobacteraceae bacterium
TTGCCGTTATACTCGCCGACCGCGCCGGGCGCGGCCTTGAAGCCCGGATAGGGCAGATAGGCGCTGGCGGTCCATTCCCACACATCGCCGAACATCTGCTTGAGACCCGAGCCCGGCTTGGCCGGCATCGGACGCAAATGCCCGGCACCGAGGTCCCGGCCTTCGACCTTCACGCTTGCCGAAGCCACCTCCCACTCGAACTCGGTGGGCAACCGGTAGCCGGCCCAGCGGGCGAACGCATCGGCCTCGTAATAGCTCACATGTGTGACGGGCGCTGCGGGATCGACCGGTCGGAAGCCCAACAGGCTCATCTGCATCATGCCGCCATCGGCCTGCTCGACATAAAGCGGCCCGTTCCAGTCTTGGCCCTTCACCGTGTTCCAGCCGTCGGCGAGCCACAGCGTGGGCGTGGCGTAGCCGCCGTCCGTGACGAACTCGGCCCATTCGGCGTTGGTCACGCAGCGGTCGGCGAGCCTGAACGGGCGGATCAGCGCCTCGTGGCGCGGGCCTTCATTGTCGTAGGCGAAGCCCTCGCCGTCATGGCCGACCTCGCAGATGCCGCCGTCGAACGCGATCCAACCAAGCGGCGCCGCGTCGCCTGCAGCCACGCCCGCACCGGCCTCGCGGTACGCAGGCTTGAGCGGTTCGGCGGCGAACAGGGCGAGCATATCTGTGAGCAGAAGCTCCTGGTGCTGCTGCTCGTGATTGATGCCGAGCTCGATCAACTCGGCGGCCTCGGGCTTGAGCTTCTGGTCGAACAGCCGCGCCAGCGCCGCATCGACGAATTCGCGGTAGTCGCGCACCTCGTGCGCCGAGGGCCGGGTCAGCAGCCCGCGCTTGGCTCGCGGCTGCCGCGCGCCGACGCTCTCATAATAGGAGTTGAAGCAATATTCGAAGCGCTCGTCGAACACGCGGTAGTTGGGGAGAAACCGCTTCAACAAAAAGGCCTCGAAAAACCAAGTGGTATGCGCCAGATGCCACTTGGTCGGGCTCGCGTCGTCCATCGCCTGGACAACCTGATCCTCGTCGCTCAGCGGCGCGGCAAGGTCGCGCGACAAACGGCGCGTTTCGAACAGCCGGTCGCGCAGGGTTGATTCGGTCGTTGGCTTGGGCGCGGAAAGGACGGTGTTGTGCAGGTTCATGTCAGATCCCTCGGCTCAGGGCGTGATCGCATGAGAAGCCCGGATCTGCCGAGCCGACGCGCCGCAACCACCGAAACGCGAGATTTAGCAGCTTGTTCCGCTGCGCGGAATGGTTAAGCATGCACAACTATGTGAGGGAAATTTGATCTTCTTGCCGGGGTTTTCGCGTTGCAGGAGCACCGTAACAGAGACGACAACGTCATTCCGTTCGACCGGCGCCAATCGCCGATCGCCGCCGAGCTGCAACGCGGCGTGTGCCGGGCGTTGCGGGCGCTTGGGCTGTCGGTCGTCACCGAACTGTCGCTGGCCAATGGACGGCGCGCCGATGTGGTGGCGCTGTCGAGCGGCGGCGATGTGCTGATCGTCGAGATCAAGTCCTGTCTGCTGGATTATCAGACCGACGGCAAATGGCAGGATTATCTCGCCTTCTGCGACCGGCTCTATTTCGCGGTCAATGCCGACTTCCCGAGCGAAATGATCCCCGTCCAGGCGGGGCTGATCCTGGCCGACCGCTTCGGTGCGGAACTGGTGCGTGAGCCGGCCGAGGAGCGCCTATCGGCGGCGCGGCGCAAGGCCATGATGCTCAATTTCGCTCGTGCTGCGGCGCTGAGGCTGCAGCTCCATCTCGATCCTAGCTGCGGGTTTTGAAGCCTAAGCAGCTATTTCGGGGCGCGCTTGGCGAGGATGCGCTGGAGCGTGCGCCGGTGCATGTTGAGGCGCCGCGCGGTCTCCGACACATTGCGGTTGCACAGCTCGTAGACGCGCTGGATGTGCTCCCAGCGCACCCGGTCGGCCGACATGGGATTTTCCGGCGGCGGCGCCTTGACCGTGGTCGAGGCCACCAGCGCATTGTACACGTCGTCGGCATCGGCGGGTTTGGCGAGGTAATCGACGGCGCCGAGCTTCACCGCGGTGACCGCGGTGGCGATATTGCCGTAACCGGTCAGCACCACGGCGCGCGCCTCGGGGCGCACATCCTTCAGCGCGGCGATCACGTCTATGCCGTTGCCGTCGTCGAGCCGCATGTCCACTACGGCGAAAGCGGGAGGTCGCCGCCTGAGCGACGAAAGCCCGTCCTCGACCGAGGCGGCCGCCTCGACGTCGAAGCCGCGCGTTTCCATGGCGCGCGCGAGCCGAGCGAGGAAGGCGCGGTCGTCGTCGACGATCAAGAGCGTATTGTCGGCAAGCGCCCCGAAATCTGTGTCAGATACGGGCGTAGCCTGTTGAGCTTCCATTGTCCGGGCTCTCCTTGTGAACGCTGTTCCGGCCAACCCGAGGTGTAAACTCCCAACAAGATAGAAGAATTCTTATGGATGGCGCTGCGACGAGATGCCGTAGAGCTAGGGATGTTCGGCCCGATCGGCAAGCCTATGCCGGCCCTATGGCGGCAACGAGGCGCCAAAATCGGCAATTTAACCATAGGTTTTTCGTCTACCCGACCGGCTCGGGCCGTTGCGCCGCTTTCGGCGCGGCGTGCTCGAATCTCGCCCTCGGCCACGCCACGGTGACCACCGCGCCCCCCTGGGGCAGCGGCCGGTTGGCGAGTTCGAGCCGGGCCCCCGACCGCTCGAGCAGCGTCTTGGCGATGAAGAAGCCGAGCCCCATGCCGATATGCTCATCGGAGTCGTCCGGTCTTTCGCGTTGCGCGCGCCTGGTCGTGACGAACGGCTCGCCGAGTTGTTCGAGTACATGCGGCGGAAAGCCGGCGCCGTCGTCGGCGATGACGATCCGCACTTCGTCCTTCGACCACCGCGCCTCGACCTCGACCTTGCTGTTGGCGAAGTCGATGGCGTTCTCGACCAGATTGCCGAGGCCATAAAGCATGCCGGGATTGCGCTTGGTCACCGGCTCCTGAGTCGCGGGTCCATCCCGCGCCGGTCCGGTCTTCACTTCGATCGGCACCGCAACCAGACGATGTGGCGCCACCACCTCCTCGATCAGGTGGCTCAAGGACAGGCGCGACACGATGATGTCCTGCTGCTCGCCGCCGCCGGCAAGCTGGGCAAGTATGTCGCGGCAGCGCTCGGCCTGCGCCCTGAGCAAAGTGAGGTCCTCGTAATGCGGGTCGGACGGCTTGGCGCCGCGCATCATCTCCTTGGTCACCACGGCGATGGTCGCGAGCGGCGTGCCGAGACCGTGCGCAGCCGCCGCGGCCAGACCGTCGAGCGCCGACAATTTCTGCTCGCGCGCCAGCACCATCTCGGCCGCGGCCAAGGCCTTGGCCATGCGCCGCGCCTCTTCCGCCGTGCGCCATGAGTAGAAGCCGATGAACAGGATGCCGGACACTACCGCCGCCCACACCCCCATCACGTAGGGAAACGGGAGCAGCAGGTTCGAATGATGGAACCACGGCAGCGGGTGATGAAAACTGGTGAGCACCGTCGCCGCGGTGATGGTGAGCGCGCCGAGCGCG
>DATBTC010000032.1:0-8752 GCA_036559465.1 Xanthobacteraceae bacterium
ACCAGGGCGACGAGGCCCGCGAGATTCAACAGGACGATGCGGCGCGTGATGCTCGAAAAGCCGCGATTGGAGAGCTTGCGGCCAAGTCCGCGCAATGCGTCGAGCGAGCGCCGCAGACGGCCGGGCGCACGCACGAGCGGGGTTTTTTTGACATCCGCCTTCATGGACACTGGCGGCCGACGCTGCAGGCTTGCCTGCCGCGGCTCAGGCCTCCTTGAACCGATAGCCGACGCCGTAAAGCGTCTCGATCATTTCGAAGTCGTCATCGACAATCTTGAATTTCTTGCGCAGCCGCTTGATGTGACTGTCGATGGTGCGGTCGTCGACATAGACCTGATCGTCATAGGCCGCGTCCATCAGCGCATTGCGGCTCTTGACCACGCCGGGCCGTACCGCCAGTGCCTGCAGGATAAGGAACTCGGTGACGGTCAGCGTCACCGGATCGCCCTTCCAGGTGCAGGTGTGGCGCTCCGGGTCCATACGCAGCTGGCCGCGCTCGAGCGCCTTGGCGTCGAGCTGTTCCTTGGTCGCCTGTGCGTCCTTCGGCGTGAAACGCCGCAACACCGCCTTCACGCGCTCGACTAGGAGCCGCTGGGAAAACGGCTTGCGGATGAAATCGTCGGCGCCCATTTTAAGGCCGAACAATTCGTCGATCTCCTCGTCCTTGGACGTGAGGAAGATCACCGGCATATCGGCCTTCTGGCGCACGCGGCGAAGCAGTTCCATCCCGTCCATGCGTGGCATTTTGATATCGAGAATGGCGAGATCGGGTACGTTGGTCTTGAATCCTTCGAGCGCCGAGGCGCCGTCGGTATAGGCGAGGATGCGGTAGCCTTCGGCCTCAAGCGCGATCGAGACGGAAGTCAAAATGTTGCGGTCGTCGTCGACGAGAGCAATGGTGGGCATGAACGCTCCTTGCCGGAACCGATCCGGTGTTCCCCTGCGGTAAATCCCCCAGGAAGGGCCGAAATGTGACGGCCCGCCGCCCCCAAACCCGCAATCTAGCGTCTTTGTGCAACTTTCGCCATGAAAAGCGCACTTGTCTTGACCGGCGCCCGTATGGCGTGGCCCGTTGCCGCGTAAGGGAACCCGATGGGCGAGGCTGAGACCTTCGATCCGGCGCAGACCGCCAAGCGGCTGGTGCGCGAAGCGCGTGTGGGCGCACTCGCGAGTTTACGCGCCGATGGAGCGCCCTATGCGTCATTGGTGAACGTCGGAACAGCCGCCGACAATTCGCCCTTGCTCCTGTTGTCGCGGCTGGCGCGGCACACGGAAAACATCTTACGCGATCCGCGCGTTTCTCTTCTGTTCGATGAACGCAGCGGCGCCGATCCGCTCAGCAGCGCGCGCGTCAGCATCGCGGGCCGCATCGCGCCTACGGACGATGCGGGCGTAGCGCGGCGGTTTCTCGCGCGCCACCCTTCGGCGTCCGATTACGCTAGTTTTGCGGACTTCGGGTTCTGGCGGGTTGAGATGGAGAGCGCGCATCTCGTCGCCGGGTTCGGGCGCATCGTCGAACTCAAGCGCGACCAAGTCCTCACGGCGACCGGCGACGCGGTCGATTTGTTGGCCGCGGAGGAGGGCGCAATCGCGCATATGAACGAGGACCATCGCGAAGCGATCGGGCTCTACGCGATGCGGCTGCTCGGGGCCGAAACAGGAGCCTGGAAGATAATCGGGATCGACCCGGAGGGTTGCGATCTGATGGCCGGCGAAGCGGTCCGTCGCCTCGATTTTCCGCAGCGCGTCATTTCTGCCGCGGATTTGCGCAAGACGCTCGTTGCGCTCGCAGATAAGGCAAGGCGCGCCTGAATCAAGGTTAAAATGCGAGTGGGCCGGGGCCGGCGCGGCCAGCCCGAAAAAAGTGGTACTATTCTTCTTCCCAAGGGCAGGGGCGACGCTCTAGAAGAGCCCCCAATTCCGGCGACCGCACGTCCGGGGAGGCAGTGGTGAAAGAGTCCGGTATTCGTAACGGCGCCTGCGGCGCCGACAAGTTCGGCTTCAAGGATCTGAAAGCGGTCCATTGGAACCTCGTCGCGCCGCCGCTCTACGAGCATGCGATCGCGCACGGCGAGGCCGAACTTGCCGCCGGCGGCGCGCTGGTGGCCGAGACCGGCGTGCATACCGGCCGCAGCCCCAAGGACAAGTTCATTCTGCGCGACGCGCTCACCGAAAAGACCGTCTGGTGGGACAATAACGGCGCGCTGACGCCCGCGCAGTTTCAGCTCCTCTATGACGACTTCCTCGCGCACGCCAAAGGCAAGGAATTGTTCGCGCAGGATCTCTATGGCGGCGCCGATCCGAAATACCGGATCAAGACGCGGGTCTATACCGAACTCGCCTGGCATTCGCTCTTCATCCGCACGCTTCTGATCCGGCCCGACAGCGCCGAGCTCGCGCATTTCGTGCCGGAGCTCACTATCGTGGACCTGCCGTCGTTCAAGGCGGATCCCAAGCGCCACGGCTGCCGCAGCGAAACCATCATCGCCATCGATTTCACGCGCAAGATCGTGCTGATTGGCGGCACCAGTTATGCCGGCGAGATGAAGAAATCGGTCTTCACCACGCTCAATTATTACCTGCCGGCCGAAAGCGTGATGCCGATGCACTGCTCGGCCAATGTCGGGTCTGCGGGCGATGTCGCGCTGTTCTTCGGGCTCTCCGGCACCGGTAAGACCACGCTCTCGGCCGATCCGAAACGTACGTTGATCGGCGACGACGAGCACGGCTGGGGCCCGCAGGGCGTGTTCAATTTCGAGGGCGGCTGCTACGCCAAGACGATCAAGCTCTCGGAGGAGGCGGAACCGGAGATTTTCGCGACCACCAGGCGCTTCGGCACGGTGATGGAAAACGTCGTGATCGATCCAATCACGCGTATTCCGGATTTCGATGACGGCTCCAAGACCGAGAACACGCGCGCGGCCTATCCGCTCGATTTCATCCCGAACGCCTCGAAGACCGGCCGCGCCGGGCAGCCGAAAAACATCATCATGCTGACGGCCGACGCCTTCGGCGTGATGCCGCCGATCGCCAAGCTCTCCTCGGCCGAAGCGATGTATCACTTCCTCTCGGGCTACACCGCCAAGGTCGCCGGCACCGAGAAGGGCGTGAAGGACCCGGAGGCCACGTTCTCGACCTGCTTCGGCGCGCCGTTCCTGCCGCGGCATCCTTCCGAATACGGCAACCTGCTGCGCGAGCTGATCGCCGCACACGGGGTCGATTGCTGGCTGGTCAACACCGGCTGGACTGGCGGCAAGTTCGGGGTCGGCCGGCGCATGCCGATCAAGGTCACGCGCACGCTGCTTGCGGCCGTGCTCGACGGCTCGCTCAAGAACGCAAGCTTCCGGAACGACCCCTATTTCGGTTTCGCGGTGCCGACCTCGGTGCCCGGCGTCGAGCCGCATCTGCTCTATCCATTCAAGACCTGGAAGGACAAGAGCGAGTTCGACGCCACGGCGCGCAAGCTGGTGAAGATGTTCCAGCAGAACTTCGTCAAGTTCGAGCCGCACGTCGATCCCGACGTGAAGGCGGCCGCGCCCGAGGTGCGGATCGCGGCGGAGTAAGTCGCCGCATATTCTGTATGATTGCGGGCGGCTCAAGGCCGCCCGTTTCGTTTAGGATCAGAGCATGCGCACGCGACCGCTCGGCAGGAACGGCCCGCTCTTCTCGGAGCTCGGGCTCGGCTGCATGGGCATGTCGGGCGGCTATGGGCCCGCCGACGACAAGGAGAGCATCGCGACGATCCATGCCGCGTTGGATGCCGGCATCAATTATCTCGACACCGCCGACGTCTATGGCATGGGCCAGAACGAGATGTTGTTGCGCGAAGCGCTCAAGGGCGGGCGGCGCGAGCGGGTTTTCATCGCGGTGCGCTTCGGCGCGCTGCGCGGAGCGGACGGCAAATGGCTCGGGCTCAATGCCTCGCCCGACGCGGTGAAGACGTTCCTCGCCTATAGCCTGCGGCGGCTCGGCACCGATTACATCGATCTCTACCAGCCGGCGCGCGTCGATCCGGCGACCCCGATCGAGGATACGATCGGCGCCATCGCCGAGATGGTGAAGGCGGGCTATGTGCGCCATGTCGGCATCACGGAAGCTTCCGCGGCCACGATCCGGCGTGCCTACGCCACGCATCCGTTGGCGTCGCTGCAGATCGAGTATTCGCTGTTCAGCCGCGGGATCGAGCTGGAAATCCTCCCTACGCTGCGCGAACTCGGGATGTCGCTGGTGGCCTATGGCGTGCTGTCGCGCGGGCTGATTTCCGACCGGCCCCAGGGCGAGGCGCAGCCTCCGGGCGAGATCCGCGGACGCATGCCGCGTTTTGCCGCCGAGAACTACGCGAAGAACCGCGCCCTGGTGGAATCGCTGCGCAAGATTGCCAAGGAAAAGGATTGCAGCGTCGCGCAGCTCGCCATTGCGTGGGTGCGCTCGCGCGGCGACGACATCGTCCCCTTGATCGGGGCGCGCCGGCGCGAACAACTCCAGGAAGCGCTTGGTGCATTGAACGTTGCGCTATCGCCGCAGGATCTCGCCCGCATCGAGCAGGCGGTATCGTCGGGAAGCGTTGCGGGCGAGCGCTATGCGCCGCAGCTCATGTCGCACCTGGACAGCGAGCACGGTTCCTAGCCGCGCAGAAATTCCTCGGCGCGGAACAGCGAGCGAAACTTGAGCTTCGCCGCGGCGAAGGTCTCCTCCGCGCCTTCCTGGCGATCGACCAAGGTGAATACGAGGACGATTTCGGCGCCGGCATCGCGCGCGGCGTCGGCCGCCTTCAGCGCCGAGCCGCCGGTGGTGGTCACGTCCTCGATGATGGCGACGCGCTTGCCTTTGATCGACTCGTGCTTGGCGAGGCCTTCGACAAGCAATTTGGCGCCATGCTCCTTCGGCTTCTTGCGCACGAAGAAGCCCGGCAGCGGCCTGCCCGCGAGCGAGCTGAAGGCGGCGAGCGCACCGGCGATCGGCACCGCGCCCATCTCCAGCCCACCGATATAGTTGATCTGCTCGTCCTTGAGCGCGTCGAGCGTCAGCTGCACGATCAGCGCGGCACCCTCGGGATCGAGCATGGTGGGCTTCATGTTGAAGTAGAAGTCGCTCTTGCGGCCGGAAGCGAGCGTGATCTCGCCTCGGCCGAAGGATTTTGCGCGGATGATCGCGGCGAGCCGCGCACGGGCGATTTTCGATTCTGGAAGCACAACCATGAGGGCTTGGTAGCACCAAACGGCGCGGCGCTGAACCGGCCATCCACAATCCTATCGCGGGGATGCGCCTCAGCGCGCGGTCGAGAACGTGAACCAGATTGCGATCGCGACCAGCACGAGCGCCAGCCCGCGGCGGACCCGCCGCCGCCACACGGGGTCGTCCACATAGCGCTGCAAACGGCCGGCGGCGAGCACCACGAACAGATGGGTCGCGGTCGCGATCAATACGAAGGTTGCCGACAGTGCCAGCGTTTGCAGCGGAATCGATCCCGCGCCGCTGACCACGAAGCCGGGCAATACCGCCACATAGAAGATGCCGGCTTTCGGATTGAGCAGGTTGGTCACTAGGCCGCGTTGGAAGGCGGTGCGCACCGTCGCGGCTTCGCCGTCGGTCGTGTGCGGCGAGGTTTCCCTCTCACCGGTCCAGCTTTGCCAAGCGAGCCAAAGGAAATAGAGGATCCCGGCCCAGCGCAGCAGCTGGTAGACGATGGGAAATTCTTCGATCAGCGCCGCGAGTCCAAAGGCGGCCACCAACCCATAAACCGAGAGCCCGAGCGCGATGCCGGCGACCGCCGCGAGGCCCGCGCGCTGGCCATAGGCGAGCGTTAGCCCCGCCAGATAGGTGATGTTCGGCCCGGGCGTGATTTCGATCACGAGCGAGGCGAGCGCAAAGGAGAGGAGAGACCAGAGAAACGCCACTGTTACGCGCGCCTCGTTGACTGCCGCTTAGGCTTCAATGCGCCTCCTCCCAATTATCGGCGGCGCGGGCGTCGACATGGATCGGCACCGAAAGCGACACGGCGGGCAGTGGCGCATCGGTCATCACTTTGACCACGACCGGAATGGTCTTCTCCACCTCGGCCTTCGGCACCTCGAACACCAGCTCGTCGTGCACTTGAAGAAGCATGGTCGCGGATAGTTTCGCTTTCTTCAACGCGCCTTCCATTCGGATCATGGCGCGGCGGATGATGTCGGCGGCGGTGCCCTGGAGCCGCGCGTTGATCGCGGCGCGCTCCATGAAGGCGCGCATCGAAGGGTTGTTGTCCTTGATCGAGGGATAATGGCACTTGCGGCCGAACAGCGTGACCACATAGCCGTGCTTGCGCGCGAAGGCCTTGGTTTCCTCCATGTAGTCGCGGATGCCGGGGAAGCGCTCGAAATATTTCTTGATATAGGCGCCGGCTTCCTCGCGCGGGATGCCGAGCTGGTTGGCGAGCCCGAAGGCGGAGATGCCGTAGATGATGCCGAAATTGATCGCCTTGGCGCGGCGGCGCACGTCGGGCGGCATGCCCTTGATTGGCACGCCGAACATTTCGGAAGCCGTCATGGCGTGAATGTCGAGCCCGTCGCTGAAGGCTTTCTTCAGCGCTGTGATATCGGCGATCTCGGCGAGCAAGCGCAATTCGATCTGCGAATAGTCGGCCGAGACGAGCTTGGCTCCCTTTTCGGCCACGAAGGCGCGGCGGATCTTGCGGCCGTCCTCGGTGCGCGCGGGAATGTTCTGCAGGTTCGGCTCAGAGGAGGACAGCCGTCCGGTCGGCGTCGCGGCCAGCGCGTAGGAGGTGTGCACACGGCCGGTTTCGCGGTTCACGTATGCGGGCAGGGCCTCTTTATCGGTATAAGTAGAAACGAGCTTAGTCAGCGAACGCCATTCGAGGATTTTTTGCGGCAGCTCGTGGCCCTCCTCGGCCAAGTCTTCGAGCACATTGGCGCGCGTGGACCAGGCGCCGGTCGGCGTCTTGGTGCCGCCGGGTAGCTTCATCTTGCCAAAAAGAATATCGCCGAGCTGCTTGGCGCTACCTGGATTGAAGTCTTCGCCGGCGATCTTGCCGATCTCCTGTTCGAGCCGCAGCGCCTTCTGAGTGAACTCGCCGGAGAGACGCGACAGGTTTGCCCGGTCGATGGAAATGCCGGCGTGCTCCATGCGCATCAGCACGGGCACCAGCGGGCGCTCCAAGGTCTCGTAGACCGTGCTCATGGTCTCGGCGACCAGCCGCGGCTTCAGCGCGCGCCAGAGGCGGAGCGTGACGTCGGCGTCCTCAGCGGCATAAGCGGTGGCCTTGTCGATCTCGACCAGGTCGAAGCCGACGGAGGTCTTTCCCTTGCCGGCGACCTCCTCGTATTTGATGGTGTCGTAGCCGAGGTGTTCCTTCGACAACGTGTCCATGCCGTGGCTGCGCTTGCCGGAGTCGAGTGCATAGGAGAGCAGCATGGTGTCGTCGAACGGCGCGACCTCGATGCCGTGACGGGCGAGCACCAGCATGTCGTATTTCAGGTTTTGCCCGATCTTGAGCACGCTTTCATTCTCGAGCAGCGGCTTCAGGCGCGCGATTGCGTCGCGGATCGGGATTTGCCCGGGCACCAGCCCGCCGCCGGAAAGCAGATCGCCATCGGTGCGGTGGCCGAGCGGGATGTAGCAGGCCTCGTTCGGCGACAGCGCCAGCGACACGCCGACCAGCTCGGCCTGCATGGCATCGAGTGAGGTGGTTTCGGTATCGACGGCGACGATGCCTTGATCGGTCGCTTTCGCGACCCAGGCTTCCAGTCGCTTCAGGTCGCGCACGGTTTCGTATTTCGAGCGGTCGACCTTGGCCGATTTTGCTTCCTTGGCGCGAGCGGCGGCGAGGGCCTGGGGCGTCAGCGCATCTGATGGAGCCTTGTCGCCTTTAGTCTTGGAGGAGGGTGCAGCCGGTGAAACCTTGCGGGCGGTTTCCTGGGCGGGTTCGGGCTCGGCCGGTTTCGCCAAAAGCTTTGGGACTGAACTGCCGCCCGCCTTCAATTTTGGGTCGGGCTCGACTTCATCGGGATCGACGCCGACGCCCTCGGCCACGCGCTTGGTCAGCGTGGTGAATTCCATGGCCTTGAGGAACGCGACCGCGCGCTTGCCGTCGATCTCGTGCATGACGAGATCTTTCAGCGGAATCGGCACCGGCGCCTTGTCGTCGAGCAGCACAAGCCGTTTGGAGAGGCGGGCCTGGTCGGCAAACTGAATCAGCGACTCGCGCCGCTTGTCCTGCTTGATGTTCTTGGCGTTCTTCAGGAGCGTTTCGAGATCGCCGTATTCCTGGATCAATGCCGCCGCGGTCTTGATGCCGATGCCGGGTACGCCCGGAATGTTGTCGGAGCTGTCGCCGGCCAGTGCCTGCACCTCGACGACGCGCTCGGGCTCGACGCCGAATTTTTCCTCGACTTCCTTCGGGCCGATCCGCCGCTCGTTGCCCGGCATCGGGTCGTACATGACGACGCCGGGCTTCACGAGCTGCATCAGGTCCTTGTCGCCGGCGATGATCGTGACGTCGGCGCCCGCTTTCAGCGCCTCGCGCGTGTAGGTCGCGATCAAGTCGTCGGCCTCGTAACCCTTGGCCTCGATCGGGATCAGGCTGAAGGCCTTGACCACCTCGCGCATCAGCGGGAATTGCGGGATGAGATCGGCCGGCGGCTCGTCGCGGTGCGCCTTGTATTCGGGGTAGATTTCGTTCCGGAACGTGTCGCCCGAGGCGTCGAACACGACACCAATGTGGGTAGGTTGCACGCCGTCGAGGCCGTCGCGCAGC
>DATBTC010000033.1:0-31909 GCA_036559465.1 Xanthobacteraceae bacterium
AGGATCGTGCGCGCATGTTGCAGCAGCGTGCGACCGGCATGCGTGAGCGACACGCCTTGGCGGCCGCGCACGAGCAATTGCGAGCCGAGCGCCTCCTCCATGTTGCGAATGCGCGTGCTGGCGGCGGCGAGCGCGAGATGCGCACGCGCTGCGCCATGGGTGATGCTGCCGGCCTCCACCACGTCGCGGAACAGGCTGAGATCGGCGAGATCGAAGCGCATGATATAACCTTCGTATTTGGCGAAGCCAGGATACGTCTAATCCTTATTGTAATCCAGTATTTGAGGACTATTGTTTCGCCATTCACGAAGCTTAAGGCCCGGCCGGAGGCCGGAGCGGTCGGAGGACGAAGATGGCCGACGCGAAAATGCGCACCGAGCGTCCGATCTCGCCGCATTTGACGGTCTATCGGCTCACGCTGACCATGGCGATGTCGATCGCGCACCGGATCACCGGGGTCGCGCTCTATTTTGGCACGCTACTGCTGGTCTGGTGGCTGGTGGCGGCTTCGACCTCGCCCAGAAACTTCGATCTGATCAACGGTTTCTTCGGCACCTGGATCGGGCGGCTGGTGCTGTTCGGCTACACCTGGGCGCTGTTCCATCACATGCTCGGCGGCATCCGGCACTTGATCTGGGATACCGGGCGCGGGCTCGGCGAGCACGAACGCAACCTGTTCGCGCGTCTCACCCTCATCGGCTCGGTCAGCCTCACGATCGTCGTGTGGCTCTTCGGCCTCATGTTGCGAGGCTGAGATGCGCAGCTCGCAACGCAACGTACGCGGTCTCGGCTCGGCGCGCTCGGGCACCGAGCATTTCTGGATGCAGCGGCTGACGGCCGTCGCCAATATTCCACTGGTCGCCGCGTTCGTGGTCATTCTCGTCGCGCTCTCGGGCCGGCCGCATGCGGCGGTGGTCGCCACACTCGGCCAGCCGACGGTGGCGATCTTGATGCTCGCAATGCTGTTGTCGGTCATCGTCCATATGCGGCTCGGCATGCAGACGATCATCGAAGACTATGTGCATTCGGAAGGCCGCAAGGTCGTACTGCTGATGGGCAATACCTTCTTTTCGATCGCGATCGGGCTGGCGTCGGTCTTCGCCGTGTTCCGCATCAGCTTCGGGCTTTAGTCATGGCCGGCAATGGAAGCTCAGCGCCTTCGATCAATGGCCGGGCCTACCCGGTCACCGATCACGTCTATGACGTAGTAGTGGTCGGCGCCGGCGGCGCGGGTTTGCGCGCGGTGGTCGGCTGCGCCGAGGCCGGGCTCAAGACCGCGTGCATCACCAAGGTATTTCCCACGCGCTCGCACACGGTGGCGGCGCAAGGCGGCATTTCGGCTGCGATCGGCAACATGGGCGAGGACGATTGGCGCTGGCACATGTACGACACGGTCAAGGGCGCCGACTGGCTCGGCGACCAGGACGCGATCGAGTATCTGTGCCGTCACGCGCCGTCGGCGGTCTACGAGCTCGAGCATTGGGGCGTGCCGTTCTCGCGCACCGACGAAGGCAAAATCTATCAGCGTCCGTTCGGCGGCATGACCACGCACTACGGCAAGGGCACCGCGCAGCGCACCTGTGCGGCGGCCGACCGCACCGGGCACGCGATGCTACACACGCTCTATGGCGCTGCGCTCAAGCACCAGGCCGAGTTTTTCATCGAGTATTTCGCGATCGACCTGATCATGGACGAAGAGGGCCGCTGCTGCGGCGTGGTGGCGCTCAAGCTCGACGACGGCACGATCCACCGCTTCCGCGCGCACGTCACCATGATCGCCACCGGCGGCTATGGCCGCATCTATTATTCCTGCACCGGCGCGCATACCCAGACCGGCGACGGCAACGGCATGGTGCTGCGGGCGGGGCTGCCGCTGCAGGACATGGAGTTCGTGCAGTTCCATCCGACCGGCATTTATGGCGCTGGCTGCCTGATCACCGAGGGCGTGCGCGGCGAAGGCGGCTACCTGGTCAATTCCGAAGGCGAGCGCTTCATGGAGCGCTATGCGCCCTCGGCCAAGGATCTGGCGTCGCGCGACGTGGTCTCGCGCTCGATGACCATCGAAATCCGCGAGGGCCGCGGGACAGGCAAGAACAAGGACCACATTTATCTGCACCTAGACCATCTCGACCCGGCGGTGATCCACGAGCGGCTGCCCGGCATCGCGGAATCGTCCCGCATCTTCGCCGGCGTCGACGTGACCAGGGAGCCGATCCCGGTGCTGCCGACCGCGCACTACAACATGGGCGGCATTCCCACGAACTATCACGGCGAGGCGCTGACCAAGCTGAACGGCGACCCCGACAAGGTGGTGCCGGGGCTGATGTCGATCGGCGAAGCCGCCTGCGTCTCGGTGCACGGCGCCAACCGGCTCGGCTCCAACTCGCTCACGGATCTGGTGGTATTCGGCCGGGCGGCGGCCGAACGCTGCGCCGAGCTGGTGACGCCGGGCGAAAAGCACATGGATCTGCCCGCCGGCTCGATGGATTTCGCGCTCACGCGGCTCGATCGCTTCCGTTACGCCAATGGCGGCACGCCGACGGCGGAGTTGCGCATGCGGATGCAGAAGGTGATGCAGGCCAATTGCACGGTGTTCCGTACCGACAAGATTCTGGAAGAAGGCCACAAGCTGATCCACGACGTGTTCAACGGGGTCGGCGACGTCGGCGTCAGCGACCGCTCGTTGATCTGGAACTCGGACCTGGTGGAGACGCTCGAGTTCGACAACCTGATCGCGCAGGCGGTGGTCACCATGGATTCGGCGCTGGCGCGCACCGAAAGCCGCGGCGCCCACGCGCGCGAAGACTTTCCCGAGCGCGACGATAAGAACTGGATGAAGCACACGCTGGCGTGGACCGGGCGCGACACGCGCGAGGTCAAGATCGACTACCGGCCGGTGCACACCTACACGCTCACCAACGAGGTGCAGTACATCGAGCCGAAGAAGCGGGTTTATTGAGCTGAACAACGCGCGACGAAATGGCGGGAACCGATGGTCGAATTTACGCTACCGAAAAATTCGAGAGTCACCGAGGGCAAGGTGTGGCCCAAGCCCGCCGGCGCAAAGCGGCTCGCCGAATTCCGCATCTATCGCTGGAACCCCGACGACGGCGCCAATCCGCGCGTCGATACTTTTTTCGTCGATCGCGACGACTGCGGGCCAATGGTGCTCGACGCCATCATCTGGATTAAAAGCAATATCGACGCGACGCTTACCTTCCGCCGCTCCTGCCGCGAAGGCGTGTGCGGCTCCTGCTCAATGAATATCGGCGGCGTCAACACGCTCGCCTGTACACTCGCGCTCGACGACGTGAAGCTGCCGGTGCACATCTACCCGCTGCCGCATCTGGAGGTGGTCAAGGACCTGGTGCCGGATATGAGCGGCTTTTACGCCCAGTACGCCTCGATCGAGCCCTGGCTCAAGACCTCCTCGCCGACGCCGGAGAAGGAATGGCTGCAAAGCAAAGAGGAGCGCGAGAAGCTCGATGGCCTTTATGAGTGCATCCTGTGCGCCTG
The DNA here is from genome assembly GCA_036559465.1 of Xanthobacteraceae bacterium. GTDB lineage: Bacteria > Pseudomonadota > Alphaproteobacteria > Rhizobiales > Xanthobacteraceae > JAHFPN01. The sequence goes on from DATBTC010000033.1 coordinate 3,517, forward strand.
CTGCTCCACATCGTGTCCGAGCTATTGGTGGAACCCGGAGCGCTTTCTTGGGCCGGCGACGCTCTTGCAATCCTATCGCTGGATCGTCGACAGCCGCGACGAGGCCACCGGCGAGCGGCTCGACGAGCTGGAGGATCCGTTCCGGCTCTATCGCTGCCACACGATTCTAAATTGCGCGAGCGCCTGCCCGAAGGGGCTCAACCCGGCCAAGGCCATCGCCGAAATCAAGAAGCTGATGGTGACGCGGCAGCTCTAGTCGCGGCGAGGTCACGATGATCGATCATGTCGGCTTTCCGGTTTCGGATTATGCGCGGGCGAAGGCGTTCTACATGAAGGCGCTGACGCCGCTCGGCTACGCGCTGATCATGGAGGTCGGCCCCGAGGTCACCGGAAGCGGCAGCCCGGCAGCCGGTTTTGGTATCGGCGGCAAGCCGGATTTCTGGATCGGCGGCGAGGGCGGGCTGAAGAAGCCGCTGCACATCGCCGTTGTCGCTAAGGATCGCGCCATGGTTGATGCCTTCCATCGCGCCGCGCTCGCGGCCGGCGGTAAGGACAACGGCGCGCCGGGCCTGCGGCCGCATTATCATTCGAATTACTACGGCGCCTACGTGCTCGATCCGGACGGGCACAATATTGAGGCCGTCTGCCACGGGCCCGCATGAGCCTCGCGGGAAAAAACACGCATGTTGCGTTCGGGTCGCCGGCGGCAGCGCTGGCCGCACGTTATTCCGCGCACCTCGCGGCGGGTGAGCTCGAGCGCGACGGCGCCCAGCGCGCGGTGGTCGATCGCCTGAGCGAGCTGGCCGACGCACTCGCGAGCTATCGCCCCGCCAACGGTTCGACCACGCTCGGTTGGCTGTTGCGCGGCACGCGCAAGGGCGCCCCGCGCGGGCTTTATCTCTATGGCGACGTGGGTCGCGGCAAGACCATGCTTATGGACCTCTTCTTCGCCACCGCGCCGGTTGGGAAGAAGCGCCGCGTGCATTTTCATGAATTCATGGCCGACGTTCATGAACGCATCGCCGCAGCGCGAAACACCTCGAGCGGCGACGCCATCGCGCGGGCCGCGGGCCAGATCGCCGACGAGACGACGCTGCTGTGCTTCGACGAGTTCCACGTCACCGACATCGCCGACGCGATGATCTTGAGCCGGCTGTTCGAGCGGCTGTTCGAGCGCGGCGTCGTGGTGGTCGCGACCTCGAACCTGCCGCCCGTGGAGCAATACCGCGACGGCCTCAACCGCGCGCTGTTCCTGCCTTTCGTCAAAATGCTCGAGGCGCGGCTCGACGTGATCCGGCTCGTCGCGCGCACCGATTACCGGCTGCACAAGCTGAACGGGGTCGCGGTCTGGCATGTGCCGGCCGACGCGCGGGCGATGGCGGCGATCGATGCGGCGTGGCGGCGACTTGCGGGCGAGGGCGGCGGTACGCCTATGGAGCTTCCGCTCAAAGGGCGCAGCATCCATGTTCCGTATGCCGGCGGGGGCGCGGCGCGCTTTTCGTTCCTGGAGCTTTGCGAAGCGCCGCTGGGAGCGGCCGATTTCCTTCGTATCGCGCACGCTTTCCACACCCTGATCGTCGATGATATTCCGGTGATCGGCCCCGACGAGCGCAATCAGGCCAAGCGCTTTATACTTTTGATCGACACGCTCTATGACAACGCGGTCAAACTCGTGGCCTCGGCGGCGGCGGCACCCGAGCGGCTCTATCTCGGCACCGACGGCTTCGAGGCCGCCGAATTCCGCCGCGTCGTCTCACGGCTCGCGGAAATGCAAAGCGCCGATTATCTGGCGCTCCCGCACGGAAGGCGTGCTTGAACCTGCGGAATAAACGGGCTAGTCAAACGCGCGCTCACGCGCTTTAGTCGGCATCTCGCAGGCGTTTCCCTCCAAGCGTATCCCATGGCCAGATCGAAAATCGCACTCATCGGCGCCGGTCAGATCGGTGGCACGCTCGCGCTGCTCGCGGGCCTGAAGAACTTGGGCGATGCGGTGATGTTCGACATCGCCGAGGGCGTGCCGCAGGGCAAGGCGCTCGATATCGTCCAGGCCTCGCCGGTCGAAGGCTTCGACATGAAGCTCACCGGCACGCAATCCTACGAGGCGATCGAAGGCGCAGACGTCGTAATCGTCACAGCTGGTGTCCCACGTAAGCCCGGCATGAGCCGCGACGATCTGCTCAGCATCAATTTGAAGGTGATGGAGCAGGTCGGCGCCGGCATCGCCAAATACGCGCCGAAAGCTTTCGTCATCTGCATCACCAACCCGCTCGACGCAATGGTGTGGGCGCTGCAGAAAGCGTGCGGGTTACCGAAACCGATGGTGGTCGGCATGGCCGGCGTGCTCGATTCCTCGCGTTTTCGCTATTTCCTGGCCGACGAGTTCGCGGTTTCGATCGAAGATGTCACCGCCTTCGTGCTCGGCGGCCACGGCGACACCATGGTGCCCCTGGTGCGCTATTCGACGGTCGCGGGTATTCCGCTGCCCGATCTCGTGAAAATGGGCTGGACCACGCAAGACCGGCTCGATGCGATCGTGCAGCGCACGCGCGACGGTGGCGCTGAGATCGTGAATCTCCTCAAGACCGGCTCGGCTTTTTACGCTCCGGCGGCATCGGCTATCTCGATGGCCGAAAGTTATCTGCGCGACAAGAAACGCGTGCTGCCCTGCGCCGCGTGGCTGCAGGGCGAATACGGCGTGCGCGGGCTCTATGTCGGTGTGCCGGTCGTGCTCGGCGCCAAGGGTGTCGAGCGCATCGTCGAGATCGAGCTCGACAAGCCCGAGCGGGTCATGTTCGACAAGTCGGTCGCCGCGGTGCAGGGCCTGGTCGATGCCTGCATCAAGATCGCGCCCAATCTTGCCAAATGATCGAACGGCTCCAGGGCCTTACGTAGCCGCGCGGATCGCATGAATATCCACGAATACCAGGCGAAAGTTTTGCTGGCGCAATTCGGGGTGCCGGTGCCGCGCGGGCTGGCGGCGCTTTCGGTCGCTGAAGCCAGCAAGGCCGCGCGCGAGCTGGGTGGGCCGGTTTGGGTCGTGAAAGCTCAGATCCATGCCGGCGGGCGCGGCAAGGCTGGCGGCGTCAAGGTCGTGAAAGCCCTGGAAGATGTGGAGCGCGAGGCCAAGCGGCTGCTCGGCTCGGTGCTGGTCACGCACCAGACCGGCCCGCAGGGCAAGCAAGTCAACCGCCTCTATATCGAGGAGGGTGCGGCGATCGAGCGGGAGTTCTATCTCTCTCTCCTGGTGGATCGTGAAACCTCGCGCGTCGCTTTCGTGGTCTCGACCGAAGGCGGCATGAACATCGAGGAAGTGGCGGCGAAGACGCCCGAGAAAATCCTCACCTTCTCGATCGACCCGGTCGCCAATATTTGCCCCTATCACGTGCGCAAGGTTTCCAAGGCGCTCGGGCTTTCGGAGATCCAGCCCAAGCAATTGAGCGCGCTGCTCACCAATCTCTACCGGGCCTTCGTCGAGAAGGACATGAGCCTGTTGGAGATCAATCCGCTGATCCTCACCAAGTCGGGCGATCTGGTGTGTCTCGACGCCAAGGTCGGCTTTGACGGCAACGCGCTGTTCCGCCATCCGGATGTACTGGCGTTGCGCGACGAGACTGAAGAAGACGTGAAGGAAGTCGAGGCCTCGAAGTCGGACCTCAACTACATCGCGCTCGACGGCACCATCGGCTGCATGGTCAACGGCGCCGGGCTCGCCATGGCCACCATGGATATCATCAAGCTCTACGGCGAGGCGCCGGCGAACTTCCTCGACGTCGGTGGCGGCGCCACCAAGGAGAAGGTCGCGGCCGCGTTCAAGATCATTACCTCCGACCCGAAGGTGAAGGGCATCCTCGTGAATATCTTCGGCGGCATCATGCGCTGCGACGTGATCGCCGAGGGCGTGATCGCGGCGGTGAAGGAAGTCGGTCTCAAGGTGCCGCTGGTGGTGCGGCTCGAGGGCACCAACGCCGATATCGGTAAGAAGATGTTGGTCGATTCCGGACTCAATGTCGTGCCGGCCGACGATCTCGACGATGCGGCGCAGAAGATCGTCAACGCGATCAAGGGGAAGCGTTGATGTCGGTCCTCATCGATAGAAACACCAAGGTCATCTGCCAGGGCATTACCGGCAAGACCGGTACGTTCCATACCGATCAAGCGATCAAGTACGGGACCAAGATGGTCGGCGGCGTGGCGCCCGGAAAAGGCGGCTCGACGCACGTCGGGCTCCCAGTGTTCGACACCGTCGCCGAAGCCATGGCGAAGACCAAAGCCGATGCCAGCGTCGTCTATGTGCCGCCAGCTGGTGCGGCGGACGCCATTGCGGAAGCGATCGACGCCGAAGTGCCGCTCATCGTCTGCATCACCGAGGGCATTCCGGTGCTCGACATGGTGAAGGTGAAGCGCTCGCTCGCAGGCTCCAAGTCGCGGCTCCTGGGCGCCAATTGTCCGGGCGTCATGACGGCCGGCGAATGTAAGATCGGCATCATGCCGGGCATGATCTTCAAGCCGGGCAAAGTCGGCATCGTCTCGCGCTCGGGAACGCTCACGTACGAGGCCGTGTTCCAGACCACGGCCGAAGGACTCGGCCAGACCACCGCGGTCGGCATCGGCGGCGATCCGGTCAAGGGCATCGAGTTTGTCGAGGTGCTCGAGATGTTTCTCGCCGACAAAGCTACCGAGGCGATCGTCATGATCGGCGAAATCGGCGGCTCGGCCGAGGAAGATGCCGCGCAATTCATCAGGGACGAGGCCAAACGAGGCCGCAAGAAGCCCATGGTCGGCTTCATCGCGGGCCGTACTGCGCCACCGGGCCGGCGCATGGGTCATGCCGGTGCCATCATTTCAGGCGGTAAAGGGGATGCGGCGTCCAAGATCGCGGCCATGGAATCGGCGGGCATTCGCGTGTCGCCCTCGCCGGCTCGCCTCGGCAAGACGCTCGTCGAGGTCCTGAAAAGCCGATAATCCAAGGCTTTCCTTGGCTTCACCGGAGTTTGACCGTGAGCCGATACGCTTGCGGTGAGGCGGCAAAGAAATTGCAACTCCCTATATTAGGGATGCGGGATCGGACCGGACGGGTCATGGCACGGGAAGACAAGAACGAAGCGTTCCTGAAGACATCGTTCCTCTATGGCGGCAACGCCGCTTATATCGAGGATCTCTATGCGCGCTTCGAGCAGGACCCGGCTTCGGTCGATGCCGGCTGGCGCGAATTCTTCGCAGCCCTCAAGGATGAACGCGCCGACGTGATCAAGAGCGCGCGCGGCGCTTCGTGGAAACGGCCGGGCTGGCCGATTCTGGCTAACGGCGAGCTGGTCGCGGCGCTGGACGGCAACTGGATCGAAGTCGAAAAGACGGTCGGCGACCGGGTGCGCGCAAAGGCGCAAGAGAAGGGCGTCGAGCTGTCGCAGGAACATGTGCAGCAGGCGACCCGCGACTCGGTGCGCGCCTTGATGCTGATCCGCGCCTTTCGCATCCGCGGCCATCTGGCTGCCGATCTCGATCCGCTGAAGCTCGAGCCGCCCCAGCCACACGAAGAGCTCGATCCCGCCTCCTACGGCTTCACGGAAGCCGATCTCGACCGCAAGATTTTCCTCGACCACGTGCTTGGACTCGAATTCGGGACGCTGCGCGAGATCATCGCGCTCCTGAAGCGCACTTATTGCCAGACGCTTGGCGTCGAATTCATGCACATTTCCGATCCGGCGCAGAAAGCCTGGCTGCAGGAGCGCATCGAGGGGCCGGACAAGGAAATCACCTTCACGCGCGAGGGCAAGCGCGCGATCCTGAACAAGCTCATTGAAGCCGAGGGCTTCGAGAAATTCTGCGACCTGCGTTTCACCGGCACCAAGCGCTTCGGCCTCGACGGCGCCGAAGCGACGATTCCGGCGCTGGAACAAATCATCAAGCGCGGCGGAGCGCTGGGTGTCAAAGAGATCATTCTCGGCATGGCGCACCGCGGGCGCCTGAACGTGCTGGCGCAGGTGCTGGCCAAGCCGCATCGCGCCATCTTCCACGAGTTCAAGGGCGGTTCGGTCACGCCCGACGAGGTCGAGGGCTCGGGCGACGTGAAGTATCACCTGGGCGCGTCCTCGGATCGCGAGTTCGACGGTAACAACGTGCACCTGTCGCTCACCGCCAATCCGTCGCATCTGGAAGCCGTGGTGCCGGTGGTGCTCGGCAAGGTGCGCGCCAAGCAGGATCAATACGGCGCGACGCGCGACGACCGCACTTCGGTGATGCCGCTCCTGATCCACGGCGACGCGGCGTTCGCCGGGCAAGGCGTGATCGCGGAGAGTTTCGGGCTTTCGGGTCTGCGCGGGCACCGTACCGGCGGCTCGGTGCATTTCATCGTCAATAATCAGATCGGCTTCACCACCGACCCACGCTATGCGCGCTCTTCTCCTTATCCCTCGGACGTCGCCAAGATGATCGAGGCGCCGATCTTCCACGCCAATGGGGACGACCCGGAGGCGGTGGTGTTTGCGGCCAAGGTCGCGGCCGAATTCCGGCAGAAGTTCCAGAAGCCGGTGGTCGTCGATATGTTCTGCTACCGCCGCTTCGGCCACAACGAGGGCGACGAGCCGTCGTTCACGCAGCCCTTGATGTACCAGAAGATCCGCGCGCACCCGACCACGGCGGAGATCTACGGCAAGAAGCTGGAGACCGAGGGCATCGTCACCGCCGGCGAAGTGGAGAAGATGCGGGCAGACTGGCGGGCGCGGTTGGAGGCGGAATTCGAGGCCGCGCAGGGCTATCGCTCGAACAAGGCCGATTGGCTCGATGGCCGCTGGTCCGGCATGAAGATCGCCGGCAGCCTCGACGACGCGCGCCGCGGCGTCACCGGTGTCGCACTCGATCAGCTGAAGGACATCGGCCGGAAAATCACTAAGGTGCCCGAGGGCTTCAAGGCCCATCGCACCATCGCGCGGTTTCTCGAAAACCGGCGCAAGATGCTGGATTCGGGCGAGGGCATCGACTGGTCGACCGCCGAAGCGCTCGCTTTGTGCTCGCTTCTGGTGGACGGCAATCCGGTGCGGCTCTCGGGCCAGGACACCGAGCGCGGCACGTTCTCGCAGCGCCATTCGGTGCTTGTGGATCAAGTGAACGAGGACCGCTACACGCCGTTCAACCACGTGCGCGAGGGCCAGGCGCGCTACGAAGTGATCAATTCCATGCTCTCGGAAGAGGCGGTGCTCGGCTTCGAATACGGCTATTCGCTGGCCGAGCCGAACGCGCTGACGCTGTGGGAAGCCCAGTTCGGCGATTTCGTGAACGGGGCCCAGGTCATCATCGACCAGTTCATCTCCTCGGGCGAGCGCAAGTGGTTGCGCATGTCGGGCCTGGTGATGCTCTTGCCGCACGGCTACGAGGGCCAGGGGCCGGAACATTCGTCGGCCCGCCTCGAGCGCTTCCTGCAGATGTGCGCCGAGGACAATATGCAGGTCGCCAACTGCACGACGCCGGCCAATTATTTCCACATCCTGCGGCGGCAGCTGAAGCGCGACATCCGCAAGCCCTTGATCCTGATGACGCCGAAGTCGCTATTGCGCCACAAGCGCGCGACTTCGACGCTCGCCGAGTTGGGACCGGAGACCACATTCCACCGCGTGCTATGGGACGACGCGCAGCTTCATCCGAACGGCGGCATCAAGCTCGCCGCCGACGGTATGATTCGCCGCGTGGTGCTGTGCTCGGGCAAGGTCTATTACGATCTCTATGAGGAGCGTGAAAAGCGCGGTCTCGAAGACGTTTATCTGATGCGGATCGAGCAGCTGTTTCCGTTTCCGCTCAAGGCAGCGGTGGCGGAACTCTCGCGCTTCAAACAGGCGGAAATCGTCTGGTGCCAGGAAGAGCCGCGCAACATGGGTGCCTGGGCTTTCGTGCAGCCTTATCTGGAATGGGTGCTGGAACAGACCGGTGCCGCGAGCACGCGGCCGCGATATGTTGGCCGCGCCGCCTCGGCCTCGACCGCGACCGGGCTGATGTCACGCCACATGATGCAGCTCACCGCCTTCCTCGACGAAGCACTGGGTTGAGCCGGGAGCCTTAGACGATGGCGATCGAAATTCGTGTCCCTACGCTCGGCGAGTCGGTGACCGAAGCCACGATCGGCCGCTGGTTCAAGAAGGCGGGCGAGGCGGTGGCGGCGGACGAGCCGCTGGTGGAGCTCGAGACCGACAAGGTGACGGTCGAAGTACCTTCGCCGGTCTCCGGCACGCTCGCCTCGATCGCGGCCAAGGATGGCGACACGGTCGCGGTCGGCGCGCTGCTCGGCGCGATCAACGAGGGCGCCGGCGGCGCCAAGCCTGCGGCAAAGGCCGAGGCAAAACCGGTGCTTGCAGAGCCCGCTTCTGCCCCTCAACCCGCACCTACTTTAGCCGCCGCGAAGAAAGTTGCAGATGCTCCCCTGATGCCTTCGGTGCGGAAGCTTGCCGCCGAGTCCGGCGTCGATCCCGCGGACATTGCCGGCAGTGGCAAGGGCGGCCGTGTGATGAAGGGCGACCTGCTGGCGGCGATCGCAAGCGCCGCGCCATCGCCGGCTCCCGTCAGCGTGCGCGCGCCGACGCCGGCGAGCGATGCCCCGCGCGAAGAGCGTGTGCGCATGACACGGTTGCGGCAAACCATTGCGCGGCGTCTGAAAGAGGCGCAGAACACCGCTGCCATGCTCACCACGTTCAACGACGTGGACATGAGCGCGGTGATGGACTTGCGCGCGCACTACAAGGAGAACTTCGAGAGGAAGCACGGCGTCAAACTCGGCTTCATGGGCTTCTTCGTGAAGGCCTGCGTGCACGCGCTCAAAGACGTGCCGTCGGTGAACGCGGAGATCGACGGCGCCGACATCGTCTACAAGAATTATTATCACATCGGCGTCGCGGTCGGCACCGAGCGCGGGCTGGTGGTGCCGGTGGTGCGCGACGCGGACGCGCTTTCGCTCGCCGAGATCGAGAAGACCATCGCGGAATTCGGCAAGCGCGCGCGTGAAGGACACCTGACCATCGAGGAGATGCAGGGCGGCACGTTCACGATATCGAACGGCGGCGTCTATGGCTCGCTGCTCTCGACACCGATCCTGAACGCCCCGCAATCGGGCATCCTTGGTATGCACCGGATCGAAGAACGCCCGGTGGTCCGCGAGGGCAAGATCGTGGCGCGGCCGATGATGTATCTGGCGCTGTCCTACGACCATCGGCTGGTGGATGGCCGCGAGGCGGTGACGTGCCTGGTGCGCATCAAGGAAAACCTCGAGGACCCGGCGCGCATGGTGCTGGATCTCTGACCGATGGCCTACGATCTCATTGTCATCGGCACCGGCCCCGGCGGCTATGTCTGCGCGATCCGCGCGGCGCAGCTCGGGCTGAAAACCGCCGTCGTAGAGAAGGACGCGACCTTCGGCGGCTGCTGCCTGAACGTCGGCTGCATTCCGTCGAAAGCGCTGCTGCAAGCCTCGCATCTGTTCGAGGACGCGGGCCACGCGTTCGGGGCCATGGGGATCGGGGTTCCGGCGCCCAAGCTCGATCTGAAGCAAATGATGAAATTCAAGCAGGAGGGCGTCGACGGCAACGTTAAGGGCGTCGATTTTCTCTTTAAGAAGAACAAGATAGAGGCGTTTCGCGGCACCGCGCGCATCCTCGGGCTGGGCAAGGTCGAAGTGAAAGGCGCCGACAGCAAGACCCAGGTGTTAGAGGCGAAAAGCATCGTCATCGCAACCGGCTCCGACGTGGCGAAACTTCCGGGCATCGCCATCGACGAGAAGCGGATCGCGTCCTCGACCGGCGCGCTGGAGCTTGCAGAAGTTCCGAAGAAATTGCTGGTGGTCGGCGCCGGCGTCATCGGCCTGGAACTCGGCAGCGTATGGCGGCGGCTTGGCGCCGAGGTCGAGATCGTCGAGTTTCTTGATCGGATTCTCCCCGGCATGGACAACGAGATCGCGCGCGCGTTCCAGCGGATTCTCGAGAAACAAGGCATCAAGTTCCGTCTCGGCTCCAAGGTCACGGCGGTGGATGCCAAGGGCAAGACGCTGAAGGCCGCGGTCGAGCCCGCCAAGGGCGGAAAAGGCGAAACGCTGGAAGCCGACGTGGTGCTCGTGTCGATCGGCCGCGTGCCCTATACCGACGGCCTCGGGCTCAAGGAAGCCGGCGTCGCGCTCGACGATAAGCGGCGCGTCGTCGTGGACGCGCATTACCGGACCAATGTGCCGGGCATCTTCGCCATCGGCGACGTGATCGCGGGCCCGATGCTGGCGCATAAGGCGGAGGACGAAGGCATCGCGGTCGCGGAAATTCTTGCGGGCCAGGCCGGCCACGTGAACTACGACGCGATCCCCAACGTCATCTACACGTACCCTGAGGTCGCCTCGGTGGGAAAAACCGAGGAGGAGCTGAAGGCCTCAGGCGTCGCCTATAAGACCGGCAAGTTTCCCTTCACCGCCAATGGACGCGCCAAGGTGAACAAGACCACCGAAGGCTTCGTGAAGATTCTGGCCGACGGCGCCACCGACCGCGTGCTCGGCGTGCATATCATCGGCGCCGATGCGGGTACGCTGATCGGCGAAGTGACGCTGGCGATCGAGTTTGGCGCTTCAGCCGAGGACATTGCTCGCACCTGCCACGCACACCCGACCTTATCCGAGGCGATAAAGGAAGCCGCGCTCGCGGTCGACGGACGGCCGATCCATATGTGATTTCGCTTGGGCTGCCCATGGGCGGCAGGTCGGCGCGTGCGTCAGATCAAATGCAGTGCATGCAAGAGCTCCGGCCGGAACAGGCCGAGCCCCGTGATCGCAACGCCGAGGAGGCCGAGCGCGCCCGCGCCCCATGCCAGCGCCATCATTCCGGTGATCACCGAGGCGGAAGCCAACACGATCCCGATCTGCAGCGCGGCCGAGGCGATCTCGTAATGATGATATCTGGTCAGCGAGTCGTCGCGCTTCCTTTCGGCGGAGATCGCGCGCGCAGCGAGCTCTTTTCTTCCTTCCTGCGTCTCGGGCTCGGTGTCGTAGCGAGCCGCGGCCTTCTGCCAATTTTCGATACGCTTCAGCTTCGCGTCGCGTTGCGCCGGATCGGCGGTGGCGACGACGTCGAGATCGACGATTTCGGCTGCGGTGCGCACCGCGGTCATGCGGATGGTCTTGGCCTGGAAGAAGGCCCAAAGATTCGAGGCTTCCACGTTGTAGCCGATGCCGGCGGTCTGCGCGGATTTGCCGAGAGTTTCGGAGAAGGCGAGAAAAAGCGCGATCACCGAGATCAGGAGCGCGATCCTCTTATTCGATCCTTCTAAATGCATCGCCCCGTGGGCAGCTTCTTCGGATTTGGCGGCCATGACGTTCTCCCTGATAGTTCCATTCGATACGCGTTCATAAAGAAGTGGGACTTCGCAAGGGTCAGCTGCGCGCGCGCGGATGCGCCGCCTTGTAAGCCTCGATCAGCCGCGTCGAATCGACCGCGGTATAGATCTGCGTGGTGGAAAGCGACGCGTGGCCCAAAAGTTCCTGGATCGCGCGAAGATCACCGCCGCGCGACAGCAGATGCGTCGCGAAGGAATGGCGCAGCGCGTGCGGCGTCGCGCTAGGCGGCAGGCCGAGGGCGCCGCGAATTTCGCTCATCGCGAGCTGTACGATGCGCGGCGAGAGCGGCCGGCCACCGGCGCCGCGAAAGATCGGCGCGTCGGGCTCGAGATCAAACGGGCACAGCCGCACGTAGTCCTCGATCGCTTGCAGGACCGGCGCCAGCACCGGCACCATGCGCGTCTTGTTGCCCTTGCCGAGCACGGTGAGCGCGTCGCCAGCGCCGGGTCTCGGCACGTCGCGGCGCGTCAGGCCGAGCGCTTCGGAAATACGCAGGCCCGAGCCATAGAGCAGCGCGAGCACGGCGGCATCGCGCGTGAGCACCCATTGCTCGCGCCGCTCATTGGATCGCAAAGCGGGATCGGAAACGGCCTTGGCGGCGCCGATGGTGAGGGGCTTGGGCAACGAGCGCGGCACGCGCGGCGCCCGCACGGCGGAAAGCGCCGCCACCTTTCCCTTGCCTTCTCGCTCCAGGAAACGCGCGAACGAACGCGTCGCCGCAAGCGCGCGCACCAGCGTCCTGGCCTCGATGCCGCCGCGGCGGCGGTGCGAGAGCCAGGCGCGGATATCGGCCGGCGATAGCTTGGCCAGCTCCGTGAGCTTCGGCTTGCCGCCTAGATGCTCGGTTAGGAATGCGAGGAATGCCGCCACATCGCGGGCATAGGCTTCGCAGGTCTTCGGCGCCAGCCGCCGCTCGATGCTGAGATTGGCGAGCCAGCGGGCGGCTTCGCGGGCGACGTCGGGCGCTGCGACGGCTGCGACCATTGCGGTCGCCTCTTCGAGGTTGGAGCCTTTCGTCCGCCGCTTGACCATGGCCGGTCCCTTGACAGCGCCGCGCGCAATCGGTCCGCTCGCAAGAACTCTGACGAGACGAGCGGAATCATGGCCGAGCGGACCGTCGACGTGCTCGTCCCCGTCGCCGTCGACTCACCCTATACATACCGCGTTCCCGAGGCGCTCGTCCTTGCGCCTGGCGACCTTGTCGCCGTGCCGCTCGGGACGCGGCGGATATTCGGCTGCGTCTGGTCCCTGGAGGGCGCCAGCGGCGGCAAGAAACTCAAGGCGGTGACGGGAAAGCTGGATCTTCCGCCGCTGACGCCCGAGTTTATGCGTTTCATCGATTGGCTCGCCGACTACACGCTGGCGCCGCGCGGCATGGTGCTGCGTATGGCGCTGCGCTTCGACGCGGAGGGCGGCGAGGGGCGGCCGCGCGTGGGGGTCCGGCTCGCAGGGCCGCCGCCGAAACGAATGACCGCGGCGCGCGCCAAGGTATTGGCCGCACTCGCCGACGGGCTCGTTCGCACCAAGGCCGAAGCGGCGCGGGAAGCTTCCGTGTCGGCGGGCACGATCGACGGGCTGTTGGACGAGGGGACGCTCGAAGCGATCGTGCTGCCCAAGGAACCCGTTACGCTGCCGCCAGAGCCCGAACATCCGAGCGCAACGCTCACCGAGCTGCAGGCGGCGGCCGCCTCGGTGTTGCGCGAGGCGGTGCGCGGGGCCGAGTTTTCGGTGCATTTGCTCGATGGCGTTACCGGCTCAGGCAAGACCGAGGTCTATTTCGAGGCGGTCGCCGAAGTTTTGCGCCGCGGCAAGCAGGCACTGATCCTGTTGCCGGAAATCGCGCTCACCAACCGCTTTCTCGATCGCTTCGCCGAACGCTTCGGCGCGCGGCCCGCGGAATGGCATTCGCAAGTCGCGCCGCGCAAGCGCGCGCGCACCTGGGAGGCGGTGGCGAGCGGCGAGGTGCAGGTCGTCGCCGGGGCGCGCTCGGCGCTGTTTCTGCCGTTCAAGCAACTCGGCCTCATCGTCATCGATGAGGAGCACGACCCGGCCTACAAGCAGGAAGACGGGGTGCATTATCACGCGCGCGACATGGCGGTGGTGCGCGCGCGGCTGAACGCGGCGCCGATCGTGTTGGCTTCCGCCACGCCGTCGCTCGAGACCGAAGTCAATGCGCGGCGAGGGCGCTATAAGCGCCTGGCGCTGGCCGAGCGCTTCGGCGGCAGCTCGATTCCGCCGCTGGAAGCCATTGATCTGCGCAAGTCGCCGCCGCCGCGCGGGCGCTGGATCTCGCCCCGTCTTGAAGCGGCGGTTTCTGAGACGATCCAGCGCGGCGAGCAGGCCTTGCTGTTCCTGAACCGGCGCGGCTATGCGCCGCTCACGCTGTGCCGCACGTGCGGGCACCGCATGCGCTGCCCCAACTGCGATTCGTGGCTCGTCGATCACCGCTTCCGAAACCGCCTGATCTGCCACCATTGCGGCTTCGCCCTGCCGAAGCCCGAGACCTGCCCCAAGTGCAGCGCTGCCGATTCCTTCGTCGCCTGCGGGCCGGGCGTGGAGCGTCTGGAAGAAGAGGTGCATGCACTATTTCCGAAAGCGCGGACGCTCGTGCTGTCGAGCGATCTTTCCGGCGGCGTCGAGCGGCTGCGCGCCGAGCTCGATGCGGTGACCAAGGGCGAAATTGACCTCGTGATCGGCACGCAGCTGGTGGCCAAGGGGCATCATTTTCCCTCGCTCGCGCTCGTGGGTGTGATCGACGCCGATCTCGGGCTCGCCTGGGGCGATCCGCGCGCGGCGGAACGCACATTTCAGCTGCTGCATCAGGTGGTGGGGCGGGCCGGGCGCGCAGCCGCGGCCGGGCGCGGGTTGCTGCAGACCCATCAGCCTGAACATCCTGTGATGGCGGCGCTGATCGCGGGCGACCGCGCCGCGTTCTATGACCGCGAAATCGCCGCGCGCGAGGAGGCCGGCCAGCCGCCGTTCGGAAGGCTAGCGAGCCTCATCGTATCGGCTTCCGACGTGCCGAGCGCGCAGGGCTATGCGCAAAGACTTGCGGGTTCGGCACCGCAGGCCGAGGAAGTTCGCGTGCTCGGCCCCGCCGAAGCGCCGCTCGCGGTAGTGCGCAAGCGGCACCGGTTCCGGCTGTTGCTCAAGTCGCGGCGGGGCTTCGATCTTTCCGCTTATATTCGCGGCTGGCTCGCCGCCGCGCCGCAGCCCAAGGGCAGCGTGCGGGTCGTGGTCGATATCGATCCGCAGAGTTTTCTTTGAGCTGTTGCGGAAGCGCGTAACGGCGTTAATTCGGTTTCCTGCCGAGCACGTGCCAGATCTCCAATTCGCCGGCGCCTCTTACCTCGACCGTCCCCTTTGGTTCGAGGATGAAGTCGTGTTCGATCAATTCATAGGTGTTGCGCGTGATCTGAATCGCTCCGCTTTCGCCGTAGGTTTCCATCCGGCTCGCGACATTCACCGCGGCGCCCCATAGATCGTAGCTGAATTTCTTGCGGCCGATGACGCCGGCGACCACCGGGCCGGAGTTAATGCCGATGCGGAACGCAAGCTGCCGCCCGCCGAATTTGTGCTCGGCCACGGCCGCTTGCATATCGAGCGCGAGCTGCACGAGAGCCTTGGCGTGGTCGGGGCGCGCTCGCGGCACGCCGGCGGCGACCATGTAGCAATCGCCGATCGTCTTGATCTTCTCCAGATCGTATTTCTCGACCAGAACGTCGAAGCACTGGAATACCTCATTGAGGAGATCGACCAGCCTGAGCGGCGTCATGGTCGCCGCCATTGGCGTGAACTTGACGACGTCGGCGAACAGGATGCTGGCGGCGTCATAGTGCGCGGCAATGGTGCGCTGCTCGGCCTTCAGCGCCTCGGAAATCTCCTTGGGCAGGATGTTGAGGAGCAACATCTCCGAGCGTTCCTGAAAGAAGTTCCGCTGGCCGACGAAATAATAGAGGGTGGCAAAGCCGAGCGAGATCACCGCGCCGATATTGAGCACGAAGAACCAGGTCACGAACTGCTCGGGCAGGTCGAGAAGGGGCAGGTAGGGCTGCAGGAACGCGCTCACGATCAGTAGAAAGATGAATCCAAGAATCCAAAACAACGTTTGCCGCAAGTCTCCGAGGAGGAGCGAAGCGAGCGGGCACAGCGCCGCCCAGATAATCACGGCGCTCGACTCCTTGAAGCCGCCGAGGCTCATCATCAGGAGCCAGGGCAGGATCAGATACATCAGCAGTTGGCCGAAGCGATAGAAGCCGAGGTTGCGGGTTAGCGCGAAGATCGCCGTATTGACCGGAGTGATGATCGAATACGATCCCGGGATGGCGGCGGAGAGCGGAGCGCCGACGGCAAAATAAACGGCGCTCCACAGAACGGCCAAAGGCACGATCACGAGCGAGAGAGCAACGGCCAGCCGCTTTTGCAGGGCGATATCGCTGCTATCCGCGGGGTCGGCGCCGATCTGCAAGACACGCGCGACGAGTCGCTGAAAAAGGGAGGAGCCCATCCAGATGACTCTATATCCTCAAATCCGCGCAAAATTTCCTGTGAGCTTTGGCCGCGGTTCGCCAGCGGCCGGATGTCTGCAACGCATTATCCTACAAGGCTTTGCGGGTTGTCGGCCGTATCGCGTCTTGTTGCGCCGCAAGAAGGCCTGTGTTACGGAACCGCAGCCTGTTGGGGCGCGGGGGCCCGCGCCCTTTTTGATGAAAATCGAGGCCGAGGGGCCTCCGCCCGACCGGGCCGGAGCGAACCCTCCCCAAGTCCGAGAGCCGAGGCGTGGCCGACGAACCCATCGTATCCGGCATGGCCGGTCGTTACGCGACCGCGCTGTTCGAGCTTGCGCTCGAAGACAAATCGCTCGACGCGATCGCGCGCGATCTAATGCGCTTCGAAGCGATGGTCGAGGGCAGCGCAGATCTCAAGCGCCTGGTGACCAACCCAATCTTCGGCGCCGAAGAGCAAACCAAGGCGCTGAAGGTAGTGCTCGAGCGGGCCGAGATCGGCGGCTTAGCTGCCAAGTTTCTTCTCCTGGTCGCGGAGAACCGGCGGCTGTTCGCAGTCGGCCTCATCATCAAGGCGTTCCGTACGCTCGTCTCGCGCCATAAAGGCGAAGTGCGCGCCGAGGTCACGGTGGCGGAACCGCTCGCGGAAAAACATCTCGCTTCGCTGAAAGAAATGCTTGGCAACGCCACCAAAAGCGACGTCGCGCTCGATGTGAAGGTCGATCCGAAAATTCTCGGCGGCCTCGTCATCAAGCTTGGCAGCCGCATGGTCGACGCCTCGCTCAAGACCAAGCTCAATTCGATCAAGCTCGCCATGAAAGAGGTCCGTTAATGGATATCCGCGCCGCGGAAATTTCCGCGATCCTGAAAGAGCAAATCAAGAATTTCGGCGAGGCCGCCGAAGTTTCCGAAGTCGGCCAGGTTTTGTCGGTCGGCGACGGCATCGCCCGCGTCTATGGCCTCGACAACGTGCAAGCCGGCGAGATGGTCGAGTTTGAGAACGGCGTGCGCGGCATGGCGCTGAACTTGGAAAGCGACAACGTTGGCATCGTGATCTTCGGCGAAGACCGTGCGATCAAGGAAGGCCAGACCGTCAAGCGCACACGCGCGATCGTCGACGTGCCGGTCGGCAAGGGTTTGCTCGGCCGCGTGGTCGATGCGCTCGGAAATCCGATCGACGGCAAGGGCCCGATCGAGGCCAAGGAGCGCCGCCGCGTCGACGTGAAGGCGCCCGGCATCATCCCGAGAAAATCGGTGCACGAGCCGATGGCGACCGGCCTCAAGGCGATCGATGCGCTGATCCCGATCGGCCGCGGCCAGCGTGAGCTCATCATCGGCGACCGGCAGACCGGCAAGACCGCGGTCGCGCTCGACGCCATCCTGAATCAGAAAGCGATCAACGCCAGCAACGACGAGAAGGTGAAGCTCTACTGCGTCTATGTCGCGATCGGGCAGAAGCGCTCGACGGTGGCGCAATTCGTGCGCGTTCTGGAAGAGCAAGGCGCGCTCGATTATTCGATCATCGTCGCGGCGACCGCCTCGGACCCGGCGCCGATGCAGTTCCTGGCGCCATTCTCGGGTTGTGCAATGGGCGAGTATTTCCGCGACAACGGCATGCATGCGCTGATGATCTATGACGATTTGTCGAAACAGGCGGTCGCCTATCGCCAGATGTCGCTTCTGTTGCGCCGCCCGCCCGGACGCGAGGCCTATCCGGGCGACGTTTTTTATCTGCATTCGCGGCTGTTGGAGCGCGCGGCGAAATTGAACGATGAGAACGGCGGTGGCTCGCTGACCGCGCTGCCGATCATTGAAACTCAAGCGAACGACGTCTCGGCCTATATCCCCACCAACGTGATCTCGATCACCGACGGGCAGATCTTTTTGGAGACCGACCTGTTCTATCAGGGCATCCGGCCGGCGGTGAACGTAGGCCTCTCGGTGTCGCGCGTAGGCTCCTCGGCGCAGACCAAGGCGATGAAGAAGGTCGCCGGCCGCATCAAGGGGGAGCTCGCGCAATACCGCGAAATGGCGGCCTTCGCGCAGTTCGGCTCCGACCTCGACGCGACCACGCAGCGGCTGTTGAACCGCGGCGCGCGGCTGACCGAACTCTTGAAGCAGAGCCAGTTCGCGCCGCTCAAGATGGAAGAGCAGGTCGTGGTGATCTATGCCGGCGTCAACGGCTATCTCGATCCGCTGCCGGTTAACCGCGTCAAAGCGTTCGAAAGCGGGTTGCTCACCAATATGCACGCCAGCCATGCGGGCATCCTGGACACGATCCGCAGTTCGAAGGATCTGGCCGACGACACTACGGCGAAGCTCAAAGCCGCTGTGGAAGCCTACGCCAAGGCGTTTGCCTAAGGCCGGAGACGCGCGGAAATGGCTTCACTCAAGGACCTGCGCAATCGCATCGCCTCGGTGAAGGCGACGCAGAAAATCACCAAGGCGATGCAGATGGTCGCCGCGGCGAAGCTTCGGCGCGCGCAGGTGGCGGCGGAAGCGGCGCGGCCCTATGCGGAGCGCATGAACCGCGTGCTCGGCAATATCGCGGCGAGCATCGATCCGTCCCCGGAATCGCCGAAACTGCTGGCCGGTACCGGCAAGAGCGATGTGCATCTCTTGGTGGTTTGCACCGCCGAGCGCGGCCTGTGCGGCGCCTTCAACTCGTCGATCGTGCGGCTGGCGCGCGAGCGGGCGCAGACGCTCTCAGCGCAAGGCAAGCAAGTGAAATTCCTCTGCGTCGGGCGCAAGGGCTTCGATCAGCTGAAGCGGCAGTACGAGAAACAGATCATCGACACCGTAGACCTGCGTGCGGTGCGCAGCCTCGGCTATGGCAATGCGGACGCGATCGGCAAGAAGATCGTTGCACTGTTCGAGGAGGGCGCCTTCGACGTCGCTACGCTCTTTTTTGCGCGCTTCAAATCGGTGATCTCGCAGATTCCGACTGCGAAGCAGATCATCCCTGCGGAGTTCCCCGAGACGAAGAAGGAAGACAACAGCGCGATCTATGAATTCGAGCCCGAGGAGGATGAAATTCTCGCCGAGCTGCTGCCGCGCAACATCTCGACGCAAATCTTCAGTTCGCTCCTGGAGAACGCAGCCTCCGAGCAGGGCGCGCGCATGAGCGCCATGGACAACGCGACCCGCAACGCGGGCGACATGATCAGAAAGCAGACGCTGAAATACAATCGCACCCGCCAGGCGATGATCACCAAGGAACTAATCGAGATCATTTCCGGCGCGGAAGCGCTATAATCCAATCGGGTACGAGGACAGAATGGCGACGCAAGCAGGCACCAACAAAGTCGGACGCATCACCCAGGTCATCGGCGCGGTCGTGGACGTGCAGTTCCCCGACCAATTGCCGGAGATTCTGAACGCGCTGGAGACCCAGAACCACGGCAACCGTCTGGTGCTCGAGGTGGCGCAGCATCTGGGCGAATCCACCGTGCGCACCATCGCCATGGACTCCTCTGAAGGTCTGGTGCGCGGCCAGGAAGTCACTGATACTGGCCAGCCGATCGAAGTTCCGGTCGGCGACGAGACGCTCGGCCGCATCATGAACGTGATCGGCGAGCCGGTGGACGAGGCCGGCCCGATCAAGACCAAGGCGCGGCGCGCCATTCATCAGCCGACGCCATCCTATACGGATCAATCGACCGAGGCTGAGATTCTGGTCACCGGCATCAAGGTCGTCGATCTGCTCGCGCCTTACGCCAAGGGCGGCAAAATCGGCCTGTTCGGCGGTGCCGGCGTCGGCAAGACCGTGCTGATTCAGGAACTGATCAATAACGTCGCCAAGGCCCACGGCGGCTATTCGGTATTCGCCGGCGTCGGCGAGCGCACGCGCGAAGGCAACGACCTCTATCACGAGATGATCGAGTCGGGCGTCAACAAGAAGGGCGGCGGCGCCGGCTCGAAGTGCGCGCTTGTCTTCGGCCAGATGAACGAGCCGCCGGGCGCGCGCGCCCGCGTCGGCCTCTCGGGCCTTACCGTCGCCGAGCATTTCCGCGACCAGGGCCAGGACGTGCTGTTCTTCGTGGACAACATCTTCCGCTTTACGCAGGCGGGCTCGGAAATGTCGGCACTACTCGGACGCATTCCCTCGGCGGTGGGCTACCAGCCGACACTGTCCACTGATATGGGCGCGTTGCAGGAACGGATCACCACCACCCACAAGGGCTCGATCACCTCGGTGCAGGCCATTTACGTTCCGGCCGACGACTTGACCGACCCGGCGCCGGCCACTTCGTTCGCGCATCTCGACGCCACTACGGTGCTATCGCGCTCGATCGCCGAGAAAGGCATCTATCCGGCGGTGGATCCGCTCGATTCCACCTCGCGCATGCTGTCTCCGCTGGTGGTCGGCGAGGAGCACTACGCGATCGCCCGCCAAGTGCAGCAGATCCTGCAGCGCTACAAGGCATTGCAGGACATTATTGCGATTCTCGGCATGGACGAGCTCTCCGAGGAGGACAAGATTGCAGTGGCGCGCGCGCGCAAGATCGAGCGCTTCCTGTCGCAGCCGTTCCATGTGGCCGAAGTGTTCACCGGCAGTCCCGGCGTGTTCGTCGATCTGGCAGATACCATCAAGGGCTTCAAAGGCTTGTGCGAAGGCAAATACGATCACCTACCGGAGGTCGCCTTCTATATGGTCGGCACCATCGAGGCGGCGGTCGAAAAGGGCAAGAAGCTCGCGGCGGAGGCTTGAGCCACGCCGCGCGGAGGACCAACGATGCGCAACATGAATAATAAGATCGTACTTCTGTTACTCGGCCTCGTCGTCGGCGGGATCATCGGCTATCTGACGCGGCCGGAATCGGCCGAGATTCGCATCGGCCCCATGAGCGTCCAGATTACCGGGCCCGGGCCCGCGCAGGGCGGGCCGCTCACTTCAGACCAGATGCAGCACATCACGCTGCTTGCGGTCCTGGGCGCCGTCGTCGGCTTCGGTCTCGGCATCGTGATCGAGCGCGGCGGTTTCCGCACGTGAGCATCGAATAGATCATGGCCGCCTTCGCTTTCGAACTCGTATCGCCCACGCGCCTCGTCCATTCGGGCGAGGTCGAGGAAGTGATCGTGCCCGGCCTCGAGGGCGAGTTCGGCGTGTTCGCGAACCACGCACCGTTCGTCTCGGCGCTCAGGCCCGGCATTCTCACGATCAAGGCCGCGGGCGGCGAGAAGCGGCTCTATGTGCGCGACGGCTTCGCCGAGGTGAACCCGAAGGGGCTCACGGTGCTCGCCGAGGTCGCAGTCCCGGTCGAGGACGTCACCGCCGCCAATATGGCGGACGAGGTCGCGGATGCAGAGCGCGCGCTGGCCGAGGCTAAGGAAGGTCCCGCGCGCGACAAGGCGGTGGAGCGGGTCGATCAGTTGAAGACGGTCGCCGCCGAGTTCGGTGGCGTCAAGACCGCCCACTGAAGCGCGAAAATTCCTCCACTACCTGCTCGTAGACCTTGCGCTTGAACGGTACGACCAGGTCGGGCAATCGCTCCATCTTTTCCCAACGCCATTCGACGAATTCCGGCTTATGGCCGCCGGCGGGATGCGCCACGTCGATCTCGGTGTCGGCGCCGATGAAGCGCAGCGCGAACCATTTCTGCGTCTGGCCGCGATACTTGCCCTTCCAGGCCTGGCCGACGATCGCGCGTGGGATGTCGTACCTGTACCAATCCTTCGATTCCGCGAGCTTCTCGACCGAGCGCACGTTGGTTTCCTCGTGGAGCTCGCGCAGCGCCGCCTTGTAAGGGTCTTCCTTGGGATCGACGCCGCCTTGCGGCATCTGCCACACGTGGGTCGCGTCGACGTGCTCGGGCCCGCCGGTACGGCGGCCGACGAACACGAGTCCCTCGCGGTTGATCAGCATCATGCCGACGCAGGGGCGATAGGGCAGTTTCTCGTACGGGGCCATCGGACAGCGCAGGATTGAAGCGAGCGTTCAGCCCTGCTGCTTAGGCCGCAGGTACAGCACGCTCAAGGGCACGATCTTGATGCCGCGGGTTTCCGCGGCTTTGACCCAGCGTGCGATGCGTTCGATTGCGACCGGGGACGCCGAGGCAATGCCGACCGCGCTGCCGCGCTCGGCGGCGATGGCCTCGAGCTTGGCGAGCGCCGCGTCGATCTCGCCCCAGTTCGGGGCCGTGTCGATCACGAGGTCGGCCTTGAGGAAGGGGGCCTGGATCGAGCCCGCGATCTGGGCGGCGACGCTCGTCGGCAGGGCGCCGTCGTCTAAATAGAGCAGCCCGCGTTTGGCCAGGTCGCGCAACACCGGCGAGAGCGCCGCTTCGTTGGCGGTGAAGCGCGCACCCATCAGGTTCATCACTCCGACATAGCCCTGCAGCCGCGACAGCAACCAGTGCAGCCGGTCGAGGTTCTGCTCGGTGGTCAAGGCGCTGACCAATGTCTGCGGGCCGGGATCGTTGTCGGGATAGTCGGCGGGCTCCATGGGGAGCTGCAGCAGAAGTTCATGGCCTTTGGTGCGTGCGCGGCCGGCCCAGCGCGGCATGTCGGTGCCGTACGGCGCGAACGCCAGCGTCACGCTCGGCGGCAGCTTGGAGATCGCGTTTCCGGTGGCGGCGGCGCCGATGCCGAGCCCGCCAATGACGATGGCGATACGCGGACCGCGCGCCCGCTCGATGGTCGGGTCGAGGCGGGCATATTGCTCGAGCGGACGCTTGCCGTCGGACGCCACGCGCGGGATCGCGCCGTGGCGCGAGGTCTCGACGAAGCGCAGGTCGGCGGTGGGGGCGGCGGCACGCGGATTGACGGTGCCTACGATATCGGGCTCCGCCTCGCGCGTGCCGATGGCGACTTCCCGCCGCTCGCCGGTGCGGCCGTCAATGACGGTGACGGTGCGGCCGGGCGGCTTGTTGTCGACGACGCGCGCGTCCGGCGCGGGAGCTGCGATGGTGGCGGACGGCGTGGCGACTTTGGTGGGGTCTTCGATCGCGACCACCATGCGCGGCTCGCCGCCGAGCGGATCGTCGACCACCAGGACCCAGCCGATGCCGGCGGACACGACCACGGCAAGCGCGACGGTGACGATCGAAAGAAACGAGAACGGCAGCCGGCTCGCTGGCGTGCCGGTTCGCGGTGCCGTGCCGAGAGGCGAGTCGAGATCGTCTGCGGCCAAGTTGCGATCCCCGATGAACGAATCAATCGTGATTCTAGCACGCCGGAATCCGAAGCCCCGCCCGGTTGCCCAGGCGGGGCTTGGAAAGGCGTGAAAACGGCGGGCCGCTCAGTTCGGCGTGGTCTTGGTGCTCGGCGGGAAGGCCGCATGCTTCTCTACGCCGCGCATGAGATCGAGCGCCAGCTTGAGCTGCTTGTCGTCTTTCGGGTCGAGCGGGACATAGGCGGGGGAACCCGCCTTTTCCTCTTCTTCGTCGCCGCTCTTCAGGTGGCCCTTCAACTGCGCCTCGCCCTTGGTCTCGACCTTGCCTTTGAGCTCATCGGGCAGATCCTGGATCAACTCGATTTCGGGCGAGATTCCCTTGGCCTGGATCGAGCGGCCGGAGGGCGTGAAGTAGCGGGCGGTGGTGAGCTTCAGGGCACCGAAGGTGCCGATCGGGATCACGGTCTGCACCGAGCCCTTGCCGAACGAACGCGAGCCAAGGAGCGTCGCGCGCTTGTGGTCCTGCAACGCGCCGGCTACGATTTCGGAGGCTGAGGCCGAACCGCCGTTGATCAGCACAATCAGCGGCTTGCCGCCGGTCAGATCGCCAGCGCGCGCGTTGTGACGCTGGGTATCCTCGACATTGCGGCCGCGAGTCGAAACGATTTCGCCGCGCTCGAGGAACGAGTCGGCGACCGCGATCGCCTGGTCGAGCAATCCGCCGCCGTTGTTGCGCAGGTCGACGATGTAGCCCTTGAGCTTGTCGGCGGGGATTTCCTTGGCGATCTCGGCGATCGAGCTGCGCAATTGCTCGATGGTCCGCTCGCCCTGGAAGCTGGTGATGCGGATATAGCCGATGTCGCCGCCCTCGATGCGGTGGCGCACGTTGCGGATGGAGATCACCTCGCGGGTGATCTTGACCTCGATCGGCTTGTCGGCGCCCTTGCGCTGGATGCGGAGTGTGATCGCGGAATTCACCGGGCCGCGCATCTTGTCAACCGCCTGCTCGAGCGTCAGGCCCTTCACTTGCTCGTCGTTGAGGTGGGTGATGAGATCGTTGGGCTGAATGCCGGCCCGCGCCGCGGGTGTGCCGTCCATCGGGGAGACGACCTTCACGACGCCGTCCTCCATCGTCACCTCGATGCCGAGACCGCCGAACTCGCCGCGGGTCTGGGTCTGCATGTCGCGGAAGTTCTTGATGTCGAGGAAGGCTGAATGCGGATCGAGCGCGTTGAGCATGCCGTTGATCGCCGACTCGATCAGTTTGGCGTCGTTCGGCTTCTCGACATATTGCGCGCGCACGTGCTCGAAAATGTCGCCGAACAGGTTGAGCTGGCGATAGGTATCCGACACGGCCGCGCGCGCGGTCTGCCCGAGCAACAGCTTCGGCTGCACGACGAGGGCGACCGCGAAAGCGCCGGCCGCCGCACCCAGAAGGAATAGCGAGGTTCTGCGCATCATCCGCGTGCCTTTTCCGTTTCGGTTGCCGCCCACCAGGGGGCGGAGTCGATCGAGTTCCCGTCCTTGCGGAACTCGATGTGAAGTACCGGCTGTGAGGAGCCGAGCGTAACGGCTGTCGCCGTCCGCGGCCCGTTACCCATCACCGCCACGGGCTCTCCGGTGAGCACGAATTGTCCGAGCTCTACGGTGATCCGTTCCATTCCTGCCAATAGCACATGATATCCGCCGCCGGGATTGATGATCAAGAGTTGTCCGTAGGAGCGGAAATTGCCGGCAAATACCACCCAACCGTCGCACGGGGCTGTGACCTGGGCGCCGGTCCGGGTCATGACCAGAAGACCCCGTTCCATGCCGCCAAGGCCGTCGGGTGCACCAAATTCACGCACTCGTGTTCCTGAAACAGGCAGCGGCAGGCGGCCGCGGGCCTGGGCAAACGCCAAAGCAGGCGCAATTCGGGCGGGATCGGCGAGCGCTGCGGCCGAGGTCTTCTCAGCCGTCTCGCGCCGGGCGGTCTCGGCGGCGCGGGCTGCGCTGGCGATCTCTTTCTCCATGCGGGCGATCAGCTCGCGTACGGTCTCGACCTGTTTGGCGAGCGCTTGGGTTTTCGTGCGTTCCGCCTCGAGCGCCTTTTCGTTTTCGCTCTGCTGGCGGCGGCGCTCCTCACTGAAGGCGGCGGTGCGACGGCGCTCGTCCTCGAGTGCGACACGATTCTGCGCCAGCGCGTCGTGCTCGG
Organism: Xanthobacteraceae bacterium; assembly: GCA_036559465.1. Classification (GTDB taxonomy): domain Bacteria; phylum Pseudomonadota; class Alphaproteobacteria; order Rhizobiales; family Xanthobacteraceae; genus JAHFPN01. The sequence continues at coordinate 28,677 of DATBTC010000033.1, forward strand.
CGGCGATCTCGCGGCGCAGGCGGGCGAGCTCCGCCAGGTCCGCGGCGAGCGCATCGGCTTCGGTCTTCAACTCGGGGATGATGGCGCCGAGCAGGATGGCGCTCCTGACCGAATCGAGCGCGTCCTCGGGGCGCAGGATCAACGCCGGCGGCGGGCGGCGGCCGATCTTCTGCAGCGCCGCCAGAACCTCGACCAGCACGGCGCGGCGGGATTCGAGCGAGGATTTGATTTTTGTCTCGCGCTTGTCGAACTCGGGCAGGCTTTTCTCGGACGCCGAGAGCCTGGCCTCGACCGCGCGGATTCGCGCCGCGGCGTCGAGCAGGGCTTGCGCCAGCTTCTTGCGGTCGTCCTTGATCAGGTCGATTTCGGTCTTGAGCCTGGCTTCGGCATCCTTGGTGCGGTCGATCTCGCCGCGCAGGACCTCGAGCTGGCGCTGGCGCTCGGCCTTCTCGGCTTCGAGACCGGCCGGAGCCTGGGCGAAGATCGTCGTGGAAGGCGCGAACGCAACGACGAACGCCGCAAGTATGGCGGCGGAGGATGCGAGCGTGCGGGCGGCGCGAATCATTCCCCCCGATGATAAGGGTGGCCGGACAGGATCGTCACGGCCCGATAGACCTGTTCGGCAAGCAGGATGCGCGCCAGCTGGTGCGGAAATGTGGCCGTGCCGAAGGCAAGAACCAGCTCGGCCTTCTTGCGCACTTCCTCACCGAGACCGTCGGCGCCGCCGATGAAGAACGTCGTTGCCGGTGCGCCCTCGGAGCGGAAGGCGGCGAGCTTGGCGGCAAACGCTTCGCTTGCCAGACTCCGGCCGCGGCCGTCGAGCGCGACGAGGCGCGAGCGCGGCGGTGCAAGCGCAAGCAATTGCTTCGCTTCTTCGGTTATGCGGTCCTTGGCGAGCCGCTTGGCGCTTTCGGCGATCTCGCGCACTTCGACCGGCGCCAGGCCCAGCGCGCGGCCGGCGGCGTTCGCGCGCTCGATATAGCGCTCGCAGAGAATCCGTTCGGGGCCGTTCTTGAGCCGTCCGACCGCGGCGATGAAGAGCCGCATGGCGCGCGATCCGGCCTCAGTCCTTGGCCGGCCTAGTGCGCGCCCACATCTTTTCGAGATTGTAGAATTCGCGAACCTCGGGACGGAAAACATGCACGATCACGTCGCCGGCGTCGATCAGCACCCAGTCGCAATGCGGCACGCCTTCGACCCGGATATTGCGCAGGCCGTGCTTCTTCAGTGTCACCACCAGATGCTCGGCGATGGCGCCGACGTGGCGTTGCGAGCGGCCGGAGGCCACCACCATATGATCGGCGATCGTGGTCTTGCCGCGCAGGTCGATCGAGGCGGCATCTTCCGCTTTGTTGCCGTCGAGATCGCGGAGGATGAGCGCGAGAGTCTCCCGCGCCTCGGAGCGAGCCTTGGAGAGAGCCTTGGAAACCGGTGCGGTCCTGCCCTTGCGGGTGGCCGCGGAACGCGGGGAGGGCGACAGAGTGCTCTTACCTCTCGGATCGGTCGCGCCAGCGACGGCGCTTGTTCGAAGATATCGGGTCCATACGCACGGATTCAACCCTTCCGCTTCGGCTTTGCACGGATTGCCGTTGAGGAAAGCGGCGATTTCATGCCGTGTAGGAACACCCAAGCCGGCGGCTTCGATCGTGCGAGCACGGGTGCCTTGAACTCACCGAGTCGCCAGCGTGCAAGCGCCAGCGCGGCCGGCGAGGTCAGCGCGGTCAGGCTGAGCCCCGCACGGTCCATGACGGCGATCGGCACCGTGAATGCGAGTTCGCGCCAGCGCTTCCAGCGATGGAACCCCGCTAGGTTGTCCGCGCCCATGAGAAAGACGAATCGCACATCCGGATAGCGTGCACGAAGCTTGGCGACAGTATCGTGACTGAACACGGTGCCGAGCGTCGCCTCGATCGCAGTGACGTCGATGCGCGGATCCCCGGCAAGCGCGCGGGCGCGCTTGAGGCGCTCGTCGAGCGGCAGAAGCTGCTTGCTGTCTTTGAGCGGATTGCCGGGGCTCACTAGCCACCACACACGATCGAGACGCAGGCGCTTCAGCGCCAATAGGCTCACGGAGCGGTGCGCTGCGTGCGCCGGGTTGAAGCTGCCGCCGAGCAAACCGATGCGCATGCCGGGGGCGAGGATGGGCATTCGAGGGAGGAATTCCCGACGACTCACGGCCGAGTCTGCCCCGAGCCATGCACGCGATACTTGAAAGAAGTGAGCTGCTCTGCGCCCACCGGGCCGCGCGCGTGCAGGCGGCCGGTGGCGATGCCGATCTCGCCGCCAAAGCCGAACTCGCCGCCGTCGGCGAACTGGGTCGAGGCATTGTGCAGGACGATTGCCGAATCCACCTCGCGCAGGAAGGCCTCGGCGGCTTTGTTGTCGCCGGTCACGATGGATTCCGTGTGGCTCGATCCATAGCGGCCGATATGGTCGATCGCGGCTTTGAGTCCGTCCACGACTTTCACCGAGAGAATCGCGTCGAGATATTCGGTGGACCAGTCCTGCTCGGTTGCCGCAACGACGCGCTTGTCGGCGGCGCGAGTAGCGTCGTCGCCGCGGATCTCGCAGCCGGCTTCAATCAGCATCTGCACGAGGGGCTGCAGATGCGTGGCCGCGAGCGCGCGATCTACCAGCAGCGTCTCGGCCGCGCCACAGACGCCGGTGCGGCGCATCTTGGCGTTCAAGACGATCTTCTTTGCCATATCGAGATCGGCGGGTGCGTGGACATAGACGTGGCAGATGCCCTCCAGATGCGCGAACACGGGAATGCGCGCCTCGGACTCGACGCGGCCGACGAGATCCTTGCCGCCGCGCGGCACCACGACATCGACATTGCCGTTGAGGCCCGTGAGCAGATGCCCGACCGCAGCGCGGTCGCGAGTCGGTACGAGTTGAATCGCGTCGGCGGGCAGGCCTTCGGCGGAAAGGCCCTCCACCAGGGCTTTGTGGATCGCGCCCGAGGAGCGGAAGCTCTCGGAGCCGCCGCGCAGGATCACGGCATTGCCGGCCTTGATGCAGAGTACGCCGGCGTCGGCGGTCACGTTCGGGCGGCTTTCATAGACCACCGCGACAACGCCCAAGGGCGTGCGCACGCGCTCGAATTTCAAGCCATTCGGCCGCGTCCAGCTAGCGGTCACCTGGCCGACCGGGTCAGGTAGCGCGGCGACTGCATCGACGCCATCGGCCATGATGGAGACGCGCTTGGCGTCGAGCGAGAGCCGGTCGAGGAA
>DATBTC010000034.1:0-23546 GCA_036559465.1 Xanthobacteraceae bacterium
CTTGCCATTGCAGTGCGAAGAGACGATAAAAGAGCGGGAGGTTGGCGGTGGACGAGCCACTCGCCAACCGGGTCAGGTCCGGAAGGAAGCAGCCCTAACGAGACCGGTTCGGGTTATCGGTCCAGCCTCCCACTTTCCTCCTCGATCGTGAGCGGGCCGGCGCCACCGCAGACGATGCGAGCGCGCCGATCGACGCGGAATCGTGAGCCCATGGACGACTCCCCAGAGCGTGCCAACAAGCGTGGCGCAGAGAGCAACGGGCTCTCGGACCGCGCCGCGGCGGGCGGCTACCGCGTGCTGGCGCGCAAATACCGCCCGGGCACCTTCGCCGAGCTGATCGGCCAGGACGCCATGGTGCGCACGCTCACCAATGCGTTCGCGCAGGGGCGGATTGCACAGGCTTATCTGCTTACCGGAGTGCGCGGTGTCGGCAAGACCACGACCGCGCGGATTCTGGCACGCGCGCTGAACTACGAGCCCAAGGAGGCGGGCGGCGGCGGGCCGACGCTCGACATGCCGGTACTCGGCCGCCACTGCGAAGCGATCATGGAAAGCCGCCATATCGACGTGATCGAGATGGACGCGGCTTCGCACAACGGCGTCGACGATGTGCGCCAGATCAACGACGCGGTGCGCTACACGCCGGTCTCGGCGCGCTACAAGATCTATATTCTCGACGAAGTTCACATGTTCTCGAAGGCTGCGTTCAATGCGCTCTTGAAGACGCTCGAAGAGCCGCCGCCGCATGTGAAATTCATCTTCGCCACGACCCAGGTCCGCGACATACCGGTGACCGTGCTGTCGCGCTGCCAGCGCTTCGATTTGAAGCGCGTCGAGGCCGACGCGATCGTGAAGCATCTCGCCGAGATCGCCGACAAGGAAAAGGTCAAAACCGAGCCCGAGGCGCTGGCGCTGATCGCGCGGGCGGCCGAAGGGTCGGTACGCGATGCGCTCTCGCTGTTCGACCATGCCATTGCGCACGGCGGCGGCACGGTGAAGGCGGAAGAAGTGCGCACCATGCTCGGGCTGGCCGACCGGGCGCGGGTGATCGATCTGTTCGAGTCGATAATGAAGGGCGACATAGCCGCGGCGCTCGGCGAATTTCGCGCACAGTACGAGATCGGCGCCGATCCGGCGGTGATCCTCACCGATCTCGCGGAATTCACGCATCTGCTCACTCGCTTCAAAGTGCTGCCGGCGACGGCAGACGACCGCAGTCTGATCGAAGCCGAGCGCAAGCGCGGGCGCGAAATGGCGGCGGGGCTATCGATCCAGACCCTTTCGCGCGCCTGGCAGATGCTGACCAAAGGTATTTTCGAGGTGCAGAGCTCGGGCAAGCCCGCGCAGGCGGCGGAAATGGTGCTGGTGCGGCTCGCCTATGCCGCCGATCTGCCGACGCCGGACGAGGCGCTCAAGGCGCTACGCGAGGGTGATAGCTCCGGTGGTGGTGCTCCGTCCGCCGGCGCCAGGCCGTCCGACGGTGGCGCCCGGCTTTCGTTTGCGGCGGATGGCGGTGGCGCGACGGCGCGCGCAATCCGGCAACCGGTCCGTGAGCCGGAAGCATCCGCCAAGGCGGCTCCCGTATTGGCAACGCTCGAAGACGTGGCGGCGCTCGCTGCGGCCAAGCGCGATATCAAGCTGAAACACGCGGTCGAGCATTTCATCCGATTGGTGCGCATGGAGGAGGGCCGCCTGGAGATCGCGCTCGCGCCCGGCGCGCCGTCGAACCTGACGGGCGAGCTCGGGACCCGGCTCACCGAATGGACCGGCAAGCGCTGGTTCGTGACGGTTTCGCGCGAGGCTGGCGGTGAGACGCTCGCCGCCACTGCGGCCGCCATGCGCGAGGCCACGAAGCGCGATGTGCGCAGCGATCCGCTGGTCGAGGCGGTGCTGAAGCGCTTTCCCGGCGCCGAGATTGTCGGCGTGACTAAACCCGGTGCGGCCGACGCTGCTCCTGAGCCCGAAGCGGTCGATCCCGACATGCCGCCGCTCGACCCTGAGGACGAGCGCTGAGTCATGGCCGACCTCATGGGCATGATGCAGAAGGTGAAGGAGCTGCAAGAGAAGATGCAGCAGCTCCAGGCCGAGCTCGAAACCCTCGAGGTCGTGGGCACCTCCGGCGGCGGGTTGGTTACCGTCACGCTCTCGGCCAAGGGCGCGATGAAGAAGCTCGTCGTCGATCCGAGCCTGATGAAGCCCGGCGAAAAAGAAATCGTCGAGGATCTCGTGTTGGCCGCGCATGCCGACGCACGCGTCAAGGCCGAACGCCTCGTGGAAGATAAGGCCAAGGCGCTCACCGGCGGCCTGCCTTTGCCGCCAGGGATGAAGCTGTTCTGATGCCACGCGCCGTCGCCGGTCCCGAGATCGAGCGTCTGATCCAGTTGCTCGCGCGCCTGCCCGGGCTCGGTCCGCGCTCGGCCCGGCGCGCGGCGTTGCATCTGGTGCGCCGCCGCGAGGAGCTAATGGAGCCCTTGTCGGCGGCGCTCGCCGACGCACTGTCCAAGATCGAAATCTGCGGCACCTGCGGCAACGTGGACACGCGCGACCCGTGCACCGTGTGCGCCGACGCCTCGCGCGACCACTCGATCCTGGTGGTGGTCGAGAACGTCGCCGATCTTTGGGCGCTGGAACGGGCGAGCGCGGTTTCGGGGCGCTATCACGTGCTCGGCGGCACGCTGTCGCCGCTCGACGGGGTCGGGCCCGACGATCTCAATCTCGCAAGCCTCGCCGCGCGCGTGCGTGAGGGTGGCGAAACCAAGGAAGTGCTGCTCGCGTTGAATGCGACCGTGGACGGACAGACCACCGCGCATTACGTGACCGATCTGTTGCGCGATACCGGCGTGAAGGTCACGCGGCTCGCGCATGGTGTGCCGGTCGGCGGCGAGCTCGACTATCTCGACGAGGGCACGCTCGCGGCGGCGATCCGGCAGCGGACGCCGTTCTGATGTTCCGCTTCGCTTTGCTGTTGATGGCGCTCGTCGTGCTTCCGGTTATAGCGCTCGCGGCTGAGCTGCCCTTGCCGCGCACGGTGATCGAGGCAGGATTGCGGGATCCCGACTGCACGCTGTCGTTCGACGAGGCGACGGTGGATCTGGAGTCGCCGCAGGAGCTCGGCAGCGGGCTCGTGCTGGTCGAAATCCCGTGCTGGCGCGCGGCTTATAATTTCGGGAGCATTTTCTTCGCTGCCGATCCCAAGGCGCCGGACCGGGCGCGACTGCTGCGGTTTCGCGAATGGAACGGCAAGAAGTTCGAGGAGCGCACGAACTTGAGTGGTCCGAGCTTCGACCCCAAGAGGAAGCGCCTGAGCAGCTTTCACAAAGGCCGCGGGGTCGGCGATTGCGGCAGCGCCGGCGCCTGGGTCTGGTCCGGCACCGAATTTCGGCTGCAAGGCTATTGGCTCAAAGTGAAATGCGACGGCAAGAATTTCGATCCGGAACAGGAGCCGCGCAAGTGGCTGGTCTATCCGGCGCGACGTTGAATCTTGCGCCGATCAAACTTTGACTTCGAGCGCGGCGAAATGCCCGCGCCGGTCGAGCCACCACAGCAACACGAGGCCCGGAAGCGCCGATAGCGCCGTCAGGGTGAAGAACCAAATCCAGCCCGCGCTTTCGGCGAGGAAGCCGCCGCCGGACGCGAGCGTGGTGCGGCCGACGGCGGCAAGCGCGGTGAGTAGCGCGAACTGGGTCGCGGTGTGGATGCGGTCGCGGCATAGCGCCGAGAGATAAGCCACGAAAATCACCGTGCCGATCGAGCCGGTGAAATTCTCGACCACGATCGTAGTGGCGAGAGCGGCGTGGTTGGCGCCGACATAGGCCTGCCACACGAAGACGAGGTTCGAGCCCATCTGCAGGAAGGCTGCGATCCAGAGGCTAGTCGATAGCGGAAGCGCTCGGGCGATGACCCCGCCGGCGACCGCGCCGGCGAGCGACGCGGCGAGGCCAACGCCCTTCACGATCGCCGCATAAGCCGCCTTGTCGAAGCCGATGGCGAGCACGAACGGGCCGGTCATCACGCCGGCGAACGCGTCGCAAAACTTGAACAGCACCACGAACAGGAGAATCAGGATCGCAAAATCGCGGGTGAGGAATTCGCGGAAGGCGCCGAAGGCGGTGTTGAGCACGCGCGTAAGTGCATCGGTGCGCGGGCCTTCGGCGGCGGGCTTTTCCAACGCGGGGGGCTCGCGGGCGAGCAATGTCGCCACCAGCCCGACGGCAAGGAAAAGCGCCGCCGCCGCATAGCCCCAGCCCCAGACAATCGTTGAAGCCACGCCGACGTGTTCGAGCCAGGCGACGAAACCAATGACGCCGGCGGTCGAGACCAGCATGCCGACCCGATAGGCCATGACATAGGCGGCCATGCCGGCGGCCTGTTCGCTAGTGTCGAGGTTTTCGACGCGGAAGGCGTCGATCACGATGTCCTGAGTGGCGGAAGCGGCCGCCACCAGCAGCGCGCCGATCGCCACGGCGAAAGGCGCGGTCACCGGGTCGCGGGTGCCGAGGAAAACGATCGCGACGGCGAGCAGAAGTTGCGAGAATACGAGCCAGCCGCGACGCCGGCCGAGCCGGCGCGACAGCCAAGGCACATCGAGCGCGTCCACCAGCGGCGCCCACAGGAACTTGATGGTGTAGGGCAGGCCGACGAGGGAAAAGAGGCCGATGGTGCCGAGATCGACGCCGCGATCGGCCATCCAGAGCGCGAGCGTGGAGCCGGAAAGGGCGAGCGGCAGACCTGCGGAAAAGCCGAGGAAGAGGACGATCAGAACGCGCGGGCGCAGATAAACAGCGAAGGCTGAGAGCCAGCCACCGCGTTTCTCAATCCGCTCAAGCGTCGATTCGACCATGCGGCCTTTTGGCATCAATCGCTTCTGCCGTCACCCTGGGCGGATCATTCCGCCGCGCGGCGGCCGAGGGGAAGAGTCGGCGCTTCGGCGCGCGGGCCGGTGTCGACCTCTTCCTCGAATTCGATCGCCTCGATGCGATTGCCGCGTTTGACGACCTTTTCGGCCGAGATCAGCACCTGGCCGACATCGTCGGAGGCCTGGGCGAAGTGCTTCTGCAAATTGAGTGCGCGGTCGCGCAGCCGCCCGACGTCGCCGATCAGCTTGGTCACCTCGGTGCGGATGACGTCGGCATGCTCGCGCATGCGCGCGTCCTTGACGATGGCCTGCAAGACCTGGATCGCGAGCATCAGAAGCGAAGGCGAAACCAGCAGCACGCGGGCGCGGAACGCCTTCTGCACCAGGTCGTCGAACTGCTCGTGCAGCTCGGCAAAGACCGATTCGGAAGGCACGAACATGAGCGCCACATCCTGGGTCTCGCCGGGCAGCAGGTAGCGCTCGGAAATATCGGAGACGTGCTTGGCGATGTCCTGGCGCAGGCGCTGGACCGCGGCGCGGCGGTCGTCCTCGTTCTTGGCTTCGCGCAGCGCGGTGACGGATTCGAGCGGGAACTTGGCGTCGATCACCAGCGGGCGCCCGTCATCGCCGGGGAGATACACGACGCAATCGGGCCGCTTTCCGTTGGTGAGCGTGTGCTGGAACGTATAGGCGTCCTTGGGCAGCCCATCGGCCACGATCGCTTCCATACGGCCCTGACCGAAGGCGCCGCGCGCCTGCTTGTTGGCGAGCACGTCTTTCAGCGTGATCATGTGCGAGGAAAGTTCGGCGATGCGCGTCTGGGCCGCGTCGACGACGGCGATCCGCTCTTGCAACTGCGACAGGCTCTCGAAGGTGGCGCGTGCGGCGGTGGCGACATTTTCTCCGAGCCGGTGCGAGACCGTATCGAGCCGCTCGCTCACGACGCGCGCGAGATCGGCCTGCCGGCCGCCGAGCACTTCAGCGAGCGTCTGCATGCGGCCGCTATTCTCAGTCTGGATGCGCACGAACTCGGCGACGCGCTCTTCCAGGTCGGCGGTCTCATCGGCGCGGGTGCGGCCCGCGCGCGCTTGCGCGATCAGCAGCACAATGAGAAGCACGAGCACGACGGCGCCAAGCGCCAGCAGCGCATGCGCGGTGGTGATCTGGATTCCGGACAGCGTGACAAGAACTTCGCTCATGCGATCCTTGTAGCGCGATTCGATGCGGGATAGAACGAAGAGCGAACGAAATATTGGGGAAGCGGTGCTAACGCCTTGTCATCCATTGATTCTTTAGGGGCGATCCCCTATCTCGCGGCCATGATCCACCCCATCCTCTTGCTGCCCAATCCGCTGCTGCGGAAGAAATCGGCGCCCGTGCCGCGCGTCGACAAGGACGTACGCAAGCTCACCGAGGACATGTTTCAGACCATGTACGACGCGCCGGGCGTGGGGCTCGCTGCGGTGCAGATCGGCGTCGCCAAGCGCGTGATTACGGTCGACGCGACGCGCGGCGAAGAGACCAAGCATCCGATCGCGCTGGTCAATCCGGAACTGGTCTGGACGTCGGACGAGGAGATCGTGCACGAGGAAGGCTGTCTTTCGATTCCGGAAATCACCGAAGAGGTCGAACGGCCGGAGAAGGTGCGGGTGCGCTACCTCGATCTCGACGGCAGGGAGCAGTTGATCGAGGCCGAAGGGCTGCTCGCGCGCGTGTTGCAGCACGAGATCGATCACACCAACGGCGTCTTGTTCATCGACCATATCTCGAAGCTCAAGCGCGATCGCATCACCAAGAAATTCTCGAAGGCGGCGAAGCGGGCCGGCTGAAGCGTCTTCCGCCCCGCGGAGGATCGATCCGTGCGCATCGTATTCCTGGGCACGCCGGAGTTCGCAGTGCCGACGCTCAATGAGCTGGTCGGCTGCGGGCATGACGTTGCCGCGGTCTATACGCGGCCGCCGGCGGCGGCCGGGCGCGGCATGGCCGAGCGCCGCTCACCAGTACATGAGGCGGCGGAGAAGTTCGGTCTGCCGGTGCTGCATCCGAAGAATCTCAAGGGCGAGGCGGCGGCGGCGACGTTCCGCGACCATGAAGCAGATGTGGCCGTGGTCGTCGCTTATGGATTATTGCTGCCCAAAGCCATTCTCGACGCGCCGAAGTTTGGTTGCCTGAATCTGCACGCATCGCTGCTGCCGCGCTGGCGCGGAGCCGCGCCGATCGCGCGGGCGATCATGGCCGGTGACGCGGATAGCGGCGTGATGGTGATGCAGATGGACGAAGGGCTCGATACCGGGCCGGTGGCGCTCGCCGAGCGGGTCGCGATCGGGCCGGATATGACGGCCGGTGAGCTGCACGACAAGCTCGCGTCGCTCGGTGCCGACCTCATGAATCGCGCACTCGCGGCGCTCGATCGCGGGACGCTCAAGTTCGAGCCGCAGGCAACGGCGGGCGTGACGTATGCTAAGAAGATCGAGAAGAACGAGACGCGGATCGACTGGTCGAAGCCGTGGAAAGCGGTGCATGACCATATTCGGGGCCTTTCGCCGTTTCCGGGTGCGTGGTTCCAGATCGGCGACGCGCGGGTGAAGGTATTGCGCTCGACGCGTGGAGAGGGGAGTGGTGCGCCCGGCTCGGCGCTCGACGACCGGCTGACGATCGCCTGCAAAGGCGGCGCGGTGCGGCTCTTGGAAGTCCAGCGCGCAGGCGCCAAGGCGATGAGCGCAGAAGAATTCTTGCGCGGCTCGCCGGTCAAGGCGGGAACGAAACTGAACTGACCATGCCGCGCTACAAAATCATCGTCGAATATGACGGCACGCCGTTCGTCGGCTGGCAGATGCAGGACAACGGCCCGTCGGTGGCAGGTACGCTCACCGACGCGGTTGAGCGCTTTGCGGGCGAGCGGCCGGTGATCACGGGTGCCGGGCGCACAGACGCGGGCGTGCATGCGCTGGGTCAAGTCGCCCATTTCGATCTCGCAAAGGATTGGGACACCGACACCGTGCGCAATGCGCTGAACGCGCACTTGCGACCGCAGCCCGTGGCTGTGCTGGCGGCGGAGAAAGTGGCGGACGATTTCAGCGCGCGTTTTTCGGCGGTGAAACGGCATTATCTCTATCGCATCGTCAATCGCCGGGCGGAGCTTGCCATCGAGCGGGATCGGGCCTGGCGAGTGACGCGGCCGCTCGACGCAGAAGCCATGCATAGGGCTGCCCAGCGGCTCGTCGGGCACTACGATTTCACGACCTTCCGTTCGGCCGAGTGCCAGGCCAAGTCGCCGGTGAAAACGTTGGACCGGCTCGACGTGATGCGCGCGGGCGAGGAAGTCAGCATCATCGCCGAAGCGCGCTCGTTCCTGCATCACCAGGTGCGCTCCATGGCGGGCTCGCTCGTGCAGGTCGGCGAAGGGAAATGGAGCGCGGACGACCTAGCCGCTGCGCTCAAGGCCCGCGAGCGCGCGCGCTGCGGGCCGGTAGCGCCGGCCTGCGGGCTTTATCTGGTGCGGGTGGATTATCCGGCGAAATAAAGCTCGATCGCACGGCGATAGATCGCGGTGAGCTTCTTCAGGTCCTCGACCGGCGCGTGCTCGTCGATCGCGTGCATGGTGCGGCCGACGAGGCCGAGTTCGAGCACTGGGCAATAATCCTTGATATAGCGGGCGTCCGAGGTGCCGCCGGAGGTGGAGAGCGTTGGCTTCTTGCCGCCGCTTTCGGTGACCGCGCGCGAGAGAATCTCGACGAACGATCCCGGCGCGGTGACGAAGCTCTCGCTCGCGGGCTCGTAGGAAAGGCGAAAAGCGCTGCCTTCGGCGGCCGTTTTGCAACGCTGCTCGATCAGCGCGCGCAGACTCTGGCTGGTGTGGTGCTCGTTGAAGCGGATGTTGAAGCGCGTGTGGGCCTCGGCGGGGATCACGTTGACCGCGGGATTGCCGACGTCGATCGAGGTGATTTCCAGATGCGAGGGCTCGAAATGCGGCGAGCCTTGGTCGAAAGGCTCGTTTTGCAGCGCGGCCAGCATGCGCAGGAGCGGGCGGATCGGGTTCGCGGCGCGCTGCGGATAGGCGACGTGGCCCTGCTTGCCGAAAGTGGTGAGCGTGGCCGAAAGGCTGCCGCGGCGGCCGATCTTGATGGCGTCGCCGACGACCTCGGTGCTTGTAGGTTCGCCGACGAAGCAATGGTCGAACTTTTCGCCGCGCGCCGCGGCCCAGGCGAGCAACTTTTTCGTGCCGTTGATCGAAGGCCCTTCCTCGTCGCCGGTGATGAGGAAGGAAATCGAGCCCTTGGGCTTGCTCTTGGCAACGTAATCAAGCGCGGCGGCAGCGAAACAGGCGATGGCGCCCTTCATGTCCACGGCGCCTCGGCCATAGAGCATGCCGCCCTCGACCTCGCCGCCGAACGGCGGATGCTTCCAGCTCGTTTCGTCGCCGGTGGGAACCACGTCGGTGTGACCGGCGAATGCGAGGTTAGGACCGGCCTTGCCGAGGCGGGCGAAAAGATTCTCGACGTCGGGTGTTCCCGGTTCGGAGAATTTCACGCGCTCGACTTCGAAGCCCGCGCTTTTCAGAAGCTTTTCGAGGTACGTAAGCGCGCCGCCTTCGGCGGGCGTCACCGATTTGCAGCGGATCAGCTCGCGCGCGATCTCGACCGGGTCGCGGGCGTTAGCCACATTCAATCCCTGAGCAGCTCGTTGATCGAGGTCTTGGCGCGAGTCTTCTCATCGACGCGCTTCACGATTACCGCGCAATAGAGCGAGGGGCCGGGCTTGCCGTTGCGCATCGGCTTGGCGGGCTGGGTTCCGGATACCACCACGGAATAGGGCGGCACTTCGCCCATGAAGACGGCGCCACTTTCGCGGTCGATGATCTTCGTCGACGCACCGAGATAGACGCCCATCGAAAGTACCGAGCCGCGGCGCACGATGACACCCTCGGCGATCTCGGCGCGCGCCCCGATGAAGCAATCGTCCTCGATCACCACCGGGCCGGCCTGCACCGGCTCCAAGACGCCGCCGATGCCGGCGCCGCCGGAGATGTGGCAGTTCTTGCCGATCTGGGCGCAGGAGCCGACCGTGGCCCAGGTGTCGACCATGGTGGCTTCGCCCACGTAAGCACCGAGATTGACGAAGCTCGGCATCAGCACGACATTCGGCGCGATGAAAGCACCGCGGCGCACGATCGCGCCCGGCACGGCGCGGAAGCCCGCCTTCAGGAATTGCGCCTTGGTCCAGCCGTCGAACTTGGAGGGCACCTTGTCCCACCACGCTGCGCGGCCGGGCCCGCCCTTGATGACGGCGGTGTCCTCCAGACGAAACGACAGCAGCACGGCCTTCTTCAGCCATTGATTGACGTGCCAGTTGCCGTCGCTCTGCCGCTCGGCGACGCGCGCCTTGCCGGAATCGAGCAGCGCGATCGCTTCTTCGACCGCCTTGCGGACCGGGCCCTTGGTCTTCAGCCCGATCTCGGCACGGCGCTCCCAGGCGTCGTCGACGATCTTGGTGAGTTCGGCGGAATTCATGACTTGTTCCTAAACCTTCGGAAATCGATGCGGCGCAGAGCGGATCACGGCTCAACGTTTGATCAGCGTGCCGGCGCCGTGGTCGGTGAGCAATTCCAAGAGCACCGCGTGCGGAATCTTGCCGTCGAGAATGACGACGCCTTCGACGCCGGCCTCCAGCGCATAGATGCAGGTCTCGACCTTGGGGATCATGCCGCCGGTAATCGTCCCGTCGGCGATCAGTTTGCGCGCGTCCTTGAGCGAGAGCTGCTTGATCAGCTTCTTCGACTTGTCGAGCACGCCAGGGACATCGGTGAGCAACAGCAGGCGCTTGGCCTTGAGCGCGCCGGCGACGGCGCCGGCGAAGGTGTCGGCATTGACGTTGAAGGTGCCGCCCTCGACGCCGGCGGCGACCGGCGCCAGCACCGGGATCAGATCGCGGCCGAGGATCTGGGTCAGCACCGTGATGTCTACCTTTACCGGCTCGCCGACGAAGCCGAGATCCACGACCTTCTCGATGTTGGAGCCCGGATCGGCGACGCGGCGCGTGACCTTCCTGGCCTGCACCATGTTGCCGTCCTTGCCGCTCAGTCCGAGCGCGCGGCCGCCGGCCTCGTTGATGTAGCCGACGATCTGCTTGTTGATGGAGCCCGCGAGCACCATCTCGACGATCTCGACGGTGGCGGCGTCGGTGATGCGCAGTCCGGCGGCGAATTCCGACTTGATGCCGAGCTTCTTCAGCATGGCCTCGATCTGCGGCCCGCCGCCGTGCACGACCACCGGGTTGATCGCGGTCTGCTCCAACAGCACGATGTCGCGGGCGAAATCGCGCGCCACCTTCTCGTCGCCCATGGCGTGGCCGCCGTACTTCACCACGACGGTCTCCTCGTCGTAGCGCTGCATGTGCGGCAGCGCCTCGATGAGGACGCGGGCCGCGGCGTGGGCGTCGGCGGGGATATCGGTCTTGCTCATGGGATCGATTTCCGGTCGCGCGTTCTTCTAGCCGATCGGGGAGCGCTCGGAAAGAACGCGCAGGATGGCGGCGCGCAGCTCGGGAATCCCGGCGCCATCGTGCGAGGAAGTAGGGTAAACGAGCGGAAAGGCCGCCGGCCGCCTGGCGGTCGCGGCGGCGGTCTCGGCCAGCCGATTCTCGAGCTCCGGCCTGGTCAATTCGTCAGCCTTGGTGAGAACGATGGCGTAGCTTGCCGCTGCGCGGTCGAGCGCGTCGAGCACATCGGCGTCGTTGGGTTTGAGGCCATGGCGCGCGTCAATCAACACGAGAACGCGGGCGAGATTGGCGCGGCCGACGAGATAGTCGCGCACCAGCCCGGTCCAGGCTTCGATCTTTTCTTTCGGCGCCTTGGCGAAACCGTAGCCGGGCAGGTCCGCGAGCACGAGATTGCGCGAGCCCGCGAAGAAATTGATCTCGCGGGTGCGGCCCGGCGTGCGCGAGACGCGCGCGAGCGCCGTGCGGTTGGTGAGTGCGTTGATCAGGCTCGACTTGCCGACATTGGAGCGCCCGGCGAAGGCGATCTCGACGCCCTGCATCGGCGGCAGCGATGCGGCCGAGCCGGCGCCGGCGACGAACACGAATTCGCCGGCGAACAGCTTGCGGGCGGCTTCCAATTGAGCGGCGGTGAAGTCGGTGTGCATGCGCGCGACTTCTAGCGCGTCATGGCCGGGCTTGTCCCGGCCATCGGGCTCAGGTCGATGGCTTCTTCTTCAGCCCGAGCGTTTCCTTCAAATTGTCCCACAATTCGATCTTGGCCCCGTTGCGGCGCATGATGAACGACTGCTGCAGCACGGAGAGCGTGTTGTTCCAGGCCCAGTAGATCACCAGGCCCGCCGAGAAGCTCGCCAGCATGAAGGTGAAGATCAGCGGCATCCAGTCGAAGATCATCTTTTGGGTCGGATCGGGCGGCGAGGGGTTCAGTTTCATCTGGACCCACATCGTGACGCCCATGACCAGCGGCCAGATGCCGATGTGCAGGAACTGGCCGAGCACCGGGATGAGCGTCGGATCGAACGGAATCAACCCGAACAGGTTGAACAGATTGGTCGGGTCCGGAGCGGAAAGGTCCCGGATCCAGCCGAAGAACGGCGCCTGGCGAAGATCGATCGAAACGAACAGCACTTTATAGAGCGCAAAGAAGACCGGGATCTGGACCAGGATCGGAAGACAGCCGGCAAGCGGATTGATCTTCTCCTGCTTATAGAGCTCCATTAATGCTTGCTGCTGCTTCACCTTGTCGTCGGCGAGGCGGGCGCGGATCGCCTCCATCTGAGGCTGCACCTTCTTCATCTTCGCCATCGACGCATAGGATTTGTTGGCGAGGGGGAGGAAGACGATCTTGATGATCAGGGTCACGAGCAGGATCGCGAGCCCGAAGTTTCCGGTGAGTTTGTAGAAAAAGTCGAGCGCCTGGAACATCGGCTTGGTGATGAAGTAGAACCAGCCCCAGTCGATCAGCAAATCGAAACGCTTGACGCCGAGTGTGGACTCGTAGCGATCGATGATGTCGAGTTCCTTGGCGCCGGCAAACAGATGACTCTGCGCCGAAAGTTTCGCGCCGGGCGCGACGGTCGCCTGATCGGCGAGGAAATCGGCCTGGTAGGTCTTCACATTGCCGAGCGCGGTGTAGGAGAAGCGCGCTTGAAGATTGATTTTCGGGTTCGGGAGCAGCGTCGCCGCCCAATATTTGTCGGTGATGCCGAGCCAGCCGCCTTCGGATTTGACGGTTTGCGGCGTCTTCTTTTCGATGTCGGTATAGACGATCTCGTGGAGCTTGCCGTCGCCGAGCACGCCGATCAGGCCTTCGTGCAGGATGTAGTAGCCGAGCGTCACCGGCGTGCCGTGGCGCGATACCAGCCCATAATTGAAGAGCGTGACCGGGTTCGCCGCCTTGTTCTCGACCTCGTCGGCGACCGTGAACAAGTAGTCGCGGTCGACGGCGATGGTGCGGGTAAAGACGAGGCCCTCGCCATTGTCCCAGGAGAGCTTGACCGGCCGGTCCGGCGCGAGCGGGCCGGAGGTGGCGGCGGTCCACAGCGTGTCGGGCCCCGGCAACTTCGAGGTTGCGCCAGGTGCGCCGACCCAGCCGAACTCTGCATAGAACGGATGCGGGCTGCCCGAAGGCGACAGCAGCACGATGATCGGGCTCTTCGGATCGACGGTCTCGCGATATTGGGTGAGCGACACGTCGTCGATGCGCGCGCCGCGGAGCGAGATCGAGCCACGCATGCGCGGGGTCTCGATCGCTATACGCGGCGAGGCGGCGAGCGCGGCCTCGCGCGTCGTGATCGCCGGCGCGGCCGCCGTCGGTGCGCCTGGTGTTGGCTGTGCCGTGGTGCCCGGGCGCGGCGGCTGGCCCGGAACGGGCGCCGCACCCGGCGTCGCTGCCGGCTGGCCGGGAGCCGGCGCGGGAGTTTGACCCGGCGTCTGTTGCTGCGTGCGCTGGGTCTGCTCGCGCTGCTTCTCCATTTGCGGGATGCCGACGAAATACTGCCAGGCAACCAGCACGATCACCGAGAGCAGGATCGCAAGGATCGTGTTCTTGTTGTCATCCATGGGCGTCTACGTCGCGGCTGCGGCGGGCCGGGCGGTGCAGGCGGGTCACGGCGTTTTGTAGATCGGCGACCAGTGCGGCGAAGGGTGCGTGGAGCGCGGGACGGCGGGCGACCAGCACATAGTCGAAGCCCTTATGCTCTACCGACGATACCACAGCGCGTGCGGCTGCGCGCAGGCGGCGGCGAATGCGGTTGCGCTCCACGGAGGAGCCGGTCTTCTTCGTCACCGTGAATCCGATGCGGGATGCGGCGTTGTCCTTGCGGTCGCGCGCCTGCATCAGAAATGCGGGCATCGATGCGCGCGCGCCTTTGGCGGCGGCAAGGAAATCCGCGCGACGCTTCATGCGATCCATGACGGAATTGGTCCGTGCTCCCGGCGCTTCACGCCGAGAGGCGCTTGCGGCCGTGGCGGCGGCGCGCGGCGATCACTTTACGGCCGCCCTTGGTGGCCATGCGGGCGCGGAAACCGTGCCGGCGTTTGCGAATGAGCCTGCTCGGTTGATACGTCCGTTTCACTTTGGATCTCCGCGTCTCGGGTCGAAGGAAGCTCTGGGCGCATCGCGAGGAGCGCACCGTACGAACCGCCCCCATCCGCTTGTGCGTAAAAGAGAAAATGCCGCGGCGGGTGGGGTCGGCGCGGCTTATAGGGGCCGCCCCCAGCCAAGTCAATCGAAGGCGCGCCACAAGAGTGCCGCGCTATGAACGTAGGGAGAGCGAATCGGTAATCAAGCCAGCGATTTATGGCGGACGGCAAGTTCGGCATGGATCGCTGCGTGATATGATCCCGCTGTTTTAAGGCTTCGGTTGAGGCGACGATGGAACGGATGGCAGCGGAAGCGACCCCGCCAGAGACCGCGCACAAGCCGCGCGAGGCGTTCTGGCGTGTCGGTCTTTCTGCCAAGCTCCTGTTGTTCACGATCCTGTTCGTGACGCTCGCGGGCGTATTGATCTACGTGCCGTCGGTCTCGAACTACCGCCTGATGTGGCTCTCAGACCGGCTTGCGGCGGGGCGGACCGCCGCCCTCGTGCTCGGCGCCGCGCCCGACGGTGCGATCTCGCAGGAACTGACGCGGCAATTGCTGGAGAGCGTCGGCGCCAAGGCGATCGTGCTCAAGACCGGCGAAACGCGGCGCTTGTTCAGCACCTCCGACATGCCGCTCACGGTCAGCCACGTGATCGATGTGCGAAGCATGTCGATGCCGAATTCGATCTATGACGCGTTCGAGACCATGATTTGCGCCGACGACGACATCTTGCGCGTCATCGGCCCGGCGCCCGTAGGCGGCGAATTCCTGGAAATCGTCATCGACGAAGCGCCGCTGCGCAATGCGATGTTGAAGTATTCGTCCAATATTCTCCTGATCTCGCTGGTGCTGTGCGTGATCACCGGAGCGTTCATCTACGCGACGCTGTTGTGGCTATTCGTGCGGCCGATGCGGCGCTTGACCGCCAGCATGGTCGCGTTCGGCGAGCAGCCGGAGGATGCGACGCGCATCATCGTGCCGTCGACGCGCGCCGACGAAGTCGGCATCGCCGAGCGGGAGCTGGCGACCATGCAGATCGATCTGTCGCAAACCTTGCAGCAGAAGAACCATCTGGCGGCGCTCGGGCTCGCGGTCTCAAAGATCAACCACGATCTGCGCAATCTCCTCACCTCCGCGCAATTGCTCTCGGACCGGTTCGCCGGCCTTGCCGACCCGACGGTGCAACGGCTGGCGCCCAGGCTCATGGCCGCGCTCGGCCGCGCAATCGCCTATTGCGAACACTCGCTCGCCTATGGGCGCGCGCAGGAGCAGCCGCCGCAGCGCAAGCTGGTCGACGTCGCACAGCTTGTCGGGGAAGTGCACCAGTCGCTCATCCTCGATCGCGGGGCCAAAGTCGGCTGGGTGCCGGCGATCGAGCGCGGGCTCGAGGTCGATGCGGATCCCGATCAATTGTTCCGCGTGTTGCTGAATCTGGCCAAGAACAGCATCGAGGTGCTGGAGGCGCGCGCGCCCAATCTTCCCGAGCGCGACCAGATTCGCTTCGTCGGCCGGCGCGAGGGCTCGGTCGTCGTGCTGCAGGTCGCCGATACCGGCCCGGGTCTGCCGGAGCAGGCGCGGCAGCATCTGTTCGAGCCGTTCCAGGGCGCGGGGCGCCGCGGCGGCACCGGACTGGGGCTCGCGATCGCGGCCGAGCTGGTGCGCGCGCACGGCGGCGAGATCCGGCTGGTCGAAGGCACGATCGGCGCGACCTTCCGCATCACGATCCCGGACCGGCCGGTCGCGCTCGACGCACGGCGTGCGGAACGTGCGAGCGCCTGATGCGGTCGACGCTGCGCGGAAGCCGTTGCGGCCTTGCCTATCGGGGGCCGGACGTATAGTTCTCCGGCCTTCCTGGAATGCGCCCGTAGCTCAGCTGGATAGAGCACCAGACTACGAATCTGGGGGTCGGGAGTTCGAATCTCTCCGGGCGCGCCAGCTCCTGCCCGAGTTCGCTCCATTGACGGGCGCGGTTCGGTTCATGGACAGAACGTCATGCCGGAAATCCGCCCGCGTCCCGCAGCGTTTCTCGACCGCGACGGCGTGCTCAACGTCGACACCGGCTACGTGCATCGGCCCGACCAGTTCCAATGGATTCCCGGCGCGCAGGCCGCGATCAAGCGGCTGAACGAGTCCGGCTACCTCGTTTTCGTCATCAGCAATCAGTCGGGCGTCGCGCGCGGCCTCTTTTCGGAGGACGATGTGCAAGCTTTGCATCGTTGGATCGAGGTGGAACTGAAAGCCACGGGCGCGCGCATCGACGGCTTCGAATATTGCCTCGATCATCCGGAGGCGAAGCTCGAGCGTTATCGCCGCGAGTCCGGCCGAAGGAAACCCGCTCCCGGCATGATCTTCGATTGCCTGGCGCGCTTTTCGGTCGATCGCGCCAAGAGCTTCCTGATCGGCGATAAGGATATCGACCTGCAGGCGGCAGCGGCTGCGGGCATCGCCGGCTATCGGTTCGCGGGGCCGGATCTCTTGGATTTCGTCGCGCAGATCATCGTGCGGCCTGCCGGAAGTGCCGGTCGATGAGCTCGAACAACTTGGCCGAAGCCTCGTCCCAGCTCGTGGGGCGGTAGCGCGTGCGGATGGCGTTCTCGTAGGGCGCGCGCAACGAGGGATCCTCGATCCAGCCACGCAGCGTCCGATACCAGGACTCCTCGTCCTTGGGATCGAGGCAGGGCGAGAATTCGCCGGCTACTTCCGGAATTGCGCCACCGGTCGAGGCGATCACCGCTTTGCCGTACGAAAAGGCTTCGACCACTGGCAGGCCGTAGCCCTCATAAAGCGAAGGATAAACGCAGAACGCAGCATTGGCGTAGAGCGTGGCAAGCTCGTCGTCGCCGGCGAAGGAGATGATTTGCAACGTGCCGCCGAGATCGCGATCCGCGGCAATTTCGCGGAGCAGATTTTCCACCATCCATCCCGGTCGCCCGACGAAGATGAGTTTGATATTCGTGGTTTGCGGAATTCCGTCGGCGAGCAGCCGCTTCCAGATGCGGTAGAGCATTTCGTGGCCCTTGCGCGGCTCGATGGTGCTGACCAGCAGGGCATAACGGTCGCGCTCGATCCCCGGCCGCAACGGCGCCGCGGTCGCCGTGCGTTGACGCACCGCATCGGAGCCGAACGGCGTTACGCCGGTCGCCCGCAGCGAGATTCCCAGGGTCCGGCAATGGGCTTCGACATCCGACTTGATGCGCTGCGCGCCGAAAATCACCAGATCGGCGATCGGAAATGCCCCCCGATAGAAATTCCGGAATTCCTCGAAGTCGTGCGTCTTGTAGGTCTCGGGGAACTGGATCGGGATGATGTCGTGGCAGAACTGGACGAAGCGAAAACGGTTGCGCTGCTTCAGCACGCGAATCGCCTCGATGTTCAGGCTTGTCCACCCGGATCCCGCGCTGAACAGAATATCGCGCGACGTGAGCGCGAGCCTGTTACCGAGGAAGGTGGAATAGGGAACCAGGCTCCGCCGCTTGCCGGAAGCGGTGATCATTTGCCGGCGATATTTCTCCGACATCAAAAGCATCTGCAGGCGGCCGGCCAGCTCGGCGAAACGAGGATTCTTGGCGGTGAGGCGGATGCGTTCCAACAACACCAGCGTCTGCTTGCGCAATTGCAGGACACCCATCGCCTGCGGCCGTATCCAGGTCGGGATTCGATCGGACTTGTGACGCCGTGTCGGGCTCGGTTCCGGAATACCCCAGAGGTCCACGACCACGTCGCCGGCAAGTACCGGGTCGATCCATTGCCGGCGGATTTGGCGAAATTCCCGGGTCAGTGGGTCGTAGAACGCAAAGACGGTGTGAGGCCGGTGTGCGCGCGCCCAGGTGGCGAAAATGCGCTCGACGCGCGAGATGCCGACTGCCGGGCCATACCAGCGGGCGAGCGAGGACAAGTCGATGATCAGCCGATGACTGGTGGAATCGTTCGGCATAGGAGCAATCGGCCGTGGCGGTTAGCGGATCTTGTCCCGTCCGGCGTCAGACGATTTTGAAGCCGGAGGCACGTGCGTCCTCGTAAAACGTCTTCACGGTCTCTAGCGAGACTTGCTGCAGGTCTTTTCCAAGCAAGGACAATTTGGCGACGATATCGGGCGTCGCGGTGATGATGTGGCAGCCACAGCTCTCCGCCTGGATCACGTTGAGAAATTCGCGCGAGCTCGCCCACAGAAGCTCCGCCTTCGGCAGCCGCGCAAGCAGCTTGGCGGACTCCGCCATGACCGGCATCGGGTCGATGCCGGTATCGGCGATGCGGCCGGCGAACACCGAGACGATCGATCGCGTGGCCGGATCGAGCGCGTCGGCCACGGTCTTTACCTGATCGAAGGTCAGGATCGCGGTGAGGTTGAGCGAGAAGCCTTCCTTGGCGAGCTTGCGGATCAGGGGTGCGGCGGACTCGCCCTTGGTGTTGATCACCGGAATCTTCACGTGCGTGTTGCCGCCCCAGCTTCTGATTTCGCGCGCTTCGCGTTCCATGACGCCGAAGTCGTCGGAGAACACCTCGAACGAAATCGGAAGATCGGGAATGGCGGCGATCGCCTTGAGCGCGAAGGCTTTGTAATCCTTGATTCCGGACTTGCGCATCAGCGAGGGATTGGTGGTGAAGCCCTGGACACGGCCGCTGGCGCGCGCGGCGATCATCGCGTCGAGGTCGGCGCCGTCCTGAAAAATCTTGATGCGCATTTGCAGCCTTGTAGAAAGTCCGGTCGAGGCCGGGTCAGCGCCTCTGTATCGACCGCAGGTGGAAACTTCAATCGCTCATCGTTCTTCGCGAGCGAGCCGATTGAGATAAGTGCCGTAGGCGTTGCCACGGTGTTCCGCCGCAAGCGCCAACAGGCGCGCGCGGTCGATCCAGTCGTTGCGGTAGGCGATTTCCTCAGGGCAGGCGATGCGCAACCCCTGCCGCTGTTCGATCGTGCGCACGAAAGTCGAGGCTTCGACGATGGCTTCGACAGTGCCGGTGTCGAGCCAGGCGTAGCCGCGTTCCATGCGCTCGACATGCAGCGAGCCGGCCTCCAGATAGCGCCGGTTGACGTCGGAAATCTCGAGCTCGTTGCGTGCCGATGGCTTCACCTCGGAGGCGAAGCGCAGTACGTCGTTGTCGTAGAAGTAGATGCCGGTGACCGCCCAGTCCGATTTCGGCTGCTTCGGCTTTTCCTCGATCGATATAGCCCGGCCGGCGCCATCGAACTCGACTACGCCGTAGCGCTCGGGGTCATTGACGCGATAAGCGAAAACGGTGGCGCCGCGCTCGCGCGCTGCGGCGCGCTGCAGTAATCCGCTCAGGCCCTGGCCGAAGAAGATGTTGTCGCCGAGCACGAGCGCGACGCGATCGCGGCCGACGAAATTCTGGCCGATAATGAATGCCTGCGCGAGGCCTTCCGGCTTCGGCTGGGTGGCGAATTCGAACCGCAGACCCCACTGGCGCCCGTCGCCGAGCAAGCGCCTGAACTGATCGAGGTCGCCCAGCGCGACGATCACGAGGATGTCGCGGATGCCGGCGAGCATGAGCGCCGACAGCGGATAATAGATCATTGGCTTGTCGTAGATCGGGATCAGCTGCTTCGACACCGCGCGGGTGACCGGAAACAGGCGCGTGCCGCTGCCGCCGGCGAGGATGATGCCCTTGGTCATCGTGCGCCTGCCTTCGCCCGATCCTCGAGCGCGAAGACGGCGGCAATATCCTTCAACAGCGGCTGAGCACGATCGCGCTCCGAGACGACAGCTTCGCCGGTGGAAACCGGCCAGTGGATCGCGAGCGCCGGGTCGTTCCAGCGGATTCCGGCTTCGTGCTGCTTGGAATAATAATTGTCGACCTTGTAGAGCACCTCGGTGTCGGGCTCGAGGGTACAGAAGCCGTGGGCGAATCCATTCGGGACAAACATTTGTCCGCCGTCCGCGGCGTTCAGCATCAGGCTCACATGCCGGCCATAGGTCGGCGATCCGCGCCGCAGGTCGACGGCAACGTCGAAGATCGCGCCGCGCGACACACGCACCAGCTTGGCTTGAGCAAAGGGTGGCGCCTGAAAGTGCAGGCCGCGCACTGTGCCCTTGCGCAGCGACACCGACCGGTTGTCCTGCACGCCGTCGAAATCGATTCCTGCAGCGGCCAAGTCGCGGCGATTGAAGGTTTCGCTGATGAACCCGCGCGCGTCGGCGTGGCGCGGGGCGACGATCGACTTCACGTCCGGGATGGAGAGCGGCAGGACCTGAAAATGCCCGCTGCCTGACGTTGCAACCATGTTTTCACGCACCCCGATTTCGACGAATAACGCATGTCCGTCAATAGGATGCAAGCCGGCGTGCTCAACGCGCGGCGGCGGGCGCGGTGCGCAGCAGCAGATCGACCGTCTCGGCGACGCGTTCCTGCCAGGGGCGCGCGGAATGTCCGAAGGCCAGGCGGAAGCGGCTGCTGTCGAGAACGGAGTTCGCTGGCCGGCGCGCCGCGGTCTTGAATTCCGCCGTTGTGATCGGAACGACGCGCGGGTTGCGGCCGGTGAAAGGCCGCTGGCGCGCGACGATTGCCGTCGCGAAGCCGTGCCAGCTCGTGCTGCCGGCGCCGGCAAAATGAAAGGTGCCGGAAACGCTCTTATCCGCGGTGAGGCGAGGGGCGAGCTGGAGTATCGCCTCGGCGATGTCGGCGGTCGCAGTCGGGCAGCCGAACTGGTCGGCAACCATCGTGAGTTCGTCTTGCTTGCTTGCCAGCTGCAGTACCGTCTTCAGAAAATTCTTGCCGTGGACGCCATATATCCAAGACGTGCGAAGAATGACGTGGTGCGGTTGAGCCTCGCGCACGGCCGCCTCGCCTTCGGCCTTGGTGCGGCCATAGACGGAAAGCGGCGCGATGGGATCGTTCTCGACATAGGCGCCGGATTTCTTCCCGTCGAAAACATAGTCGGTGGAGAGCTGAACGAGCGGCGCGCCGGCCCGGGCGCTAGCTGCGGCGAGGATTGTGGGGCCCTCGACATTGGCGGCGCGCGCGAGCTCGGGCTCGCTCTCGGCGCGATCGACCGCGGTATAGCCTGCGGCATTGACGACGAGCCCCGGCCGATGCTGTTCGATCGCGGCACGCACGGCTTCGGCTTGGGTAATGTCGACATCGAGGCGCGACAGGCCGACGGCGGCGGCCTTGCGTCGGCTTGCAAGGGAGATCAGCTCGCGCCCAGTCTGGCCTTCGGCACCAAAGACGAGGATCGATCCGGTCATGCCGGAAGTCCGAGCCGCTCGCCGCGATACACTTGCTCCCGCACGCGCGTCCACCATTCCGGGTGTGCGAGATACCATTCGACGGTGCGCTGTAAGCCGCTGTCGAAGGTCTCCTGCGGGCGCCAGCCGAGCTCGCGCACGAGCTTGCCGGCATCGATGGCGTAGCGCCGGTCGTGGCCGGGCCGATCGGGAACGAAGGCGATGAGCTTGCGGCGCGCACCGCTATTGGAAGGATGCCGCGCGTCGATCAGGTCGCAGATCATCTGCGCGACCTCGAGATTGCGCCGCTCGGCGCCGCCGCCGACATTATAGGTCTCGCCGAGTTTCCCCCGCGCGGCGATGAGCCAAAGTGCGCGGACGTGATCGCCGACATAGAGCCAGTCACGTACGTTCTCACCCTTGCCATAGATCGGGAGCGCCTTGCCCTCGAGCGCATTCAACGTCATCAGCGGAATGAGCTTCTCGGGGAACTGGAACTCGCCGTAATTGTTCGAGCAATTGCTGATCACGGCCGGAAGCCCATAGGTACGGCTCCAGGCCCGCACCAGATGATCGGCGGCGGCCTTGCTCGCGGCGTAGGGCGAGCTCGGATCGTAGCGGCTGGTCTCGGTGAAGGCGCCGGAATCGAGGGAGCCGAACACTTCGTCGGTCGATACGTGATGAAAACGGAACTGCTCGCGCGCGGGGGCAGCGAGCGCGCGCCAGTGTTCGAGCGCGGCCGACAAAAGCGTGTACGTGCCGACGATATTGGTGTCCACGAAAGCGGCGGGTGCATCGATCGAGCGGTCGACGTGCGATTCGGCGGCCAGATGGATCACCAGCTGGGGCCGGTGGCGCGCGAACAACTCGCGCAGCAATCGCCCGTCGGCGATGTCGCCGCGCTCGAAGCGGTAACGCGGGTCGCGCTCGACCGATGCGAGCGCCTCGGGCATGGCGGCATAAGTGAGCTTGTCGAGGTTCACGACTTCGGCGTCCGTTTCCTCGATCAGGAAGCGGACCAGCGCCGAGCCGATGAAACCGGAGCCGCCGGTGACCAGGACCTTCAAGGCAGCGCCTCCGCGATCGGCGCGCGTCCGGAAGGCCGCAATGAGAACGCGTCGGACATTTGGCTTTTCCTCGCCCGCAATCTATATACTCCGCCGAAAACGCGAGTGGAAACACCAACTTGCGCCAGGCTCAGGCCTGCTGAATCCGTTCGGGTGGGTATGCGCGTAACTATCATCGGCACCGGATATGTCGGCCTGGTCTCCGGCGCTTGCTTCGCCGATTTCGGCCATCAGGTCGTATGCGTGGACAAAGACGCCGCGAAGGTAGCGGCGCTTTCGCGCGTCGAGATCCCGATTTTCGAGCCGGGACTGGCGGAGCTGGTCGCCACCAATGTTCGCGAAGGCCGGCTCGAATTCACGACCGACCCGGGCGGGCCGGTCCGGGACGCCGACATCGTGTTTCTCGCAGTCGGCACCCCATCGCGCCGCGGCGACGGCCATGCGGACCTGTCTTATCTCTACGCCGCCGCCGGCGAGATCGCGCCGGCGCTTTCCGGCTTCACCGTAGTCGCCACCAAGTCGACCGTGCCGGTCGGCACCGGCGATGAGATCGAGCGCATCATTCGAAAGGATCGGCCCGACGCGGATTTCGCGGTGGTGTCGAACCCGGAATTCCTGCGCGAGGGCGCGGCGATCCGCGACTTCAAGCTGCCGGACCGCATCGTGATCGGCACCGAGGATGTTCGCGCCAAGGAAGTGATGAACGCACTTTACCGGCCGCTCTACCTCAATGCGGCGCCGATCATGTTCACGAGCCGCCGCACCGCAGAGCTCGTCAAGTATGCGGCCAACGCATTTCTCGCGACCAAGATCACCTTCATCAACGAGATCGCCGATTTGTGCGAGCAGACCGGCGCCGA
>DATBTC010000035.1:0-7020 GCA_036559465.1 Xanthobacteraceae bacterium
GTCCCGCCGGCGGTGCGGGCGTTCGCCGGCGCGCAACGCCGCGGCTCGCGAGTGCAGCATGCCTGGTCGAGCGCAGCTACGCCGAGCCCCGTGTCACTTTGTTCGGAGCATCCGGATGAAACACACGGTTCGTCTCCATGAGATCGCCAACGCGCGGTCCGGCGATAAGGGCGACCGGCTCAACATAGCGCTGATCTGCCGCGATCCAGCGCATTATCCGGCGGTGGCCGCGCAGGTAACGGCCGAGCGTGTCGCCGCGGCTTTCGCTGCGCGCAAGCCGATACGGGTCGTGCGTTTCGATCTGCCGAAACTCGCTGCGTTCAATTTCGTGCTTGATGACGTATTGGAAGGTGGCGTCAACGCCAGCCTCGGTCTCGACGGTCATGGCAAATCGCTGTCTTTCCTGCTGCTTGACCTCGCGATCGACATAGCGCCGGGCGAGCCGCAATCCGCCCGTGCCGGACAAAGACAATCCGTTTAGAGGAGAGACCAATGAGAAAAATCATCGCAAGTGCGGCCGCAGCGATAGTCCTGCTGGCCGCGCAACACGTCTGGGCGCAGGGTGCCTATCCAGCGCAGAATATCCGTTTCGTGGTGCCATTCGCCGCCGGCAGTGCGACCGATACGCTCGCCCGATTGCTGGCGCACCGCATGTCCGCGATCTTCGGACGCAGCGTGGTCGTCGAGAACATCGCCGGCGGCAATGGCATCCCGGCCTCGCAAGCCGTCGCGCGCTCGGTGCCCGACGGCTACACCGTCATGATCACCGCCAACACGACGCATGCAGGAAACCAGGCCCTCCTGAAAAAGCTGCCATACGATGCTGTCGCCGATTTTGAGCCCATAACGAAGCTTGGCACCATCACGCTTGCTTTGGTGGCCAATCCTTCGGTGCCGGCCAATAACCTCAAGGAGCTGATTGCCTACGCCAAGGCTAATCCCGGCAAGCTGACTTTCGGCGCCGGCTCATCGTCGTCCCGTATGTCGGCTGAGCTTTTGAAGACCATGGCGGGCATCGACATGCTGCACGTCCCCTACAAGAGCAACCCGCAGGTCGTGACCGATCTGCTCGGCGGGCAGATCTCGGTTTTCTTCGGTGACGTTTCGACCGCGCTGCCGCCGGTGCGCGCGGGCAAGCTCAAGGGGTTCGCGGTTTCCGGCCTCAAGCGTTCGCCGCTTGCGCCCGATCTGCCGACCATCGATGAATCCGGGCTCAAAGGCTACGAGCTCACCGCATGGTTTGCAGCCTATGCGCCGGCAAAGACGCCGATGCCGGTCATTGAGAAGCTCAATGCCGCCTTCCGTGAAGCGCTCGCCGACAAGGACGTGTCCTCGAAGCTGCTCGCGGCCGGCGTCGAGCCGGAGACGGGCACGCCCGACGAGTTGCGGCAATTCCAGGCTGCCGAAACGAAGAAGTGGGACAAGATCGCGCGCGATGCCAAGATCGAGAAAGAGTAGCTGACTGGCGCCGCGCGCCGGACGCCTGCCGTTAAGCCTCCGCCGTCGTCGGGTCGATCACCGCCCGCACGGCTGAAATGCGGTTGGCCGGAAAGCCACCCTTGCGCGCGTGTGTTTTGACTGCGTCTTCG
This sequence comes from Xanthobacteraceae bacterium, assembly GCA_036559465.1. Classification (GTDB taxonomy): domain Bacteria; phylum Pseudomonadota; class Alphaproteobacteria; order Rhizobiales; family Xanthobacteraceae; genus JAHFPN01. The sequence continues at coordinate 1,590 of DATBTC010000035.1, forward strand.
TCGGGCGCAATGTAAATGCAGTAGATCTTGTCGTCGGTGACGAAGCTCTGCTGCCACTGGATCTGCGGCCCCATCTCGCGCAGTACGCCGCATGATTTCTGCGAGATCGCCTGCAGTTCCTGCCGCGGCAGCTTGCCGGCGCCTGTCAGCTCTCGCTCGATGACGAATTTCGGCATGGATTTCCCTCCGGTTGCGGCCACGCACGATGCGTGACCTGACCGGACGCTAGAGGCGCAGCCGCACCGCGTATTGAGGCGAGGGCCTCGGGAATCGTGGATTTTTCGTGTGAAAAAGCGGGACAGCTGTCCCGGCTCAATGACCGCCGTGCAGGCCAAGGCCCGCTTCGCGCGCCCGCACAATCGCCTGGTAGCGGTGCTCGACGCCGATCTTGTCGAAGATGCGGGTGATGTGGTTGCGCACGGTCTTCTCGGACAATTTCAGCGCAGCCGCGATCTCGGAATTGTCTAGCCCGCCGGCGATGCCGTCGAGCACCGCGCGCTCGCGCGCCGTGAGCTGGTCGAGCGGCAATGCATTGTTGGCGGAGGCGGCGACCGGCGCCATCAGAAAGGCACGCATCTCGGTGACCAGCTGCGCCCAGGCCGGCTCTTCGGCGAGCGGCATATGGTTTTCGCTGTCGAGCGTGACGAAGCGCGCATCCGGGATGAGGCTTGTGAGCAGGCGACCTTCGTCGATCGGCACCACCGCGTCGCGCTCGGGATGCATCACGAGAACAGGGCACCTGATGTTGCGGGCGGCTTCGCTCACATCGACGCTCCAGCCGATTCCCAGCAATCGCACCGCCATCTCGGCGGACGTCGCCGCGCGCTGCTGGTCGCACCACGAGCGCACGTGCTCAATGCTGCCGCCGGGCTGGAAATGGTTGGCCCAGACCTGGAGGAAGGCGTGGTTCTCCAGTCCCCATCCGAGGCGCGTGAGGTCGAGAAGCACGCGCGCCTTTTCCACCTCTTTTGGCTGGTCGCTGCGCCGCAGGCGGCCGCGCGCGTAGGTCCCGTAGAGAACGAGACGATCGACCCGCTCGGGATGCCGCGCCGCATATTCGATCGCGACCGGTCCGCCCCAGCAGGTCGACACCAGCGAAAATCGCCCGAAGCCCGCGGCATCGATCACCTTCTCGAAATCTTTGACCCAGGTTTCGAACGACAGGTTGTCGATGTTGCGATCAGAAAGGCCGCAGCCGCGTGAATCGTAGCGCAGCAGCCTGTGGTCGCGGGAGAGCGCCTCGAGCCACGGCTTCCAGGCGAGGCTACGCCACTGGTGCTCGAGATGGGTGAGCCATGTCGCCGACATCACCAGCGGCGGCCCATCGCCGGTGACGGCGTAGGCGAGCTTCACACCGTCCGAAGACGTGCAGAATCGGATGCTCTGGTCCATTGCGCCGCCTGAGCGACGTTGAGTCTACTTCCACTCGATCTTTTTGATCTCGTAAGCCTTGGCGCCGCCGGGTGTGTTGACCTCGACGGTTTCGCCTTTCTTCTTGTTGATCAGCGCGCGCGCGATCGGGGAGGTGATCGAAATGCGCCCCTTCTTCGCGTCCGCCTCGGGCTCGCCGACGATCTGCCAGACCTTCTTCTGGTCGGTGTCCTCGTCGACCAGCGTGACGGTCGCGCCGAAGGTGATCGTGTCACCCGACAGCTTGGAAACATCAATCACGTCGGCGCGCGCCAGCTTGTCCTCGAGCTCGGCGATGCGGCCCTCATTGAGCGACTGCGCTTCCTTCGCGGCGTGATATTCGGCGTTCTCCGACAGGTCGCCGTGCGTGCGCGCGTCGGTGATCTGCTGGATGATGCGGGGCCGCTCAATTTGCTGGCAATGCTTGAGCTCGGTTTCGAGCGCCGTGTAGCCGGCGGCCGTCATCGGGATCTTTTCCATCGTCTCTTCTCCTCCTGGCGGACGCCCGAACAATTTCTCGCAAACAGCGCCGCCAAGCACCTTTCACTTTCGGAATTCCGTCCAATCGACTCGTAATACGACTCCGGCCACGGTCTCCCGCGAAACCGGAGTCAGATGCGACGAGCGTCGGTCAAAAAAGCCCGTCGCGGCCAGCCTTACCTGATGCCGCGACCGTAGATTTTCCGGCACTCGTACCGTCGCCCGGTCCCGCCCAGCCAGATCTATGGCGTTCAGTCCCGGCCGCCGTAGTAACTCTGTAGCGCATGCACCTCGAGGTCGCCCTCGAGATAGGCCTTGATGCCCTGCGCCGCGGCGACGGCCCCTGAAAGAGTGGTGTAGTACGGCACTTTATGCAAGAGGGCCGCATGGCGCAGGGAACGGCTGTCGGCCAGCGCCGCGGCCCCCTCGGTGGTATTGAAAACAAGCTGAACACCGCCGTTTTTAATGGCATCCACGATGTGGGGCCGGCCCTCCAAAACCTTGTTGATCTTGGCGGTTTCGACCCCCTGTTCTGCCAGATACCGCTGAGTTCCCGAAGTCGCGATGGTTTTGAAGCCGAGCGAGGCCAGCAGCTTGACCGCCGGCAGGATGCGCTCCTTGTCGGAGTCCTTCACCGAGACGAAGACGGTGCCGCTGCGGGGCAGGTTGGTGCCGCCGCCGATCTGGCTCTTGGCGAATGCGATCTCGAACGAAGCGTCGATGCCCATCACTTCGCCGGTCGACTTCATCTCCGGCCCGAGCACAGTGTCGACGCCGGGGAAGCGCGCGAAGGGGAACACGGCTTCCTTCACCGCGCGGTGCTTCGGCCGCTTGCGCTCGAGACCGAAGGTCGAAAGCTTCTCGCCGGCCATGACGCGCGCCGCGATCTTCGCGAACGGTATGCCCATCACCTTGGCGACGAAGGGCACCGTGCGCGAGGCGCGCGGGTTGACCTCAAGCACGTAGATATCGCCGTCCTTGATCGCGTACTGCACGTTCATCAGCCCGCCGACATTGAGTGCGAGCGCGAGCGCGCGCGTCTGCCGCTCCAGCTCGGCGATCGTCTTGTCGTCCAGCGAGTGCGGCGGCAGCGCACAGGCGCTGTCGCCGGAGTGGATACCCGCTTCCTCGATGTGCTCCATGAGGCCGGCGATAAAGGTGTCCTTGCCGTCACAGAGGCAGTCGACGTCGACCTCGGTCGCATCGGAGAGATACCGGTCGATCAGCAGCGGGCTCTTCTTCGACACAATGAGCTCGCTCGGCCGGTCGAGGTCGCCGGCGAGCTTTGCCACGTAGCGGTCGAGCTGCGCGGCGTCGCGCACGATCTCCATGGCGCGGCCGCCGAGCACATATGACGGGCGGATCACGACCGGATAGCCGATCTCGTCGGCGATCGCGCGCGCGGCTGCCGGCGAGGCGGCGATGCCGTTCTGCGGCTGGCGCAGCTTGAGCTTGTCGAGCAGCTTCTTGAAGCGGTCGCGGTCCTCCGCGAGATCGATTGCGTCGGGCGAGGTGCCGAGGATCGGCACTTTCTCTTTTTCCAGTGGTTCGGCGAGCTTCAGCGGCGTCTGCCCACCGAATTGCACGATCACGCCGTGCAGCGTCCCGTTCGAGCGCTCGGTGTCGATGATCTCCAGCACGTCTTCCGGCGTGAGCGGCTCGAAATAGAGCCGGTCGGAGGTGTCGTAGTCGGTCGACACCGTCTCCGGATTGCAGTTGATCATGATGGTCTCGTAGCCGGCCTCCTTGAGCGCGAAGGCGGCGTGACAGCAGCAGTAGTCGAACTCGATGCCCTGGCCGATGCGGTTCGGCCCGCCGCCGAGAATGATGACTTTCTTTTTGTCCGAAGGCGCCGCTTCGTTGACGACTGTGCCGGCGAACGGCGTCTCGTAGGTCGAATACATGTAGGCGGTAGGCGAGGCGAACTCGGCCGCGCAGGTGTCGATGCGCTTGAACACCGGGCGCACGCCGAGCTTGCGGCGCTTCGCCATTACGCTGTCGGCATCGGTACCGGTCAGCTTGGCCAGGCGCTTGTCGGAAAAGCCCATGGCCTTGAGGCGGCGCAAGGCGCCGGCCGTTCCCGGCAGGCCTTTGGCGGCGATCTCGGCTTCGGTCTCCACCAGCCCGCGGATTTCCGCCACGAACCAGGGGTCGATGCGGCAGGCGCTGTGGATCAGGTCATCGGTCGCGCCGAAGCGGATCGCCTGCGCAACCTTGAGCAGCCGGTCCGGCGTCGGCGTGCCGAGCGCGGCGCGGATCGCGGCCTTGTTGTCGGTGTCGTCGATGCCTTTCGCGGCGTCGAAACCTTCGATCGTCACCTCGTCGAGGCCGGTCAATCCGGTCTCCAGCGACCGCAGCGCTTTCTGCAGGGATTCCTGAAAGGTGCGGCCGATGGCCATCGCTTCCCCGACCGACTTCATCGACGTGGTGAGCACCGGCGAGGCGCCGGGGAATTTCTCGAAGGCAAAGCGCGGGATCTTGGTGACGACGTAATCGATGGTCGGCTCGAACGAGGCCGGCGTCGCGCCGCCGGTGATGTCGTTGGCGATCTCGTCGAGTGTGTAGCCAACCGCGAGCTTGGCCGCGACTTTGGCGATCGGGAAGCCGGTCGCCTTCGAGGCGAGCGCGGACGAGCGCGAAACGCGCGGGTTCATCTCGATCACCACCAGCCGCCCGTCGGCCGGGTTGATGGCGAACTGCACGTTCGATCCGCCGGTCTCGACGCCGATCTCGCGCAGCACCGCGATCGAGGCGTCGCGCAGGATCTGATATTCCTTGTCGGTCAGCGTGAGCGCCGGCGCGATCGTAATCGAGTCACCCGTGTGCACGCCCATGGGGTCGACGTTCTCGATCGAGCAGATGATGATGCAGTTATCCTTCTTGTCGCGCACCACCTCCATCTCGAACTCCTTCCACCCCAGCACCGACTCCTCGATCAGCACTTCGTTGGTGGGGGAGGCGTCGATGCCGCGCTCGACGATCTCGATGAACTCGGCCTTGTTGTAGGCAATTCCGCCGCCGGTGCCGCCGAGGGTGAAGGAAGGGCGGATGATCGCCGGCAGGCCGATATCGTCGAGCGCTTCCAGCGCCTGCGGCAGCGTCTTGATCTGGTGCGAGCGCGGCGTCGGCAGACCGATCTTCGTCATCGCCTCGCGGAACAGCTCGCGGTCTTCCGCCTTATCGATCGCGTCGGCGGTTGCGCCGATCATTTTGACATTGAATTTCTCCAGCACGCCCATCTTGCGCAGCGACAGCGCGCAGTTGAGCGCGGTCTGCCCGCCCATGGTCGGCAGCAGCGCGTCGGGGCGCTCGCGCTCGATGATCTTGGCGACGATCTCCGGCGTGATCGGCTCGATGTAAGTGGCGTCGGCGAGATCGGGATCGGTCATGATCGTCGCCGGGTTCGAATTCACCAGGACGATCCGGTAGCCTTCTTCCTTGAGCGCCTTGCAGGCCTGTGTGCCGGAATAATCGAACTCGCAGGCCTGGCCGATGACGATCGGGCCCGCGCCGATGATCAGGATCGATTTGATGTCGGTTC
>DATBTC010000036.1:0-23778 GCA_036559465.1 Xanthobacteraceae bacterium
CGCGAAGCAGCTGATCGGCGAGGGCGAGCGGGTGGTCGGCGAGGCCTTTACGCTGCGCTTCATCCCGGTGCGCGAAGACATGGCGACCACCGAATCCTGGGCCAATCCGGTTTCGACCCGCACCGCGATCGAGGAGATGCCAGCGGGCTGCATCGCGGTCGCCGATGCGCGCGGCGTGAAAGAGGCGGCGATTTTCGGCGATATCCTGGCCATGCGCATGAAAGTGCGCGGCGTGGCGGCGCTGGTTACCGACGGCATGCTGCGCGATCTCGACGGCATGCGCGCGACGGGCCTGCCGACCTGGTGCGGCGGCGTGGCGGCGCCGCCTTCGGTCGGCGGGCTCACCTTCATCGACTGGCAAAAGCCGATCGGCTGCGGTGGGGTCGCGATCTACCCCGGCGACATCATCATCGCCGACAAGGACGGTGCAGTGTGCATCCCCAAGGCTATGGTCGCGGCGGTTGCCGCCGACGCCACCGAGCAGGAGGCGTTCGAGGCCTGGGTATTCGAAGAGGTCAAGAACGGCGCCGCGCTGCCCGGCACCTATCCACCGAACGATCAGACCAAGGCGCGCTACGAGGCGGCCAAGAAGAAAGGGCGTTGAAATGGCCTTCACGCAATCGGTGGAAGCGAACGGCGCAAAAATTCCGCTGCTCGGGCTCGGCACCTGGGACGTGCGCGGCAGGAATTGCGTCAGCCAGGTCGCGCAGGCGCTGAAGATCGGCTATCGCCACATCGATACCGCGCAAGCCTACGACAACGAGACCGAAGTAGGCGAGGGCATCCGTAGTAGCGGCGTGAAGCGCGACGCGATCTTCCTCACCACCAAGGTTTGGCATACGAATTTCCGCGCCGACGAGCTGGAGCGCTCGGTCGAGGCGAGCCTGGTGAAGCTGAAGCAGCCTTATGTCGACCTGTTGCTGCTGCACTGGCCCAATCCATCGGTGCAGCTCAAGGAGACTATCGGCGCGCTGTGCAAGATGAAGACGCGTGGGCTCACGCGCCACGTGGGCATTTCGAATTTCACGGTGAAGCTGGTGGACGAGGCGGTGCGGCTTTCGTCCGAGCCGATCGTCAACAACCAGATCGAGCTGCATCCGTTTCTCGACGCCTCCAAGGTGATCGCCGCGTGCAAGCGCCACGGCATTGCGGTGACGGCCTATAGCCCGATCGCGCGCGGGCGCGTGCATGGCGACATCGTGCTCGAAAAGATCGGCAAGGCGCGCAAGCACGCGAAGTCGGCAGTGCAGGTCGGCCTGCGCTACCTCGTGCAGCAAGGCTTCGTCATTATTCCGCGCACCAACAATCCGGAGCGGCTGAAGGAAAACGCTGCGATCTTCGATTTCGAGCTGACCAAAGCCGAGATGGACGAAATCCGCGCGCTCGCCACATCCAAGGGCCGCGTCGTCAGCGTCTCCTGGGCGCCGGATTGGGATTGAGGGTCTGTGCTCGGACTAGCGATTTTTCCTGTTATCCCTTAGTCTTACGCCTAAAGTTGTAGATGGCACCGGTTTGGCCTATAATTGACATAAGACGAGGCCTCAATGGACCGCGTCGACTGCACCGGGCATTCCCGGTCGGGAGTGCCCAAAGCAAGGGAGATCTCCCCATGCAAGACCAGGTACAGCTTCAAGATCACCCGTGGACTGCCACAAGTATCGTTTGGACGGTCATTGCGCTCGCCGCCGTGGTGGCGTTCGCCGTCTACATGGGCATGCAATAGGGAAGCCCCCTCTAAGACCCTGAACTGACATGATTTTCGCGCGGGCGACGGATCCCTCTCCGCCGCCCGCGTCGCTTTTTAAAGGTGGATCAATAGGATAGTGGCACATTTTGGTGCGTTGATTCATGCGAGGACGATGCACGGAATTGTGATTTAAAAATACGAACGGTCGTGCTATTAAATGGGCATGGCACACGCAGCCGCGCCTGCAATCAGCAAGGGCGACCGCACCCGGTCCCGCATTCTCGACGAGGCTGCCTCGTTGGCCAGCGTCGGCGGCATCGGCTCGGTCACGCTCGGCAATCTCGCCGAGCGGCTCGGCATGTCGAAGAGCGGCCTGTTCGCCCATTTCGACTCCAAGGAAGCCCTTCAGGTCGAAGTCCTCGACCGGGCCGCGACGCAGTTCCGCGCGCGGGTGGTGGATCCGCTGGTCGATGTCCCGGACAAGAGCGCGCGCCTCGCGATCTTCTTCAAGCTCTGGCTCGATTGGATCGAGAACCCGGGCCTGGGCGGTGGCTGCCCGATTCTGGCCGCCGCGCTCGAGTTCGACGACGTGCCCGGCCCGATCCGCGAGACCTCGGCCGGCCATTACGGCGAGCTCTACGACCTGATCCGCCGCCTGGTGCGCGTCGCGCATCCGGAGGCCGACGCCGAAGCCATGGCTTCGACCATCGACGGCCTCGCGCTTTCCCATCTCGGGCGCGTGCGCCTGCTGAACGAGAAGAACGCGCGCCAACACACGATGCGGGCTTTCGAATTCCTGCTCGCCAATCCCCCTCGCAAGGAACTGCCATGAACAAGATCGATCGTTCTCCGCGCAAGCCCACGCTGTTGCAGGGTGCGATGCTGCGCGTCGCCGCTCTGATCAACCCGCATGGCGTCGATCGCCGCGTGGTGAGCGAATTCTTGAAGCCGCGGCGGTACCTGACCCCCGATACCGAGATCCTCGATCTGCCCCCGCCACAGGAAGGCATGCGGATCGCCACCGGCGACGCTTGGGTCGCAGCTTGGCGCTGGGGCAATGGTCCCGCGGTGCTGTTCGCGCACGGCTGGGAAGACGACCATCATGTTTTCGATCCCATGATCGCGCAACTGATCGCCGCCGGCCATTCGGTGATCGCGTTCGATCTGCCGGCGCACGGCTGCTCCGGCGGCCGGCGCGTGGCGCTGCCTTCGGCAGCACAAGCCATCGCCGATGTTGCCGAAGCGCTCGGCCCGGTGCGTGCCGTGGTCGGCCATTCGTTCGGCGGCGCTGCGGCGACGCTTGCGGTTTCCTCGAGGCTTAAGGTCGAACGCGTCGTCACGGTCGCAACGCCGATCAGCATGGCGCGCTTGTTGGACTTGGTGGTGAAGCGGCTCGGGCTTTCGCGCGCGCGGCGCGCGGGCATCGAGCGCGAGCTGGTGCGCCGGGTCGGTGTTTCCTTGGCCGCGGTCGAACTCGAGGCGGTCGCGCCGCGTCTCGTTACGCCGGCGCTCGTGGTGCATTCGCGCGACGACCGGATCGTGCCGTTCCTCGCAGGCGTGCGCCTGCAACGCGCCTGGCCCGGCGCCAAGCTGTTCGCCGTGGAAGGGCTCGGGCACCGGCGAATATTGTCCGATCTCGCGGTGATGGAGCGGCTCTCAAATTTCCTCGCATTACCCGCGATGGCGAACGAGACGGGGCTCGCTGCCTCGGCTTGACCCTCGCGCGCCACTGGCGGATCGTAGAGGCGGCGAGGAAACCATGGCTCAGAAGATCACGCTCAGCTACCGCACGCTGGTGGACGAGGCGCTGGCGAAGATCGAGACCATCCAGCCGCAGGACGCCGTCAAGTTGCACGGCCGCGACGACGTGGTGCTGGTCGATATCCGCGATATCCGGGAGCTCAAGCGCGACGGGCGCGTGCCCGGCGCGGTGCATTGTCCGCGCGGCATGCTCGAGTTCTGGATCGATCCGACCTCGCCCTATTACAAGCCGGCCTTCGGCGAGGACAAGAAGTACGTTTTCTTCTGCGCTGGCGGCTTGCGCTCGGTGCTGGCGGCGGAGACGGCGCAGCGCATGGGGCTCAAGCCGGTCGCGCATATCCACGAGGGCTTCCGCGGCTGGAAGGCCGCGGGCGGGCCGGTGGAGACGGATCCCAAGTGAGGGATCAACTGGCCTGATCGACTCGATCAAAACAATGCGCTTGCCCGGGCGCGACTCGCGTGGCGATCATCATGCGGGCAGGGGGAATTCATGCCGCTCACGCTGGTCATCGGGTCGAAGACGTATTCGTCGTGGTCGCTGCGGCCGTGGCTGGCGCTGGCGCACCATAAAATCCCGGTCGACGAGGTGCTGATCCCGAACGGCACGGCGGACTTCAAGGAAAAAGTCGCGGCCCAGGGCGCCGGCAGGACGGTGCCGATCCTGATCGACGGCAAGGAGAAGATCTGGGAGTCGATCGCGATCCTGGAATATCTCGCCGAGAAATTCCCGCAGACCAAGCTATGGCCGGCCGATCCCATCGCGCGGGCCCATGCGCGCACGATTTCGGCCGAAATGCACGCGGGCTTTCCGGTGCTGCGCGGTAATTACCACTTCAACCTGCGGCGCAAGCGGGCGCGGCGCACGCTCGTGGCCGAGGTCGGGCCGGAGATCGCGCGCATCGAGGCGCTCTGGGGCGGGACGCGCGAGCGCTTCGGTAAGGGCGGCGATTTCCTGTTCGGGGAATTTTCCGCGGCCGATTGCATGTATGCGCCGGTCGCGGGCCGCATCGTCAGTTACGAGTTGAAGGTCGATAAGGCCACGTCCGCCTATGTCGAGGCGATCACGCAGCTTCCGGCCTACCGCGCTTGGTTCGACGCCGCGCAAAGCGAGCGCTGGCCCTACGCAGCGACCGATGCGCTGGACTGAAGGCTCTCCCATAAGCCTTTGCCGTATCTGTACTTTCCCGCCCTAGGCACGGGTGCGCGACTCACATAGCTTCCGCGCGCTTCGTTTACCCCCTGGGGAGGGACCCAAATGCTCAACCGAAAATATCGAAAATACTGGGCCGAGGCGTTCGGCAGCTTCTGGCTCGTGTTCGGTGGTTGTGCGACGGCGTTGTTTTTTGCAGCGACACCGCAAGCGGGCGTTGGGTATCTCGCCATCGCGTTGGCGTTCGGACTCACGGTGCTGACCGGCGCCTATGCGTTCGCCCGCATCTCGGGCGCGCACTTCAATCCGGCGATCACGGTCGGCATGGCGGTGAACGGCCGGCTGCCGACCGGCGAGGTGTTTCCCTACATCGTGTCGCAGCTCATCGGCGGCTTCCTCGCCGCGCTGGCGCTCTACTGGATCCTGACAGGCAAGGTGGGCCCGGCAAACGTGAACATCCTGGCGGGCGGCTTCGCCTCCACCGGCTACGGCGAGCATTCGCTCGGCAAGTATTCGATGATCGCCTGCTTCGTCACCGAAGTGGTGATGACGTTCTTCTTCGTCACCATCATTCTGGCGGTGACGGCGCGCAAGGCGACGGCCGATCTCGCGCCGCTCGCCATCGGGCTCACGCTCACGCTGATTCACCTGGGTGCGATCCACGTTTCCGGCGCCTCAGTCAACCCGATGCGCTCGACCTCGACCGCGCTGATCCCGGCGATCTTCAGCGGGCCGACCTGGCCGCTCAACGAGCTGTGGCTCTACTGGATCGCGCCGATCCTGGGCGGCGGCTTTGCCGGCTGGGTCTACAAGGAAGTGTTCGCGGACGACTGACGCACGGCCCTTTCCCTGGGAGGAAGGGGACTTGTGATAACTGCGCCGCCACGGCACTTTGTATCAGGGAGTGACCCGTGGCGGCGCTGACTTCGTCGGTCGACAGCAAATCCAAGGAATTCAAGACGAACGCCGCCGCGATGGCGACGCTGGTCGAGGAATTGCGCCGTCGCCGCGAGGAGGCGGCGCTCGGCGGCACGGAAAAGGCGCGCGAGCGCCATGCCAAGCGCGGCAAGCTCTTGCCGCGCGAGCGCGTCATGCGCTTGCTCGATCCCGGCACGCCTTTTCTGGAGCTTTCGCCGCTCGCGGCCAACGGTCTCTATGACGACGCGATCCATGGCGCCGGGCTGATCACCGGCATCGGCCGCATCGAGGGCCGCGAATGCGTGATCGTGTGCAACGACTCCACGATCAAGGGCGGCACCTATTATCCGATGACGGTGAAGAAGCACCTGCGCGCGCAGGAGATCGCCGCGGAAAACCGGCTGCCGTGCATCTACTTGGTCGATTCCGGCGGTGCCAACCTGCCGCACCAGACCGAAGTGTTTCCCGACCGCGAGCATTTCGGCCGCATCTTCTACAATCAGGCGCGGCTTTCGGCCGCCGGCATCGCGCAAATCGCCTGCGTCATGGGCTCGTGCACTGCGGGCGGCGCCTATGTGCCGGCCATGAGCGACGAGACCGTGATCGTGCAGGGGCAGGGCACGATTTTCCTCGGCGGGCCGCCCCTGGTGAAAGCCGCGACCGGCGAGGTGGTGACGGCGGAGGAGCTGGGCGGCGCCGAAGTGCATACGCGGAAATCGGGCGTCGCCGACCATTTCGCCACCGACGACGCGCACGCGCTCGCCATCGTGCGCCGCTGCGTCGCTAACCTGAACAAGCCCAAGCGCGTGGATATGGAATATGACGAGCCGCGCGAGCCGGCGTTCGCCATCGAGGAACTCGACGGCATCGTGCCCGCGGACCTGCGCAAGCAGTACGACGCGCGCGAGGTGATCGCGCGGCTGGTGGACGGCTCCGAGTTCGACGAATTCAAGCGGCTCTATGGCATCACGGTCGTCACCGGCTTCGCGCGGCTGCACGGCATGCCGCTCGGCATCATCGCCAATAACGGCATCCTGTTCTCCGAGAGCGCGCTGAAGGCCGCGCATTTCATCGAGCTATGCTGCCAGCGGCGCATTCCGTTGCTGTTTCTGCAGAATATTTCCGGCTTCATGGTCGGCAAGGACTACGAGGCCGGCGGCATCGCCAAGGACGGCGCCAAGATGGTGACGGCGGTGGCTTGCGCCGCGGTGCCCAAGCTCACGGTGATCGTCGGCGGCAGCTTCGGCGCCGGCAATTACGGCATGTGCGGCCGCGCCTATGGGCCGCGCTTCCTGTTCACCTGGCCGAACGCGCGCATCTCGGTGATGGGTGGCGAGCAGGCGGCCAGCGTGCTCGCCACTGTCAAGCGCGACAATATCGAAGCCGAGGGCAAGAAGTGGCCGAAGGCCGAGGAGGACGAGTTCAAGCGCCCGATCCGCGAGCAATACGACACCGAGGGCAACCCCTATTTCGCCACCGCGCGGCTGTGGGACGACGGCATCATCGCGCCTTCGGAGACGCGCAAGGTGCTGGCGCTGGCGCTATCGGCCGCGCTCAACGCGCCGATCCCGCGGACGAGGTTTGGGGTGTTTAGGATGTGAACGTGCCTCTCGGGGGAGGGCGCCATGACCGAGTTCAAGGACTTTCTCGAAGACTATCGCCGCACGTGGGAAGCGGTAATGAACGCGGGCGATGTCGCGCCGCTCAGCCGTTTCTTTCATATTCCCTATTTTGCGGTTGGCGCGGACGGGGCCATCACGCTGGTACGCGGCGAAGACGAAATTTGCGGCTTCAATCAGACGCGCCTTGATTTATTCCGCAAGGACAAGGTGACGCGCGCGTTCAGCCGGGGTTGCGACGTGCTCACGCTTGGGAGTGGAAGCGCGATGATCGTCGCCAATTGGGAACTGCAGCGCGCCGACGGCACGGTCGCGCGCGTGTGGCGGCACTTCTACAACATGGCGCGTACGCCGGAGGGTTTGAAGATTCTCGTATCTACGTTCTCGCCGGGGTCGTGAGTCGGCAGCGGACTTTTGAAGCGAATGTGCCAATTTTGAACCACAAAGAGTGTCCGCGGAGGATGCAAAAATGAGCGAAATTGAAAGGTTCTTCGAAGCCTATCGCAACACAGGGGAGTCCAATAAGAGCTTGGCGCCCTACTATCACGCGCCATGTCTCACTCTGCGCGGCGACGGTTCGTTCGTGTCGCTTCAATCCGTGGACGATTTGGCCCGATTTTTTCAAACGCTGGCCGATACCTTCGACAGCCAAGGCTTGGTGAAATTCCCCTACAAGGACTTTTCGGCCGAGTCGCTCGGTCCGCGCAGTGCGTTCGTGACGATGACCTGGGAGGCCCTGAAGGCTGACGGAACATTGGGTCGGGAATGGCGACAATCCTATAACCTCGTGCGCTTCGGCGAGAAGTGGGAGATCGTGTTATCGACAATCCACGTTGGCGCTTGAATTCGGAGGACAGCAAGCGGCGCTACCGCTGAGTTGCCTCCAGCCACATGGTGGCTCCAAACAGAACAAACGTAACGATCGAAGCGAACGTCCGCACCAAATTCCAGAACATCCACGGATCGTAGAACGCGCGCCAGGTGGCGGCGGCGGTGGCGGCGGTCGGGTTCGCGGCCGCGAGCTGGTTGTTGAGCGGCACGTTGAACGCAAGCGTCACGGCGAAGACGCCGAGCGCGTAGACCAGAACGCCCGCCCACACGAGGGAGGCCGGTGCAGTGCCCCAGGAACGCAGATAGAGCAGCGCCGCGACCGCGCCAAACACCAGCGTGCCGAGGAAGCTGAACATGAATATCGGATTGGTGATGACGACGTTGATCGATTTCAGGGCGTTGATGGCCGTCATCGGGTCGGCGGCGTTCAGGCCGGGCATGGCCGTCCAGTGATAGGCGTAGAACAGGCCGGCGCTCAGCGCGGAGGCGAAGGTCGCCAGCGACAGGAATATCAGCGCGATGGTCATCTTTGCCTCCTTGGCACGACCACATACTACAACGTCATGCCCGGCCTTGTGCCGGGCATCCCGCTTAGGGACGTAGTGCTTTCCTGATCGAGATGGCCGGGACAAGCCCGGCCATGACGAGTAAGAGTTTTGGATAGATGAAACAGGCGATAAGGACATTCACACTCATTCTCGCGCTTACGTTAAGCGGCGAAGCCCACGCCGCGGCACGCAAGTCCGCGGCCCCGGCCTGCAACCGCGCCACGTTCCGCGTCGTGCTCGACGTCGGCCATACGGGGCTGGAGTCCGGCGCGGTCAGCGCCCGCGGCGTGCCGGAATATGATTTCAATCTGTGGCTGGCGCGGCGGATCGAGGCGAGGCTGCTGGAAGCCGGCTTCGCTAAGACCGAGCTGCTCGTCATGGCCGGCCCGAACCGGGAAAGCCTGCCCAAGCGGGCCGCGCGCGCGAACGCCATGCGCGCCGATCTGTTCGTGTCGATCCATCACGACTCGGTGCCGGAATTTCTGATCGAAAAGTGGGAATACGAGGGCGCGGAGGGCCGTCACAGCGACCGCTTCAAGGGCCATGCGATTTTCATATCGAAGGACAACGGCAGGGCGAGGCAGAGCCTCGCGTTCGCGCGCCTGTTGGGTCGGCAGCTGAGGGCCGCGGGGCTACATTACACGCCGCATTACACCGAGCCCCTGATGGGCCGCCAGCGGCGCGTGCTGGTTGACCGGGCCGCGGGCGTCTACCGGTTCGATCAGCTGATCGTCTTGAAAGAGGCGCGCATGCCGGCCGTGCTGTTCGAGGCGGGGTCCATCATTCACCGCGACGAAGAACTGGCGATGTCGTCGGCAGGGCGCCAGTCGATCATTGCGACGGCCATGGCCGAGGCTGTCGAGGCATTTTGTGCGTCGCGGCGGCTGCGTTCCTAGTCTATCGCCGACGTGCGTTTTCGCGCCGTCTTGTCGTCGCCGCTGAATGTCTTCTTGAACCAGTCGCCGATGGGGTTCGGTTCCTCCGCGGCCTTCATGTATTTGGTCTTGCCGGATTTCTTTTTCTTCTTCGCGATGGCGCCGGTCACTTCCACGGGCCGCACCTGAGCCCAGGCGTCGATTGAGGGGTGAGCGATGCGGAGCGCCGGCGCGGGCTTGGCGGCGGCGACCTGGGGCGTGCTGGTCGCGGCGTTGCGGATGGGCAGGGTGGCAAGCGCCGTGAGCAGGGCGGTGCCGCACAGCGAAGCGAGGACGATGCGCCGCTTGGTGATCGGCTTGGCCGGCTCGGAAGCTATGGCCCTTGCGAACTCGCGCTCCGCCGCAAAGGGCTTCGCATGCTTCGCCGATTTGGTACCCGCCTTACTCATGACTTCCCCCTCCGTCCGGAATCGCGGCTCAGCTCGGCAGACGTTGGCGGGGTATGGTTAATTTTGTGGTAACGCGGCCTGCCGCGCTGCGGTAAGGCCGGAGGCTGGGGGCGATCAGTAGCGCGGCTTGGGCGGCCAGAAGTGCTGCGGCGGGCCGTAAAAGCGCTGGCCGTAATTATGCGCGCAGATGAAATTGATGAAATAGCCGGGCTCGCGGATGCCGTCGGTGATGCGGGCGTATTTGCCCCAGCGGGCGCAATGGGCCGAGGCGGATTCCGGCGCGAGTTGTTCGTTTTGCTCCGACCAGGGAATAATCCCGCCGGTGTCGTTGCCGCGCCAGACATAGGCCGAAGCGAAGCCGGCGGAGGAGAGCAGGAGCGCCAGTGCCAGTGCAGGCGCCCCGAGCGATTTCACATTCATGGCCTGCCTCATCCGATGACTCGCGATCCCATCCTAGCGGGTACAGGGTCATGCGCGCCACAGTATGCCTCGAAGAATCCACTGGGATGAATGGTTTCAACCCCTGTGGATGATGAAGAAAGCCCGGCCAAGGCGGCCGGGCATTCCTCGTTTCCTTCAGCGTTAACGCGCGTCAGGTTTTCAGTTCCGAAATCTTGATCCATTCGTTCTGGATGCGCGACCTGAACGCTTGCCAGTTCTGGCCGACCACGTCCCAGTTCACCATCGTCTTTTGCTCGACCGCCGGCGTGCTGGAAAGCGCCGGCCCAGTGGAGAGCGAATCGTACGCATAGGCGCCCAGGACCGTCAGCGTCGCGCCGAAGACCATTCCGAGAAATACGCGCATGGCTGTCCTCCTGTGATTAAGTAATCCTGAATCAACGCGCGAAGGGCGGCGGGGTTCCCGGCTCGGTTCAAGACCTTCGAATCGAAGGGAAAATCGCGTGCGTGCAGGAGCGCGCATGCATCCGTCGGCGTGCTAATCTTTGCCGGCATCCATCGGGGAAAAAGATGGGCAGGGAGGCAATCATGAATCGCACCACGTTTCTCATCATCGCCGCCATCATTCCGGCGCTGTTCGGCATCGGCCTCCTGCTGGCGCCGGCGCAAATGGCCGCGATCTATGGCGCGACGCTCAATGCCAGCGGCCTCCATGTGGCCCGCATCGCCGGTTCGTCGCTTATCGTGATCGGCTGGATCACATGGGGCGCGCGCAACGGGTCGGGAGCGGAAGCGATGCGGGCGGTGCTGCTCTCCGGCGTGGTCGCCAACGTGCTCGATCTGCTGATCTCGGGCTACGCCACCATGAACGGCATCATCGGCTATGGCATCGGCTGGGCCACGGTGGTGCTGCATTTCCTGCTCGGCGCCGGGTTCGGCTATTTCGCGTTCGTGAAGCGATGATTGCAGCACGAACTAGCTTCACTCGATTTTTCGCAGGGATGACCGCGGTGTGCGCCGCGCTCGTTCTGCTGACGGCGCCGGCGGCGGCGCAATTCTACGAGGTTGATCCGGCCGATATTCCCGGCAAGCCGGGCACCGTCATCCGCATCGCCGCGTTCGAGAACTCGCCGGCCGGGGCGCAGGCCTATCGCGTGCTCTATCGCTCGATCGGCCTGCACGGCGAGCCGATCGCGGTTTCCGGCACCGTCATCCATCCGCTCGGCCAGCCGCCCGCGGCCGGGCGCAACGTGATCGCCTGGGCGCATCCCACGACCGGCGTCGCGCGGCGCTGCGCGCCCTCCATGTGGCCGCTGATGTTCGACGAGATCCCGGGCCTGACCGAGATGATCGCGCGCGGCTATGTGGTGGCGGTGACCGATTATCCCGGCCTCGGCGCGTCGGGCATTCACCCCTACATGGTCGGGGTCAGCGAAGGCCGCGCGGTGCTCGACATGGTGCGCGCGGCCATAAACATGCCCGAGCCCGGCGCCAGCGAGCGTTTCGTCGTCTGGGGCCATTCGCAGGGCGGGCACGCGGCGCTCTTCACAGGGGAGCTTGCGCGACTATATGCGCCGGAGCTCAAGCTGCTCGGCGTCGCCGCGGCGGCGCCGGCCACCTATCTCGGCGAGCTGTTCGCGTCCGACATGGACGGGCGCACGGGCAGGGCGCTGGCGAGCTACGCGATCTGGTCGTGGTCGCGCATCTATCACGTGCCGGTCGATACGGTGTTGTTGCCCCAGGCGGTTCCTGCCTACGAGCGTGTCGCGGCCGGCTGCATCGAGTCGCTCAATCAGGCGCTCGGGGTCGCCATCGCGGAGCGGCCGCTGCAGCAGGCCTTCCTGAAGGTGAACATCATCCGCACCGAGCCGTGGAAGACCTTCATCGCGCGCAATACGCCGGGCCACGCGCCGGCCGGGATGGCCTATTTCATCGCCCAGGGCACCGCCGACACGACGGTGCGGCCGCGCATCACCGCGCAATTCGTCCGCGCCTTGTGCCAGCAGAACGTGCCGGTGCGTTCCGTCCGCATGCCCGGCCTGGATCATACCCAGATCGCCCGGGGCGCAGCCCGCGCAGCCGTCGCATGGATGGCCGACCGCTTTGCCGGAGCGCCTCCGCCCAACGATTGCCGGCGTTGATACTCGCGAAAAGAAAAAGGCCGAGCCATATGGGCCCGGCCTTCAGCTTGAGTAACTTAGCCGTTGCGGCAGCGCTATTGCTGCAGTTTATCCCATTGCTCGCGCACCATCGACTTGGCGATGCGCGCATTGGCGTTGACTACGTCCCAGTTCACCACTTGGCGCTGAGACGTTTGCGTCGGCGCAGGCGATGCCTGCGACGGGGCGAACATCGCGTCATGGACATAGGCTGCGCCGATGGTCAGTGCCGAGCCCAGGATCATTCCGAAGATCACTCGCATACGCAGTCTCCCCGATTCATTGAACGCCCAGACTCTGCGCGGACAATGCGGCAGCAAGCGGATCGTGTGCGCCGCATAAGTGCCGCATTCGGAAGCGGTATGAACCGCGTTGAACACCAAGCGCTTCGCGTCAGTCCACCGATGTTTTCTTTTTCGACATCCGATTGCCGAATTTTTTCTCTCGCAAAAAATTCATCGGCACAGCAAGCTGTCGCGAAAACACACCCCTTAAAAATGATCGTCAGAATCGAGAAGAATTCCGGCGTGTCTTTTCAGGAGAAGTTGCCAAACCCAGCCGGCTCTCAGGCTTTCGGTGCGGATGCCGCCGCAATCCGGATATGGCGTATCGGCTGTCCTAATCGAGCGATACAACGATGCAGTACCCTCTGAACCCTTGCGCGCATTGCGTTCGCGGGCCTGGCCATTGGAAGGGAGCTATTCGATCCACACATGTCTGATCGCGTCCGATTGCATGTTGCGGGGTAGGGCGTAGGTGTAGAAGCCGCTCCCGCTGTAGATGGTGCAGCGCAACATCAGGTTTCCTCACATGGCCAACAAGGTTCTGAGCCCGACGGGGGCTACGGCTCCGGCCGCTGGGAACATCCACGCGATTCCCAAGTCCGGTTTTTGGGCGCTGACGCTAGGCAGCATCGGCGTTGTCTATGGCGACATCGGCACCAGCCCGCTCTACGCAGTGCGTGAAGCGGTGGCCGCTGCGGTCGGACCGAACGGAGCGATCACGGAGGAGGCGGTCCTCGGCGTGCTCTCGCTGATCCTGTGGTCGCTGGTGATCGTGGTCACGATCAAATATGTCATCGTGCTCCTGCGCGCCGATAATCACGGGGAGGGCGGTACGCTCGCGCTCATGTCATTGGCGCAGCAGGCCCTGGGCCGTCCGAGTTTGGTGATCTTCTTCCTCGGCGTGATCGGCGCCGCCCTATTCTTCGGCGATGCCATGATCACGCCGGCGCTCTCGGTGCTCTCGGCGGTCGAAGGCCTCAAGGTCGCCACGCCGGCCTTCGAGCCCTACGTCTTGCCGCTAACGGTGCTGATCCTGGTTCTGCTGTTTATGGTGCAGTCGCGCGGCACCGCCAGCGTCGCCGCTTTTTTCGGGCCGATTACCGCGGTGTGGTTCGTCGCCATTGCGATCGCTGGTGTGGTGAAGATCGCGGAGAATCCGAGTGTGCTCGCAGCGGTGAGTCCCACTTACGCGCTTTCGTTTCTTGTAAGCCACGGAGTCATCGGGCTGGTGACGCTCGGCGCGGTGTTTCTCGCGGTCACCGGTGCGGAGGCGCTCTATGCGGATCTTGGGCATTTCGGCCGACGTCCGATCCAGGTGGCGTGGCTGGTGTTCGTCTTTCCTGCGCTGGTCATCAATTATTTCGGGCAGGGCGCGCTGCTCTTGGCGAGTCCAAAGACCATCGAGAACCCGTTCTTCCTGATGATGCCAGAATGGGCGCTCCTGCCTATGGTCGGCCTTGCGACGGCTGCGACCGTTATTGCGAGTCAGGCGGTCATTACCGGCGCATATTCGATCACGCAACAGGCGATCCAACTCGGACTGCTGCCACGGCTCGAAATCCGGCATACGTCCGCAAGCCAATTCGGCCAGATCTACGTGCCACGGGTGAACTGGATCCTGCTATTCGGCGTGCTTCTGCTCGTGCTCCTGTTCCGCAGCTCGAGCGCGCTCGCCATCGCCTACGGCATCGCGGTCACCGGCACGATGGTGGTGACGACGCTGATGGCGTTCGTGGTGATCTGGAAGGTGTGGAAATGGAATCCGATCGTTGCGGCGGCTTTGATCGTCCCGCTCGCTGCGCTCGACACCACCTTCCTCGCGGCCAATCTCCTCAAAGTTCACGACGGCGGCTGGTTCTCGCTGCTGGTCGGGAGCTGCATCGTTATCGTCATGCTGACCTGGCGGCGCGGCGCGCGAGTCTTGTTCGAAAAGACGCGTCGTCTCGAGGTGCCGTTGCGCGATCTCGTCCGCAACTTGGAAGCGAAACCGCCGCATCGAGTACGCGGTACGGCGGTTTTTCTCACCGGCGATCCGGAAGGTGCGCCGACCGCGCTCTTGCATAGCCTTAAGCACTACGGCGTGCTGCACGAGCGCAACGTGATCCTGACCATCGAGACCGCGGACGCGCCACGCGTCTCCGACGACGACCGGGTGCGGATCGAGGCGCTCAGCCCATCGTTCTCGAAAATTCTCGTGCGTTACGGGTTCATGGAGAACCCGAACGTACCCAAGGCGCTCGCGATCGCCCGCAAGCTGGGATGGACGTTTGACATTATGAAGACGTCATTCTTCCTTTCGCGCCGGCACCTGCGGCCGGCCGCAGCCTCGGGTATGCCACGTTGGCAGGACCTGCTCTTCATCGGACTCGCCCGCGGGGCCAACGACGCGACCAGCTACTTCCAGATTCCATCAGAGCGGGTCGTCGAAATCGGCACGCAAGTGAACGTCTAGGGTCTCCAAAACCGACCTGCATGAACGAACAAGGGCCGCGCCCGGAAGATCCGGTACCTTCCGCGGCGCTGCTTTCCTTCGGGATGGCACTGCCCGAGACCGCGTGCTAGAAGCCCGCCCCGCTGCAACGTACGCAGCGTAAACTCGGCGATTCCCAAAAATGGCCCAAACGGCGTCCGGCCCGGAAACGGCCGCGGCCCACGCGAACGGCGCAGCCCGTCCCCGCGAGAGTTTTTGGGCGCTCACCGTCGGCAGCATCGGCGTCGTCTATGGCGACATCGGCACCAGCCCGCTCTACGCGTTCCGCGAGGCGGTAGTCGCTGCAAGCGGGGAAGGCGGCCCGGTCACGCGTGAAGCCGTGCTCGGCGTCCTTTCCCTGATTCTCTGGTCGCTGATTGTCGTCGTCACACTCAAGTACGTGTTGATTCTGCTGCGTGCGGATAATCACGGGGAGGGCGGAACGCTGTCGCTCACTGCGCTTGCATTTCGGGCGCTCGGCCGCCGTACGGGTCCGGTGTTCTTTCTTGGCGTCGTCGGAGCGGCGATGTTCTACGGCGACTCCTTCCTCACGCCGGCGATCTCGGTGCTCTCCGCTGTCGAAGGCCTCAAGATCGTGACGCCGGCGTTCGAGCCCTATGTCGTGCCGATCACTGTGGGGATCCTGATCGCTCTGTTCGCGGTGCAATCGCGCGGCACGGCGAAAGTCTCGGCCTTCTTCGGTCCGATCACGATCGTTTGGTTCCTGGCGATCGCCGTGGCGGGACTGATTCATATCGCCGACGACCCGCGGGTGCTCGCGGCGATCAATCCGTGGTACGCGATCTCATTCCTCGCGAGCCACGGCATTATCGGCCTGGTCACGCTCGGCGCCGTTTTCCTGGCGGTCACCGGCGGCGAAGCGCTCTATGCCGATCTCGGGCATTTCGGTCGCAAGCCGATCCAGTTCGCCTGGCTCGGGCTCGTGTTCCCGGCGCTGGTCATCAATTACTTCGGGCAGGGGGCGCTGGTGATGGCGAATCCTGCGGCAATCGAAAATCCGTTCTATCGTCTGGTACCGGAGCAAATGCTCATTCCGATGGTGCTGCTGGCGACCGCCGCGACCGTGATCGCGAGCCAGGCGGTGATTACCGGCGCTTTCTCGATTACGCAGCAGGCGATCCAGCTCGGGCTACTGCCCCGGTTGGCGATCCGCCACACGTCCGAAACGCATTTGGGCCAAATCTACGTGCCGCGTGTGAACTTCATCCTGCTTATCGGCGTGCTCTTGCTAGTCGGACTGTTTCGAAGCTCGAGTGCGCTCGCGTCGGCTTACGGCATCGCGGTTTCCACAACGATGGTGGTTGACGGGATTCTCGCCTTCGTCGTGATCTGGAAGCTGTGGCAGTGGAAGCCGTGGAGCGCAGCACTTCTGGTGCTGCCGTTCGTTATTGTCGATACTACGTTTCTCTCAGCGAATCTTCTGAAGTTGTTCGAGGGCGCCGCGGTTCCCGTGCTATTCGGCGCGGTCACCGTGTTCGTGATCCTGACCTGGCGACGTGGCACCAATATCCTCGCGCAGAAGACGCGGCGCATCGAAGTGCCGTTCGCGCCTCTATCGAAGAGCCTCGAGAAAAAGCCGCCGCACATGGTGGCGGGCACGGCGGTGTTTCTCACCAGCGACCCGCAGTTCGCGCCGACGGCGCTGTTGCACAATCTCAAGCACAACAAAGTGCTGCATGAGCACAACGTGATCCTGACCATCGTCACCGCCGACAAGCCGCGCGTCTCTCAGGAAGACCGCGTGCAGATTCTCCAGTCCTCGCCGCATTTCATGCGCGTGGTGCTCACCTTCGGCTTCATGGAGACCCCGAACGTACCCAAGGCGTTCGCGCTCGCGCGCAAGCTGGGCTGGACCTTCGACATCATGTCGACCTCATTCTTCCTATCGCGCCGCAGCCTTCGGCCGGAAGCACGCGGCGGGATCCCGCGCCTGCAGGACCGCCTGTTTATCGCGCTGGCGCGTAGTGCCGACGACGCCAGCAATTATTTCCACATTCCCTCCGAGCGCGTGGTCGAGATCGGCACCCAGGTCACGGTTTAGCGGGCTGGTTCCGGGCGACTCCGTCACCCACAGGCGCCCGCTTCGTGTCGACGGCCCGGCAAAATCCGAGTAGATAGAAGTGCATGGAGGCCTTGTTCACCGCCATAACCGTCCCGACCTGGGCGGCGGCTATCGGCGTTCTGGCGGTCGTGATCGTAGTGATCTCCCTGTTCCGAGGGGCGCGCGGCCATGAATCGCACGGTACGCTGAACGTGCTGACGCAGGTGGCGCTCGTTGCGGTAATCGGTGGTGCCGCCTATCTCGGCCTGCGACAGGTGGAGGGCATGTCGAGGCGCGCCGAGCGAAACGCGCTCGAAGACCGCGCGGCAGCCCTCTTGGCGAGAGCCTCCCAGCCCGGCTCGGTGCTTGCCTGCGTCGACGGTACGAGCGAACCGGCGCTCGCCGAAGCTTGTGAGCGTACGCTGTTCGCCGAACCGCAACGGGTCGCGGCGGCACTCGCGCACGTGCGCGAGCGGATGCTGTTCGTGGCCGACGCGGTCGCTTATGCGGAGGCACGCGACGCAAGCTATCTCGACCGGGTCAGGGAATTTCGCGACTCCATCGAAACCGATGCCTATGGCTTCGTCGCGCACGTCATGGCGACCGAAGACAAGTGCACACCGGAGGCCTGCACGCGTTTCCGCATTTTGCGCGATCCGGTAAAGGTGAAGGACAATCTCACCGCCAAGCGCATGGAGACACTCGTCGGCAAACATGCCGCAGCCTGGCGCGAGCCAGAGAAGCCTGCTCCGCCGAAGCCGGCGACGGCGCCGGCGCCCGAACCGGAAACTGCGCCAACTCCACCCGCGGCGGCAACGCCGGCACCGACGCCGCCGGCAGCGGCCGCGCCCGCGCGTCCGGGTGCAGCTCCCAAGTCGCAGCCACGTACCAAGGACAAAGCCGGCACACAGCCACGCACTGGTGCTCCGAACGCGCCGGGTACCGTCACACCGGCATCGACGCGCCGCACGCCGGAGCCTGTTGCGGGCCTTCCACGAGTCGTGCCGCGCCGCTATCTGGAGCAGGAAGAGGAAGACACCACGCCGCCCCAGCGCCATGCGCCCGGCACACCGCCTCCGCCGGAGCCCGTAAGTACGCCGCCGGCTGCCGTGGCACCACCCGCTGCCACAGTGCTCCCCGCGCCGACCGCCATCAGTCCGCCGCGGCCAAACTGAATCCACACTACGCCGCTGGCATCCCGCCCCGCGGCGTCTAGGATCGCGCGATGTTCCGCTCGGTACTCATCGCCAATCGCGGCGAGATCGCGGTCCGCATCATGCGGACCGCGCGCACGCTCGGAATCCGCACGATCGCGGTCTATTCGGAGGCCGACCGCGACGCCATGCATGTGCGCCTCGCCGACGAGGCGCACGCGATCGGTGCGGCGCCGGCGCGGGAGTCTTACCTCAATCTCGATCGGCTGATGGAAGTCGCACGCGCGGCCAAAGCCGAATGTCTGCATCCGGGCTACGGGTTCCTTTCGGAGCGCGCGGAGCTTGCCGAAGCCTGCACTGCGGCGGGTGTCGTCTTTGTCGGGCCGCCGGCCGCGGCTATGCGCGCAATGGGTCTGAAAAGCGAAGCCAAGGCGCTGATGGTCAAAGCGCGCGTGCCGATTGTGCCCGGCTATCATGGCGACAACCAGGAGCCGAAGTTCCTGCGCCAGAAGGCCTACGAGATCGGTTATCCGGTGTTGATCAAGGCGATTGCCGGCGGCGGCGGACGCGGCATGCGGCGCGTGGAAAAGGCGCTCGAATTCGAAACCGCGCTGGAAGCGGCTGCGCGCGAGGCGGAAGCGGCGTTCGGCGATGCGCGGGTCATGCTTGAGAAGTATGTGGAGCGACCGCGGCACGTGGAGGTGCAGGTCTTCGCCGATACGCACGGCAACGTGGTGCATCTCTATGAGCGCGATTGCTCGCTGCAGCGGCGCCACCAGAAGGTGATGGAGGAAGCGCCCGCGCCGGGCATTACGCCCGAGGTGCGCGAGGCCATGGGCCGGGCAGCGGTTGAGGCCGCGCGTGCGGTCGGCTATCGAGGCGCGGGTACGGTCGAGTTTCTGGCCGAGGGCGGGGCGGAGCTCAGGCCCGACGGATTCTGGTTCCTTGAAATGAACACGCGGCTGCAAGTCGAGCATCCAGTGACCGAGGCGATCACCGGCCTCGACTTGGTGGAGTGGCAGTTTCGCGTTGCCGCCGGTGAGAAGCTTCCGCTCAAGCAGAGCGATATCCGGCTCGAAGGGCATGCGGTCGAGGCGCGGCTCTATGCCGAAGATCCGGAACGCGGCTTCTTGCCTTCGATCGGGCACGTGCATGCGTTGCAATTGCCTACGGGTGAGGGCATCCGCGTCGATAGTGGGATCGAGAGCGGAGACGAGATCACACCTTATTACGATCCGATGCTGGCCAAGATCATCGCTTATGGCCGCTCACGTGAAGCCGCGTTCAACCGGCTCGCTAAGGCGCTCGCGGAGACCGTAGTGATCGGCCCGCGCACCAATGTCGCGTTTCTCCGCGCGCTCGCGTTCTCGCCCGAAGTGCGCCAGGGGCGGGTGGATACGCATCTGATCGAGCGGGAGCTGCACTCGCTCGGCGGCACGCCGAAAGGCGCGGATCATGCCGCGGCGGCGAGGGCGGTGGAGCGGCTCCTGGCGCGCGAACAGACGCGGCTCTCGGCGCGGACGAAGGCGCGCACCAACGAGCGGCAGAGTGTCTGGGACACGTTCGGTTCGTTTTCGCTGAGCGCGGCCGCGGAAACCGGGGTTGCGGTCACCATCGACGGCGAGCGCGCTTCCGCGTTCGTACGTTTCGAAGCCGACGGCCCGAAGGCAAGGATCAACGGGGAGCGCGCCGCCGATTGCTTGGTGGTGGAGTTGCCCGCGGCGGCGATCGCCTGGCGCAACGGCAAGCAGACCTGGGTCGCGCTTGCCGACTCGACGGCGGTGGATCTCGAACATCTCGACGGCAGCGGGATCGTGACCGCACCGATGCATGGCAAGGTACTCAGCCTCGAGGTGGCCAGGGGCGAAGCAGTGAAGAAGGGCCAGCGGCTCTTGGTGTTAGAGGCGATGAAGATGGAGCATGCGCTTACGGCGCCGCTCGACGGCAAGATCGCGGAGCTTCTGGTGCGGGTCGACGATCAGGTGGCGGAACGCGCCAAACTCGTGGTGATTACGCCTGCGGAAGCTGAAGGCGCGAAATGACGCTCCATCTCATCAAGCTCTGCGTCGGCTGCGACTCGATCCGCGATCTCGAAGAGTGGATCGCCGAAAAGCTCGCCGAGAAGCGCAAGAAGAAGCAGCCCTTGGAGCATATCCACCGCACCCGCATGATGCCGACGCGAAAGGACGAACTCATGGACGGCGGCTCGCTCTATTGGGTGATCCGTGGTCAGGTCGCCTGCCGGCAGAAGGTTCTCGATATCCGGCGATACACAGACAAGGAAGGCATCAAGCGCTGCGCGGTCGTGCTCGATCCGAAGGTGATCCCGGTGACGCCGCGGCCGTCGCGGCCGTTCCAGGGCTGGCGCTATCTGCGCGCCAAGGATGCGCCGACCGATCTCAGGCGCGGCAGCAAGGGCGCGGCGAATCTCCCCGAAGAGCTGCGGCGGGAATTGCGCGAACTCGGCCTGCTCTGACCTGGTGGAACTGGGATGGGGGTCGCGCGTTATCTGAGACGACCACCCATGAGGATGGCCCATGAATACACCCGACCGCGCGAGCGCTGACTATCCGCAGCCGGAAAAGAATGTGGCGGACCACGGCACAAAGACTGTCTTGCCGGCTATGAAGGCGCGGTAGGGAATCAACGTTCGGGGAATGATCGATGTGCTGGTCATTGGAACCGCGCTCGCTGTTGTGGGGCTCGCGGCGGTCTATCTCGGATTCTTCAGTTTGGTTTAAGCCGGTCAAATCCCGATATTATCGATGAGCCGTGTAGAGCCGAGCTTGGCCGCGATCAGGAGGCGGATCGGTCCTTCCTTGGCGGAGGCGATCGGCGCCAGGGTTTCCGCATGGCGCGCCTCGAAATAGTCGAGCGCGAAGCAGGCATCCGCGACCTGTTTCCGCCCGCGCGCGAGCACGGTTTCCACCGGCTCGCCGGCCTTGATCGCCTTGGCGCTTTCGCTGAGCACTCGATGGAGCGTTGGCGCGCGCTTGCGATCCTCAGCCGACAGATACGCGTTGCGGGAGGAGAGGGCCAAGCCGTCTTTTTCGCGCACGGTGCGCGCGCCGACGATCTTGAGCGGAAGGTCGAGATCGCGGGCCAGCCGCGTGACCACCTGGAGCTGCTGGTAGTCCTTCTGGCCGAAAATCGCCAAATCGGGATTGGCTTCGATCAGGAGCTTGGCCACGACGGTCGCGACGCCGCTGAAGAAATGCGGCCGGAACTTGTCCTCGAGGCCGGCCTTGGCCGGGCCCGCGGGCTCGATCCGCATGGCGAAGCCGCCGGGATAGACCTCGGTCACGGCCGGGGCGAACACCAGATCCACCTTTTCCGCCTTGAGCTTGGCGATATCGGCCTTCCAGTTGCGCGGATAGGTGCCGAAGTCCTCGTGCGGGGCGAATTGCGCGGGATTTACGAAAATCGAGACGACTATACGGTCCGCCCTTTGCCGGGCCAGGCGGACGAGCGAAATGTGTCCTTCGTGCAACGCCCCCATGGTGGGGACGAGTGCGACGGTTGCGCGGCCTTTGCGCCATCCGGCAACGACGGTGCGCAACACCTTGATCTTGCGGACGATCTGCGGGCGGCTCATTCCTCACCCAGCTCAACGCGCTGGCGCGGAACCTAGCAGAGGCAGTGCGGACCGGCCACGGGGAGTCGGACGCTGGCCGAATCGAAAAATAATTTGCATCCGCATAGCCGCCAGCGCTTGACGGTTCGCCTCCGGGATTCGCACTATTGCCTCAGTGGGGGTTGGCCCGCGCGTGGGTTTCGGGTCGCATGCGTTACGAGAGTCCAGCTGTCGGGGGTGCCGGTGCGTCGCGTGGAGCGCGCTCGGCCCATGTTGTCGTCATCGCCAACGAAAAGGGCGGGTCGGGCAAGACTACGACGTCGATGCACGTCGTGGTCGCGCTCCTGAAGGCCGGCCAAAAGGTCGCCTCCATCGATGTGGATAGCCGCCAGCGCAGCCTCACGCGTTATGTCGCCAACCGCCGTCTGTGGGCCAGGAAGTGCGGTGTGCCGCTCGAATTGCCCGACCATCACGCGGTCGATCGCGCGAACGGACGCAACCTCGACGAGAACGAGGCCGCCGAGTTTGCGGCGTTCGCCTCCGCGATCACCGCGGTCGAGCACAGCCACGACTTCGTCGTGATCGACACGCCGGCCACCGACAGCCATCTGATGCGGCTGGCGCACGCCATGGCCGACACGCTGGTGACGCCGTTGAACGACAGCTTCGTCGATTTCGACGTGCTCGCGCACATCGATCCGGAGAGCTACGAAATCACCGACACCAACCACTATGCCGACGTCGTCACCGAGGCGCGGCGCCAGCGCCGCATCATCGAGGAGGCGGCCGCCGACTGGATTGTGGTACGGAATCGCGTCGGCCAATTCGAGACGAAAAACGGACGCAATATGCAGGAAGGCCTGCTGAGCCTTGGGCGCAAGCTTGGCTTTCGGCTGTCCGATGGATTCTCCGAGCGCGTGGTCTATCGCGAGCTGTTTCCACGCGGGCTGACGGTGCTCGATACCTTGAACGAAACCACGCTCGGTCAGAAGCCGTCGCTCGCGCATCAGGCGGCGCGGCAGGAAGTGCGCGTCCTGATCGACGCGCTGCGGCTGCCGATCGACGAGCGCGGCCGCCGGCGCGCGGCGGCGCGGGCCGAATGGCAGCGCAATTCGGGCCAGCCGCTCGATACCGGCGAATTCATCGCCGAGTAAGCCTTACGGCCGAAGGCCGCTTGCGCAACACCAAAAGACTCCCGATCTGAACTAGAATGGCGCGGGCGACCGCGTCCGGAGGCCCTATGGCCGAAGACCGCAAGGATGTTCGTACACCGGCGCCGGCAGGCAAGGATGCCCGTCCGGCCGCCTCGGCGCGCCCTGAGATCGACGCCTTCCTCGCGCAGGCGCGCTCGCTTGGGCCGCGCACGGACGGTAAGCGCGGCCGGCTGGTGTTTGCGCTCGACGCCACCATGAGCCGCCAGCCGACCTGGGATCTGGCCTGCAAGCTGCAGGCCGAGATGTTCGAGGAGACGGCGGCGATCGGCGGGCTCGACGTGCAGCTCGTGTTCTATCGCGGCATTTCCGAATGCGCCGCTTCCGCCTGGGTTTCGGACCCGGCGCGTTTGGCCTCGCTCATGGAGAAGATCGATTGCCGCGGCGGCCATACCCAGATCGGCCGGGTGCTGTCGCACGTGCGCAAGGAGAGCAAGCGCGAGCGGGTGGACGCCTTCGTGTTCGTAGGCGACGCGATGGAGGAGAAGGTCGACGACCTCTGCGCCATCGCGGGCGAGCTCGGCCTGCTCGGTGTCCCGGCCTTCATGTTCCAGGAAAATCGCGACGGTATCGCCGAGCAGGCGTTCCGCGAGATCGCTCGGCTGACCAAGGGCGCCTGGTGTCCGT
>DATBTC010000037.1:0-14202 GCA_036559465.1 Xanthobacteraceae bacterium
CTTCGATCCCTTCACGGCCACGAAGGCGCGGCGGATCTTGCGGCCGTCCTCGGTGCGCGCGGGAATGTTCTGCAGATTCGGATCGGAAGAGGAGAGGCGGCCGGTGGGCGTCGAGGCCAGCGCGTAAGAGGTGTGTACGCGCTTGGTCTCGGGGTTCACATAGGAAGGCAGCGCGTCGGTGTAGTTGGATTTGAGCTTCGTGAGCGAGCGCCAGTCGAGAATTCGCTTCGGCAGCTCGTGGCCCTCCTCGGCCAGGTCTTCGAGCACGTTGGCCCGCGTGGACCAGGCGCCGGTCGGCGTCTTGGTGCCGCCGGGCAGCTTCATCTTGCCGAACAGAATATCACCAAGCTGCTTGGCGCTGCCCGGGTTGAAGCCTTCGCCGGCGAGCTCGCTGATCTCGTTTTCGAGGCGTGCGATCGATTGGGCGAACTCGCCGGAGAGCCGCGACAGGATCGCCTTGTCGATCGAGATGCCGGCGCGCTCCATGCGCATGAGTACGGCCACTAGCGGCCGCTCGAGCGTCTCGTAGACCGTGGCCATGCTCTCGGAGACCAGGCGCGGCTTCAGCGCGCGCCAAAGCCGGAGCGTGACGTCGGCGTCCTCGGCGGCATAGGCGGTGGCCTTGTCGATCTCGACCAGATCGAAGCCGACGGAGGTCTTTCCCTTGCCGGTAACTTCCTCGTATTTGATGGGCTCGTGGCCAAGGTGCGTCTTGCTGAGCGTGTCCATGCCATGGCCGTGGCCGTGCTTGCCGGCATCGAGCGCGTAGGAGAGCAGCATGGTGTCGTCGAGCGGCTTGACCTCGATGCCGTGGCGGGCGAGCACCAGCATGTCGTATTTCAGGTTCTGCCCGATCTTGAGCACACTTTCGTACTCGAGCATGGGCTTGAGAATCTTCAGCGCGTCGCGGATCGGGATTTGCCCGGGCACCAACCCGCCGCCGGACAGAAGATCGCCGTCAGTGCGGTGGCCGAGCGGGATGTAGCAGGCTTCGTTCGGCGACAGCGCCAGCGACACGCCGACCAACTCGGCCTGCATAGCGTCGAGCGAGGTGGTCTCGGTGTCGACCGCGACGAGGCATTGGTCGGTTGCTTTCGCGACCCAGGCTTCCAGCCGCTTCAGGTCGCGCACGGTCTCGTATTTCGAGCGATCGACCTTGCTTGCTTTCGCTTCCTTGGCGCGGGCGGCGGCGAGGGCTTGGGGAGTCAATGCATCTGCCGGAATCTTGTCGCTCTTAGCCTTGGAGGAAGGGGTGTCCGCTGAAGCCTTGCGGGTAGTTTCCTTGGTGGGCTCAGTCTCGGCTGGCTTCGCCAAGAGCTTCGGAACTGAACTGCCGCCCGCCTTCAGTTTCGGGTCCGGCTCGACTTCTTCGGGATCGACGTTGACATCGTTGGCCACGCGCTTGGTCAGCGTGGTGAATTCCATCGCCTTGAGGAACGCGATTGCGCGCTTGCCGTCGATCTCGTGCATGGCGAGATCTTTCAGCGGAATCGGAACCGGCGCCTTGTCGTCGAGCAGCACAAGTCGCTTGGAGAGGCGGGCCTGATCGGCGAACTGAATCAAGGACTCGCGCCGCTTGTCCTGCTTGATGCTCTTGGCGTTCTTCAGAAGCGTTTCGAGATCGCCGTATTCCTGGATCAGCGCGGCCGCGGTCTTGATCCCGATGCCGGGCACGCCGGGAATATTGTCGGAACTATCGCCGGCCAGTGCTTGCACTTCGACGACGCGCTCGGGCTCGACGCCGAACTTTTCCTCGACTTCCTTCGGACCGATCCGGCGCTCATTGCCGGGCATCGGGTCGTACATGACGACGCCGGCTTTCACGAGCTGCATCAGATCCTTGTCGCCGGCGATGATCGTCACATCGGCGCCCGCCTTCAGCGCTTCGCGTGTGTAGGTCGCGATCAGGTCGTCGGCTTCGTAACCCTTGGCCTCAATCGGGATCAGGCTGAAGGCCTTCACCACTTCGCGCATTAGCGGGAATTGCGGGATGAGATCGGAAGGCGGCTCGTCGCGGTTGGCCTTGTATTCGGGGTAGATTTTGTTGCGGAAGGTGTCGCCCGAGGCGTCGAACACGACGCCGATGTGGGTGGGCTTCACGCCGTCGAGGCCGTCGCGCAGCAACTTCCACAGCATCGAGCAGAAGTTCATTACCGCGCCGACCGGCAGGCCGTCTGAGCGCGTGAAGGCCTTGCCGCGTGCCTGGGCGGCGCGGAACATCGCGAAATAAGCGCGGAAAATGTAGGACGAGCCGTCGACCAGGAAGATGTGGTCGCGCTTGCCGGATTTGCTGGATTTGGCCATCGGACGCCCTTTGCGCCACGATGCCGAAGACCGGCCGCGCCGACAACCCCGGCACGGTCTTATCTGTTGAGCGTTATTCCGCGGGCTGCAGCGTCGGATGGCGAGGCCGGTCGAAACGCAGCCAAGCCGGCCGCTCAAACAGGAAAGAAAGCGGCGTGTTGCGCACGAGCAGTTGCAGGAGAAGCGGCCCTGCGATCGCGAAGAGGGTCACGATCAGCGCAACCGTACCGAGATCGGGGATGATCCCGGCCTTCAGGAGCGCATAGCGTGTCGCCGCCATCGGCAGGAAAAAGGCGAGATAGATCGTGATCGAATGCTGGCCAGCGTAGCGCAGTATGTCGAGGAAGCGCACCTTGGAGAACAATGCTGCGAGCGCGATCACGGCCGCGGCACCGACGAAGCCCATTAAGAGCGAAAGGCCGGGTAGGAATGCAAGACCGGAGACCACCATCAGGCCGTTGATCGGGGCCCAGACCAGGAGAGCGGCGATCGCGAGCTTCGGGTATTGCTGAACCATGCGCGCGAGCGTGAAGAAGTGCGTGCAGAGCCAGTAGCCGGCGTAGAAATAGATGAAGCGGGAGGCGAACTCGTCCACGAGCGTGTTGCCGGTCTTGATGCGGAGCGACTCGAGCGCGATGCCGGCCAGCAAGATGAGCAGCGGCGGCGCGCGGCGCGCGAGCTTGGTCACGATGAAAAACGCCGGCAGTAGATAAATGAACCACAGCGTGCCGAACGGATCGATGAAGGAGTGGAGATAAAGTTGGACTACTCCGAGCGCGCCCACTTCGCCCGCGAGCCCGGGCGCCTTGAAGCCGATCTGGATGGTGAGCCACAGCACGTAGAAATAGACGAAGTGCCAAACGCGGCGATCGAGATAGCTCGCCCAATCGCGATCGATGACGCGAGCCAGGAACAAACCCGAGATCAGAAAGAAGTCGGGCATACGAAACGGCTTGGCGAAATCGGAGACCGCATGCATCCAGCTTTGCTGGCCGGCGGCGAGCTCAACGCCGAAAGTCGAATGCATCATCACCACCATGACGATGCAAAAGCCCTTGGCGTAGTCGACCCAGTCGATGCGTTCCGCACCTTTGATCGCCGTCTGCATTTTCGTCTCCGAATCCGCCGCCTGTCCCGAATCGGGACAGACACTGCCTTGCGCCCATACCGTCGCAAGCTTCGTGCCAGGGCGAGCTTTACCCTCGGCCTACAGCCCGCTATGCGCGGCCTGCGGGACAATCCAAGCATGAGACGATGACCAATCCGTTTCGCGATTCCTTGCCGGTCGATGAGGTATTGCCGCGCCTGCGCGAAGCGCTCGTTTCGGGACGATCGGCGGTGCTGGTGGCGCCACCGGGCGCCGGCAAGACAACGCGGGTGCCGCTGGCGTTGCTTAACGAGCCTTGGGTTAACGGGCGAAAAATCCTGGTGCTCGAGCCGCGGCGGCTGGCCGCGCGCGCGGCGGCGGCGCGAATGGCCTGGCACCTCGGCGAGGCGGCGGGCGAAACGGTCGGCTTTCGGGTGCGCTTCGGATCGAAAATCTCGCGCAAGACCCGGATCGAGGTCGTGACCGAGGGGGTGTTCACGCGGCTCGCGCTCGAGGACCCTGAATTGAAAGGGATTGCCGCGGTTCTGTTCGACGAATTCCACGAGCGTTCGCTCGACGCGGATCTGGGCCTCGCGCTCGCGCTCGATGCGCGCGAGGGGCTGCGCGAAGACCTGCGCATTCTCGCCATGTCCGCGACGCTCGACGGCGCACGGGTGGCAAAGCTTCTGGGCAATGCTCCGGTGATCGAGAGCCAGGGCCGCGCCTTCGAGGTCGAGACGCGCTATCTCGGCCGTGACGCTCGCGCGCCGATCGAGCGGCGCATGGCGGATGCGATCTCGCGCGCCGTGCGGGAAGAGCCGGGCTCGGTGCTGGCGTTCTTGCCGGGAGCCGCGGAAATCCGCCGCACCGGCGATTTCGTTCGCGAGCGCATAACCGATCCCGCGATCGACGTGGTGCCGCTTTATGGTGCGCTCGACGCTGACGTGCAGGATCGGGCGATTTCGCCCGCATTGCCAGGCCGCCGCAAGGTGGTGCTCGCGACCTCTATCGCGGAAACGTCGCTGACCATCGAAGGCGTGCGAGTCGTCGTCGATTCCGGACTCTCGCGCGTGCCGCGCTTCGAGCCGGCGGTGGCGCTGACGCGGCTCGAGACCGTGCGCGTGTCGCGCGCTTCCGCCGACCAGCGTCGCGGCCGTGCCGGGCGCACGGAGCCCGGGGTCTGCTATCGGCTGTGGGACGAGCCGGAGACGCGCAGTCTCATGCCGTTCGCTCAGCCCGAGATTCTCACCGCCGATCTTTCCTCTCTCATGTTGGACCTTGCGGTCTGGGGCGTGACCGATCCGGGCAAGCTCGCCTGGCTCGATCCGCCGCCCGGCCCGGCGGTGGCCGAAGCGTGCAGCCTGTTGGGGGAGCTCGGTGCGATTGATGCCGAGGGTCGGGTCACGTCGCTCGGCAAGAAGCTCGCCAAGCTCCCGTTGCCGCCGCGCTTGTCTGCGATGGTCGTTGCAGCAGCCGACGAGGACGAGGCAGGGCTTGCAGCAGAGATCGCAGCGGTGGTTTCCGAACGCGGGCTAGGGGGCGACGATGTTGATCTTTCTCACCGTATCGAGAACTTCCGCCGCGACCGTTCGCAGCGAGCGGAGCAGGCGCGGCGCATGGCCGGCCAATGGGCCGAGACGGCCGGCGGAAAGCTGCGCGAGAGTAAGCCAAGCCACGCCGGCGCACTGCTCGCGTTCGCCTATCCGGACCGGGTGGCCAAAGCGCGGGCGGGCAAGCGCGGCGCGTTCCTGTTGGAGAACGGCCGCGGTGCTGCGCTCGACTCGGCGAACGCGCTTGCGCGCGAGCCGTATCTCGCGGTCGCGGAACTGGCCGGCAGCGCCAACGGGGCCCGCATCCTGCTCGCGGCGAAGCTCGACGAAGCGGAGCTGGAGCGCCAGTTCGCGGATCGGATCGAGGAGACGGTCGAGGTCGCTTTCGACGAAAAGGCGTTGGCCGTGCGGGCACGCGGCGTGCGCAAGCTCGGCGCGCTGATCCTGGCCGATCGGCCACTCGCAGTGAAACCGGGCGAGGAAACCGCCCAGGCGCTCACTGATGGGATCGTGCGTCTCGGACTCGATCGGCTTCCCTGGACCGATGCGGCGCACCAGTTGCTGGCGCGGGTTCGTTTCATTCGTGCGCTAGAGGGCGAGCCGTGGCCCGATCTTTCCGAAGCCACACTGACGATGCGTGCGGGCGAATGGCTGGCTCCGATGTTCGCGGGCAAGACGGCCGTCTCGCAGGTGACAGGCGAGGACTTGACGCGGGCGCTGCGTGTGTTGTTGCCACATGCGCTGGCGCGGCGTCTCGAAAAAGAGCTGCCCTCTCATCTCGCCGTTCCGACCGGCTCGCAGCTCATGATCGACTACGCTGCCGAGGGTGGTCCGGCTATCGCCGTGCGGGTGCAGGAGCTGTTCGGCCTCGATCGGCATCCGTCGGTCGGCAATGGCCGCGTGCCGCTCACGTTATCGCTGCTTTCGCCGGCGCAGCGGCCGATCCAGGTGACGAAGGACCTGCCCGCTTTCTGGCGCGGCTCCTGGGCGGAGGTGAGGCGGGAGTTGCGCGGGCGCTATCCGAAACATCCCTGGCCCGACGATCCGCTCGCCGCCGCACCCACTCGGCGCGCCAAGCCGCGGCCCAAGCGGTAATCGTTCGTTCACCATTGCGACAAGCGCTTCGGCCTGTTTACCGAGCCGTTGCGGCCCGCCGCCTAGTCTGCGCAGACGGGAGTCGCGCATGCTCAGATCTCTGCTCTTTGTCGTCGGTGTCGTTCTCGCGGTCGCCTATTTCGCGCCTGATCTGGCGAGCCGGCTTATGAACGGCGAGCCGAGCGCGGCGACGGTGCGTCCCTTGAGCGCGACCCCTGAAAGTGAAAGCCCGGCGTCGGGCGGCACCACGCGCATCGCCGCCGACCGGAACGGCCACTACGTATCCGACATCCAGATCAATGGCCGTACCCTGAACGCGATCGTCGATACCGGTGCGACGCTGGTGGCGCTGCGCTACGAGGATGCTCGTGCGCTCGGGATCGTGTTTCCCGGCGATCGCTTCGATGTAGGGGTGCGCACGGCCAACGGAAGCGCACAGGCACGGAGGGTACGGTTGCGCTCCGTGCGGGTGGGGGCGATCTCGTTCAACGACGTGGATGCGTTGGTAATGAGCGAGGGCATGCTCGGCACGAATCTCCTTGGCATGAGCTTCCTCAAGCGCCTGTCGCGCTATGAAGTGCGGGGCGCTACGCTCGTGCTCGAGCGCTAACCAGCATCACGCACGCCTCCTCCAGCGGCCCGATTTCGTGGTATGTGGCGGCCATGACGTTTCCGCCGCCCAAGCCCGCTCTTCAACCCAATACCTACGCGTTCGAAACCGAGCCCTTGGTCAAGGCCACGGGTTTTCGCGAATACGATGCGCGCTGGCTGTTCGGCAAAGAAATCAACCTGATGGGTGTGCAGGCGCTAGGCCTCGGGCTTGGCACGCTGTTTCGCGAGCTGAAAGTGGAGCCCCGCGTCGCGGTCGGGCACGACTACCGCTCCTATTCGGCCTCGATCAAGCTCGCGCTCGTCACCGGTCTGATGGCCGCAGGTGCGCGGGTGCACGACATCGGGCTCGCGGTCACGCCGATGGCTTATTTCGCGCAGTTCGCGCTCGACCTGCCCTGCGTCGCCATGGTCACCGCTTCGCACAACGAGAACGGCTGGACCGGCGTGAAGATGGGCGCGGCGCGGCCTTTGACCTTCGGGCCCGACGAGATGGGCCGGCTTCGGGACATCGTGCTCGGTGCGAAATACCGGACGCATGAAGGCGGAGCCTACGAATACGTGCCGGGTTTCGCCGAGCGCTATATCGCCGATCTTACCGCGCGCCCGAAGCTCAAGCGGAAGCTCAAGGTCGTGGTCGCCTGCGGCAATGGTACCGCCGGGGCCTTCGCGCCCGAGGTTCTGAAAAGGGCCGGCTGCGAGGTGATGCCGCTCGATTGCGAGCTCGACTACACATTCCCGCGCTACAATCCCAATCCCGAAGACCTGAAAATGCTGCATGCATTGCGCGACGAGGTGTTGCGCACGAAGGCGGACGTGGGACTGGCGTTCGACGGCGACGGTGACCGCTGCGGGGTTGTCGATGACACGGGCGAAGAAATCTATGCCGACAAGGTGGGCGTCATGCTGGCGCGCGATCTGTCGGCGCGGCAGAAGAACGCCAGCTTCGTGGTCGATGTTAAGTCGACCGGGCTATTCCTCACCGATCCGGTGCTCAAAGCAAACGGCGTGAAAACCGATTATTGGAAGACCGGTCATTCCTACATCAAGCGCCGGGTTGCGGAACTGAAGGCGGTCGCTGGCTTCGAAAAATCCGGGCACTTCTTCTTCAACCCGCCGATCGGCCGCGGCTATGACGACGGGCTGGTGTCGGCGCTCGCGGTGCTCGACATGCTGGAGCGTAATCCGGGAAAGAAGCTCTCCGAGTTACGACAGGCGCTGCCGCGCACCTGGCAATCGCCGACCATGTCGCCGCACTGCGCCGACGAGACGAAGTATGGCGTGGTGGAGAAGATTGTGCGGAGCTTCGAGCAGGCCAAGGCCAAGGGCGAAAAGGTCGCGGGCCAGCCGATCCGCGATCTGGTGAAGGTCAATGGGGTGCGCGTCACGGTCGAGGACGGCACTTGGGGGCTGGTGCGCGCTTCCTCGAACAAGCCCGAACTCGTGGTCGTGGTTGAAAGCCCGGCGAGCGAGACGCGGATGCGCGAAATGTTCAAGGCGATCGACGCGGCGATCCGCGTCCATCCCGAAGTCGGCGAATATAATCAGAAGATCTGAGCGGGGCGGCTCAGGGGCAGCCCGTTTGGGCGATGCTCGAGGTCAGGCGCGGGCGCAGATACATCGTGTCCTTGAGCGGGAGCATGCCCACGATCGCGTAGCCGACCGGCGGCGTGTATTCGTAGGTCGTCTCGGCGAACACAAGCCAGCTGCCCGCAGTGTTGAGGCCGGTCGGTAGCGTCAAAGTCGAGTCTATGGCGCGCGCCGTCGCCTGCCAGCCGCAACTCCACTTGACCTGGGCGACGAGGGTGACGGGGTCGACGCTTACCCCGGACACGACGATCTTCAGCTTCCCGGAGGCGTAGGGCGAGATGACCGCGGCCGCCGCCCCGAAGATGATGTTCATCGTCGCGCTGGAAATGCTGGTGTACTGCGCCGTCAAATCGGCGATGGTGCGGTTGACCAGCACCGATTTTCGCTTGACGCTGATGGCTTGGCTCAATTCCGTGCCGCCGAGGAAGAGCGTGACCATGATTGGAAGAATCAAGGCGAACTCGACCGCGGACACCGCGCGCACGTCGCGCGCGAGTCTGGAAAAGGAGCGGATCAGGCCGGTAGAGGACATGGCTTTCATCGGGCGCATGCTCAGTTGCCGCCGTTCCACGTATACGGCTCGTTGCGGAAGGCGGAAGTCGCCATGACCAGACGATATCCGTCGGCAAGATCCGACACGTTCAGACCGAAGGTGCGAACGAAGGTGGGCCACTTATAGACAAAGCGCATGACGACGATGTCGCCGGCGACGCCGGGCTGGTAGGTGAAGCCCGTAGTGTCGAGCATTCCGGTATTCGGATCGATCGGCGGGGTAGGCGGCGTGAACGTAGTGTAGGTACGGACATCGATCTGTAGCCCGCCCTGGCAATCGAACAGGCCGAAAATCCGGCTGCAAACCTGATTCTTGAAAGTGGCGGCGGTGAGGTTCTGAGTTTGCGCCTGCCCGGTCAAGATCAGCCGTGCCGAATCGGCGGCAGCGGTTTCGAGCACCTGACTGGCGAAGAATACGAGGGCAGTCTCGATGATCGCGAACAAGAGCGCGAGGAAGGGGAACACGACGAGACCGAATTCGACCACCGTCGCGCCGTCGTCGCGGCGCACGAACTTGCGCGCCAGCTTGCGGACGATCCGGCCGGCCCGAGTGGAAGTGAGGATGTGTGAGATTGTTTGGTGCATAACAATCATATCACTCCGAAGCCATCCACGGGGCGAGTTCAAAGATTCGCCCGATGCGTAAGTATTCTTCTAGTGGAATCAGCTTGAGGAAGCGTTTCGGCGCTACCCGAACTATGGCCGGTTCGGTTAATCCGGGATCAACCTTAAGAAAGCAGGGTCCTGCTTACTTTTCCTTGGGAGCCTCAACTTGCGTACTGGCGGTCGCGCTCACGCACTTATCAATGCAGTTGTAGGTCGATCTCTCGACGCCGCGATAAACAGTCACCAAGCTCGGGTTCCCGGGCGTGACTTCCTCTTCCTCCGCCTCGCGCGGCGCATTGGGAAGAGAATCGGCAAGGCTGAGCAGTGCGAGCGAAAGCGTGCCGCGCTGACGCGACACCGCGAGCGTCTGCGTCTGACGCGGGGTCAGCTCCAAGGTCGCGGTTTTTCCGACAACGACTTTCTGGCCGCCCTTTTCCTCGACCTGTTGGTCGATGGCGAGAACGCGCACACCCTTCAATATCCTCTCGCTGATGAACCCATCGCCGGTATTCTCGCGCTGGGCCTCGGCGTTGCGGCGGGTGAGAAGGACATCGACTCGGTCGTTCGGAAGAATGAAGCCGCCTACGCCGGTCTCCGCTGAAATCTCGGTCGAGATCGCGCGCATGCCGGACGGCAGAATCGCCGACATGAATCCGGCATTGCCGGCCTTTACGAGTTTCTGTTCGCGCATCGGCTCGCCGGCGACGAACGGCGCGCGCGCGATCGAACCCTTCAGTTCATCGATGGCATTCGGCCGGGTGGTTTTGCGGATGAATAACGGACCGGCGGCCGCGAGCGGCCACGCTTGCCAGGCTAGATCATCGCTCGAGACAGCGCGGCCGATTCCGATATCGGTTTTTGCCACGAGCACATCGACAAGGTTGGTTTCCTGCTTGACGATCGTCACAGGCGGTGGCGCCGGCGCTCTGCCGGCCAGCATGAAAGCGAGACCACCGGCGGAAACCGCGACGCCGAGCACTACGATACGAGCTACTCTCATACGCTTACGTTCCCTTGGGTCGACACGGCCAAACGGAATGTTCGACCCTCATTGCAACAGCCAAACGTCAAGATATGGTTATTGAGGCGTATTTTGCCCCGACCCGAATGCAACGCCCCGGTTAGGCCGTGCGCATGCATGAAGGGCGTTTCCGGATTGACGGCGAATCCCCGCGGCGGCGATCGCGCACTAGTGTGTCGCCGTATGGGTTCCGTGCACTCGCCGCGGAAGGGCGAGCACAGGTAGCGATTCATTCACCATGATTGCATTCGCGGCCGATGCCCGGTATTTCACCGGTCGTTTTAACCCTGCCGCAAGAGCTAATGCGTAGGTTCTCCCCGGTAGCGGCCAAGCATCACAAGCATCAAAAGTGCTCGGCCGTTGAAGTGTAGAGAGACAACCGTGGTTCAAGGAGCCCTTGCAATGAAGACTCTCGCCCGTTTCGCGAAAGACGAATCCGGCGCCACCGCCATCGAGTACGGCCTCATCGCTGCCTGCATTTCGGTCGCGATCATTGCCGTAGTCCAGGGCGTCGGCACCAACCTGAACTTGACCTTCACGAAGGTCAAAGACGCGCTCGACTAATAAGCGCTTTTTTGATCGATCAAAAAACGGAAGGCCCCAGTGCAAGCGGGGCCTTCCTCGCTTTTCGGGGTCTCGCACTGCGGCCTCGTTGATTGCCGATCCGGCATAATAAGAGAATCCAGTGCGAGGCATTTGCCCGATATTTGGCCGGTATTTGGTCGGCCGGTTTAATCCGATCGCAAGGGCCAATACGTAGTTTTCACCCGGTAGCGGCCAGGCACGAAGAATGCCCGGCTGTTGCAGCGTCAGAGAGACAACCGTGGTTCAAGGAGCCCCTGCTATGAAGACTCTCGTTCGTTTCGCGAAAGACGAATCCGGCGCCACCGCCATCGAGTACGGCCTCATCGCTGCCTGCATTTCGGTCGCGATCATCGCCGTAGTCCAGGGCGTCGGCACCAATCTGAACTTGACCTTCACGAAGGTTCAAGACGCGCTCGACTAAGTAGCGTTTTTGATCGATCAAAAAACGGAAGGCCCCAACACAAGCGGGGCCTTCCGCGCTTTTTGGAGGTCTCGCGCTACGGCGCCCCCGGCAACTGCCGATGCAACGTGAAATCGTTCGTATTCTCTGCAATTTTGCACTAACGGCGAAAGATACGCCCTCGGTCGGTAATCGGACGACGCTCGGCCCGTAGAAGATTCGGGGGTTTCCGGGCTTTCAGGAGGCGGACGCCAGGGAAAGTCTGAGCGATTCACTAATCACTCAGGGTTTGGGCGTAGCGTCAGATGCCGGCGTCTCTGGTGTACGCCGATTGAGGCCGCCGCCGCATGAGGATGCTAAATGGTCTTGCAGCTTATGATTTTGGGTCTGTTTCCGGCCGCGATGGCGTTCGCGGCCGCGAGCGATCTGGTCAGCATGGCCATCTCGAATCGCCTGTCGATCGCCCTTCTACTCGGTTTCTTCGTGATGGCGGCCATGATCGGCATGCCGCTTGCGGACGTCGGCCGCCATGTCATGGCGTGCCTGCTGGTGCTGGCGGTGGCTTTCGTCTTCTTCGCGCTGGGCTGGATCGGGGGTGGCGATGCCAAACTCGCCGCCGCGACCG
Source organism: Xanthobacteraceae bacterium (assembly GCA_036559465.1). GTDB lineage: Bacteria > Pseudomonadota > Alphaproteobacteria > Rhizobiales > Xanthobacteraceae > JAHFPN01. Next base: position 12,025 of record DATBTC010000037.1, read on the forward strand.
CGCTATGGATCGGCTTTCCGTTGTTGCTCGAATACACGCTGGTTGCCGCCATCTTCGGCGGCATGCTGACGCTCATGCTGCTGCAACTCAAACGCTTTCCGCTGCCGTTGCCGCTCGCATCTCAGCCCTGGATCACCCGGCTACATACGCTCGAGAACGGCATTCCCTACGGAATCGCGCTCGCCGCCGCGGGACTCGCCGTCTATCCGGAAACGCCCTTCATGCGCGCGCTCGCGGCCTAACCGGGGCGCTGTATTCGGGCTGGGGCGACACACGCCTCATTAACCATACCTTGACGTTTGGCTGTTGCAATGCGGATCGAGCAGTCGGTTTGGCCGGGTCGGCCTCTGGGAACGTAAGCGTATGAGAGTAGCTCGTATCGTAGTGCTCGGCGTCGCGGTTTCCGCCGGCGATTCCCGCCGCGATGCGAAACGTGACCCGGAAGAAAAACAAATCCGGCACTCGAACAGATTCAACATCGTCCGCTGCGGCGTGACGTCGATTCATTCCGCGAAATAGCAGCGGGCCCGAAGGAGAAGTCGCGATGAACTCAAAGTCCGCGCATTCCGCCTGCATGAAGGCCGCCGTGGCGCTCGTTGCCGCGCTCGCCGTAGCTAGCTTCTTCGTTCCCGCGGTCTCTGCACAAGATGCCGACCTCACCGCGCGTGCGAGTGCGGCAGCGCGCGGTACTCGTTTTCTCGCGCTCGGCATCGGAAAGTCGATCGTCGTCGATTTGCCGCGCGAGACCAAGGACGTGCTCGTCGCCGACCCGAAAATTGCGAATGCGGTCGTGCGTTCGGCAAAGCGCGCCTATCTCATCGGGGTGGCCGCCGGCCAGACCAGCGTGGTGTTCTTCGACACCGACGGCCAACAGATCGTCTCTTACGACATCGAAGTAGGCCGCGATGCAGCCGGTGTACGCGCGGCGCTGCGCAAAATGTTGCCGAACGCAATGCTGAACGTCGACGCGGTCGGTGACAGTGTCGTGCTCTCGGGCACGGTGGCCAACGCGGCCGATGCGCAGCAGGTGGTCGAGGCGGCGTCTCGCCTGGTCGGCGATGCGAAGAAAGTCGTCAACGGCCTCATCATCATGGGCAGGGAGCAGGTGCTGCTCAAGGTCACCGTCGCTGAAGTTCAGCGCAATGTCCTGAAACAGCTCGGTGTCGATCTCAGCGGGGCCGTCGCGATGGGCTCGTTCGCGATCGGGACTCCGACCAATCCGTTCGTCGTCAACAATCCCTTCACCGTCCAGAATCAGACCATCTCCAACACGCAGGTTCCCTTTGTCGGTACTTTGCCGAATGCGGCAGGCTCCATCACCGCGACGCTCCGCGCGATGGAACAGTCCGGCGTGTTGCGTACGCTCGCGGAACCGAACCTGACAGCGATCTCGGGCGAATCGGCGAAGTTCCTCGCCGGCGGCGAGTTTCCGGTGCCCGCCGGCCAGACCTGCGATCCGACCAACGGCTGTCAGATCCAGATCCAGTTCAAGCAATTCGGCGTCGGTCTCGACTTTACGCCGGTGGTGCTCTCCGAGGGCCGCATCAGTCTCCGGATCGCAACCGAAGTGAGCGAGCTGACCTCGGAGGGTGCGATCAAGCTCGCCAGCATCAGCGTTCCGGCGCTGAAGGTGCGGCGCGCGAATTCGACCGTCGAGCTGCCGTCCGGCGGCTCGATCACGATGGCCGGGCTCCTGCAAGAGCAAACCAAGCAGAACATCAACGGCTTTCCGGGGCTCATGAATCTTCCGGTTCTCGGCGCACTGTTCAAGAGCCGCGATTTCCAGACCGGTCAGACCGAGCTCGTCATCATCGTCACACCCTACGTGGTGAAGCCCGTCGCGCGGCGCGAACTTTCGCGTCCCGATGACGGTTTCGCCGACCCGGCCGATCCGGCGACCGTGCTGCTCGGCCGCATCAATCGTGTCTACGGAAATCCCGCCCTCGGCGATCCGCGCCGTGCCTATCACGGTAAGGTCGGCTTCATCATCGACTAAACCGGAAACGGCGCACATCTGGAGTGTAAGATGTTGAACTCATTCGATCGGACTGTTCACGGCGGGGCGCGGCTTCTGGTGGTCGCTTTCGCGCTTGCCGCCGGCGCATGTCAGCACGATCCCGTCGTCACCAACTCCTTCTATCCGACCGATTATCGCGATCGGCATCCGATCGTGGTTAC
>DATBTC010000038.1:0-19936 GCA_036559465.1 Xanthobacteraceae bacterium
CGCCGCTGGTGTCGTTCGAGAAGCGCGCGGCCGACGGACTCAGGCTCAAGGTCGGCGACCTGGTCGTGGTCAATGTGCTCGGCCGCAATATCGAGGCGAAGATCGCGAATCTGCGCGTGGTCGAATGGGAGACGCTGGCGATCAACTTCGTCATGGTGTTCTCGTCCAATACCTTCCAGGGCGCGCCGCACTCGGTGTTGGCGACGCTCACCTATCCCGACGGCGGCACGGCCGAGGCGGAGCTGGCGCTGCTGCAGAAGGTCGCGGCCGCCTTCCCGGCGGTGACCACAGTCCGGGTCAAGGAGGCGCTCGACGCCATCAATGCGGTGGTCACCGATCTCGCGATTGCCGCACGCGGCGCGACAGCGGTGACATTGATCGCAAGCGTGCTCGCGCTCGCCGGCGCGCTCGCCGCCGGCCATCACACGCGGGTCTATGACGCGGTGATCCTGAAGACGCTCGGCGCCACGCGCGGGCGTCTGGTGCTCGCCTATGGTCTCGAATACGCAATCTTGGGCCTGGCGACCGCCGTCGTCGCCACCGCGGCCGGAGCGTTCGCCGCGGCCTATATCGTCGAGCGGATCATGCGCTTCCGCTTCGCGTTCGATCCGTGGACCGCCGGGATGGCGGCAGGCGTCGCGATCCTGCTCACGGTGGCGTTCGGGCTGATCGGCACCTGGCGGGCGCTCGGGCAGAAACCGGCGCCAGTGTTGAGGAACCTCTGATTCGAGCCGATTCACGCCGATTCGGAACCGGCGCCATAAACCCTTCATAAACCTCGCGGTTTATTCACTTGCCGCGCCCATAGGCGGTCCCCATATTAGGGTTCGAATTACCACCGAGCGATTGAAACATAAGGCTCGGCGGTCAAAGGGGAGAGAGAGGACCAAATGTCCGAATACAACACCAATCCTGCGACGCGTATCGGCTCGACGGTCGCGCGTGAGCGCGCCGGCGTTGATGCGGGCCTGCGCGCTTACATGCTCAGGGTCTACAACTACATGGCGCTCGGTCTCGCGATCACCGGCGCCGCCGCGCTCGGCATCTACATGCTGTCGGTGACCACCGATCCGGCCATGGCGGTGGCGACCTATCGCGGCATCCGGCTGACCGCGCTCGGCGCGTTCCTGTTCACCAGCTGGTTCCAGTGGGTGGTCATCCTGGGACCGCTCGCCTTCGTGCTGGTGCTGAGTTTCGGCATCAACCGCTTGAGCGTCGGCACTGCGCAGCTCCTGTTCTGGCTCTATGCGGCCACGGTCGGAGTGTCGTTCGCGGTGCTGCTGATGGTTTATACCGGTCAGAGCGTGGCGCGCACGTTCTTCATCACCGCAGCCGCCTTCGGCGCGCTCAGCTTGGTTGGCTACACCACCAAGCGCGATCTCAGCGGCATGGGCTCGTTCCTGTTCATGGGCCTGTTCGGCATCATCATCGCCTCGGTGGTGAACATCTGGCTCGCCTCGAGCATGATGCAGTTCATCATCTCGGTGGTGGGCGTGCTGGTGTTCGCGGGCCTCACCGCCTACGACACCCAGCGCATCAAGGAGATGTATTTTGAGGGCGACGAGGAGGTCGTGGCCGGCCGCAAGGCGGTGATGGGTGCGCTCTCGCTCTACCTCGACTTCATCAATCTGTTCCTGATGTTGCTGCAGCTGTTCGGCGGCCGCCGCGATTGAGGCGCGCCGTATCGACGAATGCGAAAGGCCCCGGCTCGACCGGGGCCTTTTGATTCAGGAGCGCAGAATCAGTCGACCAGCGTGAGCCGGCGGTCGATCACCCGAAGCACCCGGTCAAGATCGGAGCCGCGCTTGAGCACATGGCCCGAGGCCGATACGACGGCATAAGCCCCCTGGCGACGAGCCAGCCCAAGGACCTTTTCGATCCTGTAGAGCGGCACCTCGGCGGCGCGATGGAACACAGCGAACACCGCCCGGTCGCGCAGGAACGCGATCGCGTAATCGCGCCATTCGCCGGCGGCGACTTTGCGGCCATAGAGATCGAGGATGCGGAGCAGTTCGCCGCGATCGAACGTGACGCGGGGAGCGGGGGGCCGGAAGGATTGGCGCCTGGCGGCCCCCGGGAAAACTATCGGCTCAAGATCGCTCAATGGCGCCTCCAGAGTCCAAGCATGATCGCGCCGCCAGGGCGCGCCGACAAGCCCTCCCAAGTGCTTGTTCCAGCAGATATCGTCGACCGGCAAGAACTTCACGGCTTCGTTAGCGAATTCACAATGTCGCCCGATTTCGGCCCCGGGCACGCCAAAGCGGACGGCGAAATTCTCTGGAGTAGCCTATGGGTCGGCCTCGCTGGAGTGCCGGATAATCCCAGCCCCCCAGCCCCCCGGGCTTCAGTGGGCCGACCCAACAGTTCCGCGTACGGTTCAATCCCCCAACGCTCTTCGGGCCGGCTTTCGCCGGCCCTTTTTTATTTCTGCTTGCGCAGAAGAGATCAGTGCAGGGAGAGGTGCGCGGCGCCGCGGATCGGGCCCGGCACCTCGACGCTGCCGGCCTGGACGATGACTACGACGCCATCGGCGCCCGATCCGGTCATCTCGCTCAGCGGCACCGAGACGCGCATCGGTGCGCCGTTCCATTCGCCAAGCCTGCGCCAGGTGCGGACCGCATTGTAATAACTGACAGTCTTGCCCCGGTTCTCACCGCGGCCGATGGCGACGGCGGTCTCGCTGGTGACGGTGAGCAGGAACACGGGTGCCCGCATGCCGGTTCCGGCGCCGATCACGACGTCGATCTTGTCGCCGTTCTTTTTCAACGTGACCGGGATCGCCGGCACCCGGTTGGCTTCGGCCGTGGCGATCGCGCTCATGATCGTTGGGCGGTCGCTTCCGATCGCTTGCGCCACGCCATTGATGACGACTTGCGGCGTATAGACCTGCCGGTCGCCGCGGGCGTCAGCATAGGCCTTCTGGCGCATGCTGTGGGCGTGGAGCGCGAGGGTGTCGCGCCAGCCGAGGTAATCCCAGTAGTCCACCGGAAGCGACAGCGCGACCACGCGATCGTTCTTGGCGAGTTCGCCGAGAACCTTGTCGGCCGGTGGGCAGGACGAGCAGCCCTGGCTGGTGAACAACTCGACCACCGTCTTGGTCTCGCCCGTCTTGATATTGTCGGCGGCGGCCGGAAGCTGGCCGGCAGCCATGGCGAAGGCGGCAAGGATCAGAAGCGGGCGGGCGAGCAGCGGGTTCATCGAGCGATGCATAGGCCTGCTGCCGCCGCGTCGCTAGTCAATTTATGTCAAACTGCCGTGAGGGACCCGGTGGTGCGGATCAGGCGGCGAGGTGGCGCAGCACGTAGTGCAGGATGCCCCCGTTCTTGAAATAATCGAGTTCGTCGAGGGTATCGATGCGCGACAGCAGCGGCACCTTCTTCACCGTGCGGTCGGCGAACGTGATCTCGGCGGTAAGCGTCTGGCGCGGCTTGAGGCCGACGGCGAGCCCGCGGATGGTGACCGACTCGTCACCCTTGAGGCCGAGCGTCTGCCAAGACGTGCCGTTCTCGAAGGTCAGCGGAATGACGCCCATTCCAACCAGGTTGGAGCGGTGGATGCGCTCGAAGGACTGGGCGATGACCGCCCGGATACCGAGCAGATTGGTGCCCTTGGCCGCCCAGTCGCGCGAGGAACCGGTGCCATATTCCTTGCCGGCGAACACCACGAGCGGGACCTTTTCGCGCTTGTAGCGCATGGCCGCGTCGTAGATCGACATGCGCTCACCCGAAGGATATTGCACCGTGACGCCGCCTTCGATGCCGGCCACGATCTGGTTCTTGATGCGGATATTGGCGAAGGTGCCGCGCATCATCACTTCGTGGTTGCCGCGGCGCGTGCCGTATTGATTGAAGTCGATGACGTTGACGCCCTTGTCGACCAGGTACTTGCCGGCCGGCGACGAGGCTTTGATCGAACCGGCGGGCGAGATGTGGTCGGTGGTGATGGAATCCAGGAACAGCCCGAGCACGCGCGCGTTGACGATGTCGGTCACCGGCTCCGGCTTCTTCGGCATGCGGGTGAAATAGGGCGGGTTCTGCACATAGGTCGATTTCGGATCCCAGGCATAGGTGTCGCTCTTGGTGATCTTGATTCCGCGCCAATGTTTGTCGCCCTTGAACACGTCGGCATATTTTTTCTGGAACAGCCGCTTGGAGATAGAGCGGCGCATGAAGGAGGCGATCTCCTTCGATTTGGGCCAGATGTCCTTGAGGTACACGTTCCTGCCGTTGCGGCCGCGGCCGATCGGGTCGCGCGTCAGATCGATCTGCATCGAGCCCGCCAGCGCATAGGCGACGACGAGCGGGGGGGAGGCCAGATAGTTCGCGCGCACGTCGGCGTTGACCCGGCCCTCGAAGTTGCGGTTGCCGGAAAGCACGGCGGCGGCAACGATGTCGTTCTCGTTGATCGATTTGGAGATCGGATCGGACAGCGGTCCCGAATTGCCGATGCAGGTGGTGCAGCCGTAGCCCACGAGATTGAAGCCGAGCTTGTCGAGATCCTTCTGCAAGCCGGACTTGGCGAGATACTCGCCGACCACCTGGCTGCCGGGCGCCAGCGAAGTCTTGACCCAGGGCGCGACCTTCATGCCCTTCTTCACGGCCTTGCGGGCCAGGAGTCCGGCGCCGATCATTACGCTCGGGTTCGAGGTGTTGGTGCAGGAGGTAATGGCGGCGATCACCGTGTCGCCATGGCCGATCTCGAAGCGCTTGCCCGGCACCTTGAAGCGCTTGAGCAATTCGGCGCCTTTCCTGAACTCGCGATCGAGCGCGTCGCTGAAGCCCTGCCGTACGTCGGTGAGCGCGACCCGGTCCTGCGGCCGCTTGGGACCGGCCAGCGAAGGCACGACGGTGCCGAGATCGAGCGAGAGCGTGTCGGTGAACATCGGATCGGGAGTGGTCTTGGTGCGGAAGATGCCCTGCGCCTTGGCATAGGCCGCCACCAGCGCGACCCGGTCCTTGGGGCGGCCGGTGTCGGTGAGATAGCGAATCGTCTCGTCGTCAACGGGGAAGTAGCCGCAGGTGGCGCCATATTCGGGCGCCATATTGCCGATGGTGGCGCGGTCCTCGAGCGAGAGCGTGCCGAGACCGGGGCCGTAGAACTCGACGAATTTCCCGACCACGCTCTTCTGGCGCAGCATCTCGGTCACCGTCAGCACGAGATCGGTGGCGGTGACGCCTTCATTGAGTTTGCCGGTGAACTGGAAGCCGACCACTTCGGGAACCAGCATCGAAATCGGCTGCCCGAGCATCGCGGCTTCCGCTTCGATGCCGCCGACGCCCCAGCCGAGCACGGCCAGGCCGTTGACCATGGTGGTGTGGCTGTCGGTGCCGACCAGCGTGTCGGGATAGGCGACTTCGACTTTTTCTTTCTTCTTGTCCTTGCCGACGATCTCCTCGGTGCGGCTCCAGACCACGTGGGAGAGATATTCGAGATTGACCTGATGGCAGATGCCGGTGCCGGGCGGCACGACGCGGAAATTGTCGAACGCTTCCTGGCCCCATTTGAGAAAGCGATAGCGCTCGCCGTTACGCTGATATTCTCGATCGACGTTGTGGCGCAGCGCCGCGGCATTGCCGAAATAATCGACGATCACCGAATGATCGATGACTAGATCGACCGGCACCAGGGGATTGATCTTGTTGGGATCGCCGCCGAGCGATTTCATCGCATCGCGCATGGCGGCGAGATCAACAACCGCCGGGACGCCGGTGAAGTCCTGCATCAGCACGCGGGCCGGGCGGAAGGCGATTTCGCGGTCGCTGCGGCGCTTCTTGGCCCAGTCGGCGACCGCGCGAATGTCCTGCTTGGTGACGGAGCGGCCGTCCTCATGGCGCAACAGGTTCTCCAGCAGCACCCGGAGCGATATGGGAAGCTGCGAGATGCCGTCGAGCCCGTTCTGCTCGGCGGCTTTCAGGCTGTAATAGAGGTAGGTCTTGTTGCCGACTTTGAGCGGTTTGCGGCAACGGAAGCTGTCTAGGGCGGGCACCGCGACGATTCCTCGAACTTTCTCAGTCACTTAGGACTATCCCGGCGGGCCGGACGAGGCCGGGCCGGGCGAACGACGGGCTTGGTCCTGCCTTATAGTGCGAAATACAACGGCGGTCCAAACCTAAACGGGATCAAGGCCTTGTAAGGCCGGAGGGGCAATGCGGCTGATCGCGGAGAATCTGGGCTGCCAGCGCGGTGGCCGCACCCTGTTTCGGGGCCTGGCTTTCAGGCTCGAGGCGGGCGAGGCGCTGCGGGTGACCGGGCCGAACGGCGCCGGCAAGACCTCGCTTCTGCGGCTGATCGGAGGGCTGCTTGCCCCCGCCGAGGGCCGCGTCGCGCTGGAAGGGGCGGAAGGCCGGGCCGGGGAGGCTGCGCACCTCGTCGGCCACCAGGACGCGATCAAGAGCGCTCTTACGGTCGAAGAGAACCTCGAATTTTGGTGCGCGGTGCTTGGCGCGACTGGAGGCGTAGGACTGGCCGCAGTCGAGGCGGCGCTTTCGGCGCTCGGGCTTTCGGCGCTCGCGCAATTTCCGGCGCGTGTGCTCTCGGCCGGGCAGCGGCGCCGGCTCGCGCTCGCGCGTTTGCTGGTGGCCAAGCGGCGGCTTTGGCTGCTCGACGAGCCGGGGTCTGGCCTCGATGCGGATGGGCAAAAAACTCTTTCGCACATGATCGCGGCGCACATTTCCGCAGGCGGCATCGCGGTGGTTGCGGCGCACGGTGCGCCGGAGATTTCCGCTACGCGCGAGATTCGGCTCGGAGGCGGCGCATGAGCGAAGCGCTCAAAGCGATTCTCGTGCGCGATCTCAAGCTCGCGCTGCGTGCAGGAGGCGGCGCCGGCATCGGTGTGATGTTCTTTCTGGCGGTCGTAGTGATTACGCCGTTTGCGATCGGGCCCGATATGAAGCTGCTCGCCCGCGTCGGCGCGGCGGAGCTGTGGATCGGCGCGCTGCTGGCGTCGCTGCTCGGTCTCGATCGTATCTTCGCCGCCGACCAGGAAGACGGAAGTCTTGATCTGCTGTTGATGGCCTCGTTGCCGCTCACGCTGGTCGCCGCGGCAAAGGGTGCGGCGCATTGGTGCGCTACCGGCTTGCCGCTGGTCGTTGCGGCACCGTTGCTGGGACTCCTGCTTGGCCTCGAGCCGACGGCGCTCGGCGCGGCGGCGCTGACGCTGCTGGTCGGCACGCCGGCGCTGACTTTTCTCGGGCTGGTGGGGGCTTCGCTGTCGGTCATGCTCCCGCGCGCGGGCATGCTGGTGGCGGTTCTGGTATTGCCGCTTGCCATCCCGGTATTGATCTTCGGTGTCGCGGCGACCGAGGCGGCGTCGCGGGGAGAGCTGTTCAGCGCGCCGTTCCGGCTCTTGCTTGCGCTCTCGCTCTTCTTCCTGGTGCTCGGGCCGGTCGCAGCTGCGGCGGCGCTGCGGCATGCGCGCGATTGAAGCGAAGCAACACGAGGACTAGAAGACGGCCATGCCGCTGATCGATCTCGCCAATCCGCACCGTTTCATGCAGCTCGCACGCGTGCTGATTCCCGCTTTCGCGGCGCTTGCGACAGGCTTGGTCGCGTTCGGATTTTATCTCGGCTTCCGGGCGCCGGCCGACGCGCTGCAGGGCGAGGCCGCGCGGATCATGTACATCCATGTGCCGTCGGCGTGGCTCGCGCTCGGCATCTACACGCTGATGGCGATTGCCGCGCTCGGCACGCTGGTGTGGCGTCATCCTCTTGCAGACGTCGCGGGCAAGGCTGCGGCTCCCATTGGCGCTGCGTTCTGTCTGATGTGCCTGCTCACCGGCATGCTCTGGGGCCGGCCGATGTGGGGGGCCTATTGGGTCTGGGACGCGCGGCTCACTTCGGTGCTGGTGCTTTTTCTCCTTTATCTTGGAGTACTGGCACTGTGGCGAGCGACCGACGATCCGCTGCGAGCGGGACGGGCTGCCGCAATTCTCACGCTGGTCGGATTCATCAATGTGCCGATCGTGAAATTCTCGGTCGACTGGTGGAACACGCTGCACCAGCCGGCTTCCGTGTTCCGCCTCGACGGACCCACGATCCATCCCGATATCCTCACGCCGCTGTTGGTATCGGCATCCGGTTTCGCTGCACTTTTCGTCGCGCTCTTGCTCGCCGCCATGCGCAACGAAATCCTGCGCCGGCGCGTGCAGACGCTGACCTTGCTCGCTGCGGCCAAGGGAGGCTGAGGTGGGGGCGAACGCCGGCTTCATTATCGCGGCCTATGGAGTAGTGGCCATCGTCGTCGGGCTGTTGGTGGCCTGGGTCGCGATCGATTTTCGCAAGCAGAAGCGCGCGCTCGCCGAACTCGAAGCGCGCGGCATCACGCGCCGGGCCGCGCGCTGAAATGCTCCGGCGGCGGCTCGTCGTTCTCATTCCGCTCGCGGCTTTTCTGGCGCTCGCAGCACTGCTGTTTTTCCGGCTCGGGGCCGGCGATCCGTCACTGCTGCCCTCGACGTTGATCGGCAAGCCCGCGCCCTCGCTCGCGCTGCCGCCGCTCGTCGGCGTCAATGTGCCGGCCTTCGCGCCCCTGGAATTTCAGGGCCGCGTCACGCTGGTCAATGTCTGGGCTTCCTGGTGCGTGCCGTGCCGCGACGAGCATCCGCTATTGGTGCGGCTCGCCGCCGATCCGCGCATTCGCCTGGTGGGGATCAATTACAAGGACGCGCCGGACAATGCGCGGAGCTTTCTTGCGCGCTACGGCAATCCGTTTGCGGCGATCGGCGTCGATGAAGCCGGGCGCGCGGCGATCGAGTGGGGCGTCTATGGCGTGCCGGAGACGTTCCTGATTGGTCGCGACGGAAAGATTCTCTACAAGCACGTGGGGCCGATCGACGAGCAGTCGTTGAGAATGCTGCTGCAGCCCGCGATCGAAAAGGCGATCGCTGGTTGAGCTTCAGCCGCCACTCTTTTCCTCGATCGCGTAGCGCATCAAGAGCGGAGTCTGCGCCAGCGCAAACACAATGGTGAGCGGTAGGAAGCCGAAGGTCTTGAACGCGACCCAGGTGTCGGTCGAGTAGGTCCGCCAGACGAACTCGTTCACCACCGCCATCACGATGAAGAACATCGCCCAGCGAAAGGTGAGCTTGCGCCAGCCGTCGTCCTTCAACTGGAACACGCTGCCGAGCACGAAGGAGAGCAGCGGGCGGCCGATGAAGAGTCCGCCGAACAGCACGGCGGCGAACAGCGCGTAGATGATGGTCGGCTTGATCTTGATGAAGGTCTCGTCCTGCAGCCAGATCGTGAGTCCGCCGAACACCAGCACGACGCCGGCGGAGACCAGCGGCATCATCGGAATCTTGCGGATCATCGCGTAGGTGAAGGCGAGCGAAAAGAGCGTCGCCGCCATGAAGGTGCCGGTGGCGGCGAAAATGCCCCATTTCGCGTTGACGAAGAAAAACAGGAGCAACGGCCCGAGATCGAGGGCGATCTTGAGCCCGGGATGCAGCTCTTCCTGGCCGGTGGCGGCTTTTTTCTTGCTCATGGCGTTGAGATGCTCCTGAACCCTTGCCGGATCAAGTACGGCTTCCGCTTTCGATTCCCACGATCCCGTGAGCGAAGGCCCTGGCGTCGAACGGGGTCAGATCCTCGATCGCCTCGCCGACGCCGACGAAATACACCGGCAGGCCGAACTTGCCGGCCAACGCCACCAGGATGCCGCCCTTGGCGGTGCCGTCGAGCTTTGCGATCACGAGCCCGGTGATGCCGGCGACCTCGCGGAAAGTCTCGACCTGCGAGAGCGCGTTCTGGCCGACGGTGGCGTCCAACACCAGCAGCGTCGCATGCGGCGCGCTTTCGTCCTGCTTCTTCAGGACGCGGACGATTTTTTCGAGTTCGGCCATCAGTTCCTGCTTGTTCTGCAGCCGCCCGGCGGTATCGACGAGCAAAACGTCGGCGCCTTCGCTTTTGGCGCGCTCCAATGCCTCGAAGGCGACGCCGGCAGGATCGGCGCCCTGCTCGCGCGCAACGACTTCTGCGCCGGCGCGCCTGCCCCACAATTGGAGTTGCTCGATCGCGGCGGCGCGGAAGGTGTCGGCGGCGGCCAGCATCACGAACTTTCCTTCGTGATTGAGCCGTGCGGCGAGCTTGCCGATGGTCGTCGTCTTGCCCGAGCCGTTGACGCCGGCGACCAACACCACGAAAGGCTTTTTCGCCGGATCGATGGTGAAGGGCTGCTCGACCGGCCGCAGCACATCCTCGATCTCGCCGGCGACCAGCGCACGGATTTCCTCGTTACCCAATGCGCGATCGTTGCGGTGCCGTTTCATGGCTGCCGCGACCTTGCCCGCCGTATCGACGCCGAGATCGGCCTCGACCAGAAGATCCTCTAGCTGCTGCAGGGTCGCCGTATCGAGCGGCTGTTTGGAAAGATTGGCGAGCCCGTCGCCGAGCTTCGACGCGGTACGGGCAAGGCCGCCCGCGAGCCGCCGGAGGAACCCGGTGCGCGGCGTGTCGGCGTTCATGCGGCGAGCAGCCGCCGGCCGTCATGGCCGGTGATGGTGACATCAAGGAGCGTACCGGGCAGGGCAGGGCAGGGCAGTAGCACGCGGGTGAAATGCTCGGTTTTGGCTTCCGCCTTTTCCATCAGCACGCGGCGGCGGCAGCCGATCTCGCTCGCCAGGTGCCGCTTGAGCGTGATCTCGCCGATCTCGCGGAGACGCCGCGCACGCTCCTTGGCGATTTGGCGCCCCACCTGCGGGATGCGCGCGGCCGGGGTGCCGGCACGCGGCGAGAATGGGAAAACGTGCAGGTGAGTGAGATCGCAATCCTCGACCAGCGAAAGCGTGTTCTGGAACTGCGCTTCGGTCTCGGTCGGGAAGCCCGCGATCAGGTCGGCGCCGAACACGAGATCGGGGCGTAGCCGCCGCGCTTCTTCGCAGAAACGGACCGCGTCGGCGCGCAGGTGCCGCCGCTTCATGCGCTTCAGGATGAGATCGTCGCCGGCCTGTAGCGACAGATGCAGATGCGGCATCAACCGCTCTTCTTCCGCAAGCGCACGCATCAGATCAGCATCGACTTCGACCGGATCGAGGGAGGAAAGCCGCAGCCGCGGCAGTTTGGGCACATGACGCAAGATCGCGCGCACCAGCGCGCCCAGCCGCGGCCGGCCCGGCAGATCGAGGCCATAGGCGGTCAGATCCACGCCGGTGAGCACGATCTCGCGATAGCCGTTTTCCGCGAGGCGGCGGGCCTGCGCCACCACTTCGCCGATCGCAACCGAGCGCGAGGGGCCGCGGCCATAAGGAATGATGCAGAAGGTGCAGCGGTGATCGCAGCCGTTCTGCACCTGCACGAAGGCCCGCGTGTGCCCTTCAAGGCCATCGATGAGATGCAGCGCGGTGTCACGCACCGACGCGAGATCGTCGATGACGACTTTTTCCTCGGCGGCGATGCCAAAATCGAAGGCGCGTTTCAAATCGATCCAGGCCGCCGGCGAGTTTTTCGAAAGATTTCCGAGTATGCGATCAACCTCGGGCATCGCGGCGAACGTAGTGGGCTCGGTCTGGGCGGCGCAGCCGGTAACGACGATCGTTGCGTCCGGGCGCTGCCGCTTCAGGTGGCGGATGGTCTGGCGCGCCTGGCTGACGGCCTCGGCGGTCACGGCGCAAGAATTGATGACGATCGTATCCTTGAGCCCCGCCGCTTCCGCATTGCGGCGCACCAGTTCCGACTCCGCGGCGTTCAGCCGGCAACCGAAGGTGACGACCTCGACCATCGTGTCCCTCACGCTGCCGCCAGCATGGTTTGGTTAAGCCTGCCTTCGAACTCGGTCTCGACCGGGCCGGTCATGAGCACATGATCATCGGACGCGCGCCATTCGATCATAAGATCGCCGCCGGGCAGTGACACCTTCACCTTGCGGCCGGTGCGCTTGGTGCGCGCGGCGGAGACCGCCGCGGCACAGGCGGCCGAGCCGCAGGCGCGCGTCAGCCCCGCGCCGCGCTCCCAGGTGCGGAGCAAGAGGTGATCTTTGTCCTTCACTTGCGCGAGCGAAATATTGGCGCGCTCAGGGAAGATCGGATGGTTTTCCAGCATCGGGCCCGCACGGGCGAGATCGTAGGCATTCACGTCGTCGACCCAGAAAATGGCGTGCGGGTTGCCCATGTTCACCGCCGAGGGCGAATGCAGGATCGGCGCGTCGATCGGCCCGATCTGCAGCTCGATCATGCGCGTGTCGCGGAATTCCTCGGCCAGCGGAATTTCATTCCAGGCAAAACGCGGCTTGCCCATGTCGGCGGTGATCGTGCCACCTTTGACCTCGCAGAGGATGAGTCCGGCCGTGGTCTCGAACGCGAGCGCATCCTTGCCGGATTGCTTGGCGGCAAGCGCCGCGATGCAGCGCATGCCATTGCCGCAGGCGCCGGCTTCTGAGCCGTCGCTATTGTAGATTTTCACGAATGCTTCGGTACCGGGTGTCTTGGGCGGATAGAGTGCAAGCAACTGATCGAATGGCACCGCCGCAGGCCGCGCGATGGCACGCGCATCGGCCTCGGTCACCGGCACCGGGTCGGCGCGCAGATCGAGCACGACGATCTCGTTGCCGATACCGTTCATCTTGACGAAGGGGCGGTTCAGCAGCGCGCTCATCGCGAATCCGACACAATCCCTGCGACTTATAGGGGAATTCGCGGCCCCAACGCGAGTCCGGCGCCCTGCTTGCGGAAGCCGCGAACGAACGATGCTAGACAAGAAATGAATCGAGCGCCGCCGCTTCGAGAGACCCCGATGATCGCCCGCCTCGTTCTGGCTTTTTTCCTCCTCGCCACCGCCGCCGGAGCCCAGCAGCCACCGCCGGTGGTGACGCGTGACGCGTTCGGCGAGGAACTAACGCTGCCGGCGCGCACCGTGATCTTTAGGAAGGGCAGCGCCAATTGGGACGAGGGCTGGGAGAAGGTGCGTGAAGCATTTCAGATGGTGCAAACCGCAGCCGCGCGCGTGGGCGCCAAGGTCAACGGCCTGCCGCTGCTGATCTATCGTGCGACCGATGACGACGGCTTCGAGTTCGAAGCGGCGCTGCCGATCGAAGCGGCACCGGCGCAGGCGCCGGGCGGTGATATTTCGGTCGGTCCCGCGCCGACCGGTCGCGCGCTCAAGTTCGTGCACCGCGGCGCGTTCGACGGCATGGAGACGACCTACGAGTCGATCGCCAATCATATCGAGGGCAAGGGGCTTACCGCCGAAGAGTTGTTCATCGAGGAATTCGTCACTGATCCATTGACCACCAAGCAGGACGCGCTGGTCATCAACGTCTATGTGCCGCTGAAGAAATAGCCGCTTTCCGGTCGTTCTTGACGGAAACGCATGGGGGGCGTAGGCCTCCCGCACTCTCGACCGACGAGTGAACCTCGCGGCCGACCGGACCAAGAGTCCGGAGGTTATCGCCCGACAGCGCGTTGCGCCCTCGGGCGCGTTTTGCGTTGAGCATGGGTACGGAGTCTGAACAGCACGATGTTCGACACGCTTTCAGAACGCCTCGGCGGCATTCTCGACCGCCTGACCAAACGCGGCGCGCTCGCCGAGCGCGACGTGGACGAGGCCATGCGCGAGGTGCGCCGCGCGCTGCTCGAAGCCGACGTGGCGCTCGAAGTGGTGCGCGCGTTCATCGACAAGGTGCGGGCGCGCGCGATCGGCGCCGACGTGATCCGCTCGGTGACGCCCGGCCAGCAGGTCGTGAAAATCGTGCACGACGAGCTGGTCGATGTGCTCGGCGCCGACGCGAAATCGATCGAGCTCGATGCGACGCCGCCGGTGCCCATTCTGATGGTCGGCCTGCAGGGCTCGGGCAAGACCACGACTACGGCGAAAATCGCCAAGCGCCTTACCGAAAAGCAGAAGCGCAAGGTGCTGATGGCTTCGCTCGACACGCGGCGGCCGGCCGCGATGGAGCAGCTCGCCGTGCTCGGGCGTGAGATCGGCGTCGATGTTCTGCCGATCGTCGAAGGCCAGAGCGCGCTGCAGATCGCCCGCCGGGCGCTGGAAGCCGCGCGGCTCGGCGGCCATGACGCGGTGCTGCTCGACACCGCCGGCCGCGTCACCGTGGACGAGGCGCTGATGGCAGAAGTTTCCGAGATCGAGCGGGCGACCAAGCCGCATGAAGTGCTGCTGGTCGCCGACAGCCTCACCGGCCAGGACGCGGTGGCGACCGCGCGGGCGTTCGCGGCGCGGCTGAACCTTTCCGGCATCGTGCTCACGCGCGTCGATGGCGACGGCCGCGGCGGTGCCGCGCTCTCCATGCGGGCGGTTACCGGCAAACCGATCAAGCTGATCGGCACCGGCGAGAAGATGGACGCGCTCGAGGAATTCGACCCGCGCCGCATCGCCGGACGGATTCTCGGCATGGGCGACGTGGTGTCGTTGGTAGAAAAAGCCGTCGAGACCGTCGATTTCGAGCGCGCGCAAAAGACCGCCGAGCGCATGAAGAAGGGCGTGTTCGATCTAACGGATCTGCGCGCTCAGCTGGATGAAATGGAAAAGATCGGCGGAATGAGCGGCATGCTTGGGATGCTGCCGGGCGTCGCCAAGATGAAGAACCGGATCGCGGCTGCGAATCTTGATGAATCCGTGCTCAAGGGCCAGAAAGCGATCATCGACTCGATGACGCCGCAGGAGCGGCGCAATCCCGATGTGCTGAAAGCCTCGCGCAAGAAGCGCATTTCCGCGGGCTCCGGCACCCGGGTCGAAGAAGTGAACCGCTTGCTCAAGATGCACCGGCAGATGGCCGACATGATGAAGGCCATGGGTAGCGGCAAGCGCGGCGCGCTCGCCGGACTCGGCAATCTCTTCGGCATGGGCGGCGGCGGTGCGCCGAGCCCGGAACAGCTCAGGCAATTGGCGGAAAAAATGCCGGGTCAGCTCGGCGCATTACCGCCGAATTTCCCAGGCGCGCCCAGCGCACTGCCCGGTCTCGGTGGAAAGATTCCGGGGCTTCCGGGTCTGCCCGGCCTCGGCGGCTCCAAGGACTTCAAGAAGAAATGAACCTGAACCAAAGCTCACGAAAGGAAGTGCAATGCCCCTGAAAATCCGTATGGCCCGCGCGGGCGCCAAGAAGCGCCCGCAGTTTCGCGTCGTGGTCGCCGACTCGCGGTTTCCGCGCGACGGCCGCTTCATCGAGAAGCTCGGCACCTATAATCCGATGCTGCCGAAGGACTCCAAGGAGCGCGTGCAGCTCGATCTGGAGCGCGTGAAGCACTGGCTCTCCAAGGGCGCGCAGCCCTCGGACCGAGTGTCGCGCTTCCTCGATGCGGCAGGGTTGATGAAGCGCAAGCCGCGCAACAATCCGGAGAAGGCGATCCCGCGCAAGGAGAAAAAGGCGGCAGCCGAAGCCGCAACGGCAGCCGCGGCTGCAGCTCCCGCGGCCGCCGCTCCTGCAGCGGCTCCTGCAGCGGCTCCTGCTCCGGCGGCGCCCGCCGCGGAGCAGCCGGCAAGCTAAGGCAAGGGGATGGCCGGCCGCATTTGCGTCGCCAAGATCGGCGCCGTCCACGGTGTGCGCGGCGAGGTGCGACTATTCGCCTTCACCGAGGATCCGCTGGCGGTCGGCCGCTATGGGTTGCTGGAAGACGAGCGCGGCGCACGCACGTTCAAGATCGCGTCGCTGCGGCCGGGCAAGGATCACCTGATCGCGCGCTTCGACGGCATCGAGGACCGCGAGACCGCGGCCAAGCTCACAAATGTGGAGCTCTATGTCCCGCGCGAGCGGCTGCCGGAAATCGATGACGACGACAGCTATTATCACGCCGATCTCATCGGGCTTCGGGTCGAGACCCCGGATGGCCACGCGCTCGGCACGGTGTTGGCGGTCCGCCGCCATGGCGGCGGCGATCTTCTGGAGATAGCGCCAGAAATCCGGGGCGAGAGCGTGATGCTACCCTTTGTCGGCGCGTTCGTCCGGGAAGTGGATATCGACGGCGGCAAGATCGTCGCCGATCCGCCGGAGGGATTGTTCGCGGAAGCAGACGCAAAATGACCTGGCGCGCGTCCATCCTCACGATTTTTCCCGAGCTGTTTCCGGGCCCGCTCGGCGCGAGCCTTTCGGGCAAGGCGCTCGGCGCCGGAATCTGGTCGTGCGAAGCGGTCGATATCCGCGACTTCGCCGCCGACAAGCACAGGACGGTCGATGATACGCCAGCCGGCGGCGGACCGGGCATGGTGATGAAGGCCGATGTGCTGGTGCGTGCGATCGATGCGACCGTACCGGCCGGTGACGATCGTGCGCGGGTGTTGCTCACCCCGCGTGGCCGGCCGTTGACGCAGGCGCGAGTGCGAGCGCTCGCGGCCGGCCCCGGCATTGTGGTGGTCTGCGGCCGGTTCGAAGGCGTCGATGAGCGCATCGTCGAGGCCCGCGCGCTGGAGGAGATTTCGATCGGCGACTATGTGCTTTCGGGCGGCGAGATCGCCGCGCTAGTGCTGCTCGATGCTTGTGTCCGGCTCCTGCCGGGCGTCATGGGCAAGGATGCCTCCAAGGCCGAGGAGAGCTTCGAGGCGGGGCTGCTCGAATACCCGCAATTCACCAAGCCGCAGCTGTTCGAGGGCCGGGCCATCCCGGAGGTGCTGCTCTCAGGCGACCACGGCAAGGTCGCGGCCTGGCGCCGTGCGGAAGCCGAACGCATTACCCACGAACGGCGGCCGGATTTGGCGCCCCGCAAGAGGCAAAGGCCTGAAAGAGAATGACAAGCCGCCCGCTTTGTCGTATCTAGCGCGCCGATCCCACAGCCAAGAAGCGGCGGCGCCCGGTGGGCGGGCCCGGAGGTTGCCATGAATATCCTCGAGACATTCGAGCGCGACGAGCTCGCGAGAATCACCAAGGGCAAGAAAATGCCTGCGTTCGAGCCGGGCGACACGGTCCAGGTCAACGTCAAGGTGGTCGAGGGCGAGCGCAGCCGCATCCAGGCCTATGAGGGCGTCTGCATCGGCCGCTCCGGCACCGGTCTCAACGAGAGCTTTACGGTGCGGAAGATTTCCTATGGCGAGGGCGTCGAGCGGGTGTTCCCGCTTTACTCGCCGATGATCGACTCGATCGAAGTGGTTCGCCGCGGCAAGGTGCGCCGCGCCAAGCTCTATTATCTGCGCGAGCTTCGCGGCAAGAAGGCGCGCATCATCGAGAAGCAATCCGCGCGCGTCGGAATCGAGGACGCGGCGCCGACCGAGGCCATTGAGGTCGCCGAGGCGAAGTGAGTGAGCGTGCGATGAAGCCCCGCACTCTTCACGACAAGATCTGGGACGACCATCTTGTCGATCAACAGCCGGACGGTACTTGCCTGATCTATGTCGACCGGCATCTCATCCATGAGGTGACGAGCCCGCAGGCCTTCGAGGGGCTGCGCATTCACGG
Organism: Xanthobacteraceae bacterium; assembly: GCA_036559465.1. Taxonomy (GTDB): domain Bacteria; phylum Pseudomonadota; class Alphaproteobacteria; order Rhizobiales; family Xanthobacteraceae; genus JAHFPN01. Next base: position 17,324 of record DATBTC010000038.1, read on the forward strand.
CCGCAAGGTGCGGGCGCCGGGCAAGACGCTCGCGGTGGTCGACCACAACGTGCCGACCACGGACCGCTCCAAGGGCATCGACGATCCCGAATCCAAGCTGCAGGTCGAAACGCTCGCTGAGAATGCGCGCGAATACGGCATCGATTATTTTAGCGAAACCGATCGCCGCCAGGGCATCGTCCACATCATCGGGCCGGAACAGGGCTTCACGCTGCCCGGTACCACGATCGTCTGCGGCGACAGCCACACTTCGACGCACGGCGCCTTCGGTGCGCTTGCGGTCGGCATCGGCACCTCGGAAGTCGAGCATGTGCTGGCGACCCAGACGCTGATCCAACGCAAGGCTAAGAATCTGCGCGTCACGGTCGACGGCAAGCTGCCATACGGCGTTGGCGCCAAGGACATAATCCTTGCCATCATCGGGGAGATCGGCGCCGGCGGCGGCACCGGCTACGCGGTCGAATATGCCGGCGAGGCGATCCGCTCGCTCTCGATGGAAGGGCGCATGACCGTCTGCAACATGTCGATCGAGGGCGGTGCGCGGGCCGGCATGATCGCGCCCGATGAGAAGACCTTCGAGTATCTGAAAGACCGTCCGCGTGCGCCCAAAGGTAAGTCCTGGGACGAGGCGATGCGTTATTGGGAGACACTCGGCACGGACGCCAATGCTGCGTTCGACCGCGAGGTGAAGCTCGATGCCGCGGCGCTGCCACCGCTCGTCACCTGGGGCACCAGCCCGGAGGATGTGGTTTCGGTCACCGGTAGCGTGCCGGATCCGGAACTGATCGAGGACGAAGACCGGCGCGCGACTAAAGTGCGCGCGCTCGCCTATATGGGGCTCAAGGCCGGCACCAAGATCGCCGACATCAAGCTCGATCGCGTCTTCATCGGCTCTTGCACCAACGGTCGTATCGAAGACCTGCGGCTGGTGGCCAAGCTCGTGGGCGACAAGAAGGTGCATCCCGACGTCAGCGCCATGATCGTGCCGGGCTCGGGGCTGGTGAAGGCGCAGGCAGAGGCTGAAGGGCTCGACAAGATTTTCAAGGCCGCGGGCTTCGACTGGCGCGAGGCGGGCTGCTCGATGTGCCTGGCCATGAACGCCGACAAGCTCGGGCCAGAAGAGCGCTGCGCCTCGACTTCAAACCGAAATTTCGAAGGCCGCCAAGGCCACAAGGGAAGAACCCACCTGGTGTCGCCGGCGATGGCGGCGGCGGCGGCGATCGCCGGACGCTTCGTTGATGTGCGCGAGTGGCCGCGCAACTGAGCGGGCGCACACGCTGAAAAAACAACGGGCGCGCTCTTGGCGCGCCCGTTTTCGTTAGAAGTGGCCTGACCTCAGCGGCAGCGCCAACGGCTCCACGAACGAGTGTGGACCATGATGCAACGGCGCGGACCGGCGCTACCCCAGCGCCAATGACGGCCGCGGCGGCTACCCCAGCGCCAGTGCTGGACCTGGGTGATGTCGGTTTCGATCTGCGGGGCGATCAATCCGGTCGTGGCGAGCGTGCCCGCCTGGGCCGGAACGGTCGAGAATGCCACGAGACCGATTGCGCCGGCTGCGGCAGCGGTGAGAACGAACTTCTTCAGCATGTGTCGTCTCCTCTTTGATTTCGTCGCCCGGCGCGCGCTGTGGCCGAACGTCGTTGATCTTACCAGTGTTTGCAAAATGACGTGAACTGACCCTTATTCGGTCATTCACCTGCCGTTCAGGAATACGGCGACTTTTCGAGCGGCGCCTTCCGAAGCCCGCGCGCGGACGCTACGCTGGCCGTATGGTTACGAAGGATGAAGCGCGCGTAACCGAAGCGAAATCTGCCCTCGATCGGCTCAAGGCCGAAGGCGGCGGTTTCGACAGTGCGATGCCCGCTTCCGGGCCGCAACCCGGCCACGATCCGAAAGGGTCTGAGCCGACCGAGGATGGCATCGAGCGCTGGGGCCGAATCATCGGCCGTACGCTCGGCTGGGGTGCTGCGCTTTTTCTCGCGTGGCAATTGTTGCGAACGTACGGAGGCTGAGCAATTACCCTGCTGAGTCGTAAATTGCGATCTTCCACTCGCCTTTCGCCGTCAGCGCGTAGCAGAGCCGATCTGCCTGAAGTGGCCGGGCAGCATTTGCTGGAATCCAGCCAGAGCGGCCCGATGGCAACAATACCTGAAAGTGAGTTGGCCTGCTGTCGGACGGCGGATGGGTATTCAAGACGGGAACCGCTTCCAATCCCGCCGTGGCGATCGGCGCGTCTTTGTCGTCCGGCGCCCTGATCACTGGCGTACTACGAACGATGAAATACCAGTCGGCACCTTCATCGGACGTTTCAATCTTCGCGCGCGCCTGCTCGAACACATCGTCGTCGGCGATCGTAGCCGCAGCCGGGCCACAGATCACATTGTCGTTCGCTTGATAGAACGTGCCGTCGTTGGCGAAGGCCGCCAGGGCATCCCAGAACGGCCCGTTTTCGACATCGCCGTCGGCGTCCTTTCCTCCAGCGCGAAACCCAAAAACGACCCGGAAGTTGTGTTGTGGATCGCGCCCTGGATCGAAATTGCCCGTCAATAAACTATCGTTCAGCGTCCACACAAACCCTGGCGCCACGAGCGCAAACAATGCCTGTGCATC
>DATBTC010000039.1:0-2733 GCA_036559465.1 Xanthobacteraceae bacterium
GCGCGGCGCAACCTGGGGAAAGGCCGAGCGCGATCTTGCGCGCGTCATCCTCGACCGGCTCGCCGCGCAGGCACGGGCGCGCGCCTTCCGCGAGGTGCGGGCACGCTTTGCCGCAAGCACCGACATGCTGGTCGAGAACGCTAAGCGGAAGTTCGGCATTGAAACGCCGTTCGGCGGGCCGACCGTCACGGGCCTGCTCACGCTGCACTGCCCACCGGACCAGGTCTACGCGCTGACAAACTTCCTGCGCGAGAACGGGGCGGAAGCGGTTGCGGTCGCCGAGCTCGACTATGTGTTTTCGCGGGACAATCCGCTGTTGGCCAAGTTCGAGGCCGGCCTCTAGCTCTGTCTCTCAGCTGTCGTCCCCGCGAAGGCGGGGACCCATAGCCCGCAGCCTACCGATGGACTGCGGCGTATGGGTCCCGGGCCTCGCTTCGCTCGCCCGGGACGACGATCATAATGAGGCGAAGTCGATCGGCTTGTGCCGGTCGAGGGTGCGGTGCACCGGCGGCAGCGGATATTTCAGCCCGCTCGCGCAGTTGAACAGCACCACCTGGTCCGTGCGTTTGACGCGGCCATCCGCAAGGCTCTGCTTGTATGCTGCATAGGTCGCAGCGCCCTCCGGGCATAGGAGCAGTCCTTCTTCGCGTGCCATTTCATCGAGTGCCGCACTGATCGCCTCGTCCGGCACCGCGATGGCGAAGCCGCCGCTCTCGCGCACCGCGCGCAGGATGAGAAAATCGCCGATCGCCTGCGGCACGCGGATACCGGAAGCGATCGTGTGCGCGTTTTCCCAGCGCGGCGCATGCTCCTCGCCGGCCTCGAAGGCCTTCACCATCGGCGCGCAGCCGGATGCCTGCACTGCGATCATGCGCGGACGCTTTTTGCCGATGAAGCCGATGGCTTCCAGCTCCGCGAACGCTTTCCACATGCCGATCAGCCCGGTGCCGCCGCCGGTCGGATAGAAAATGACGTCGGGAACCTGCCAGCCGAGTTGCTCGGCAAGCTCGAGGCCCATCGTCTTCTTGCCCTCGATCCGGTAGGGCTCCTTCAAGGTCGAGGTGTCGAACCAGCCGACCTTCGCCTTTCCTTCACCGACGATCTTGCCGCAGTCGTCGATCAGGCCGTTGACGCGATAGACGGTCGCGCCTTGCAACGCGATTTCGCTCACGTTCACTTCCGGCGTGTCCTCCGGGCAGAAGATCGTCGTCTTGATCCCGGCCCGCGTCGCATAGGCGGCCAGCGCCGCGCCCGCATTGCCGTTGGTCGGCATCGCCATGTGCTTAATGCCGAGCGCTTTCGCCATCGACACCGCCATGACCAGGCCGCGCGCCTTGAACGAGCCGGTCGGCAGGCGGCCTTCGTCCTTGACCAGGATCTCCCCGCCGCCCAGTTTCGCGCCAAGGCGCGGCATGCGCACGATCGGCGTCATCGCTTCGCCGAGGCTGACAATGTCCTCGGGCTTGCGCACCGGCAGCAGCTCCCGATAGCGCCACAGATCTGCCGGACGCGCCGCGAGCTTGTCCTTGCTCAGCGCCTTGCTCACGCCTTCAAGATCGTAGCGCACGAGCAGCGGCTTGCCGGCGCGCGACAGGTTATGGACCTGATCGGCGTCATGGCGCTCGCCGGTGAATGCACATTCGAGATGGGTGACAAAACTGGGAAGCCTCGCCGTCAGATTGTCGTCATGCTTCATGGAAACGTCTGCCGGTTGTCAGTCGGCATTCTGGCGTGGCTGCGCGCGAAATACCAGAAAATGCGAGAGAGAAAAATTGACGACGAAGCTGACTGCGATCGCAGCCACCTTCGCGGCCCAGGCCGGAACGAGAAGGAGTTCGACCAGGCACCACACGGTTCCGGTGTTGGCGAAGAAACCCATGATCTGCGACAGCGCGAATGCGAGATAGCCCTTGAGATGCAGCCGGCGGCCGGACTCGGCCGCAAAGGTGATGGTCGAGTTCATCACGTACGAGCCGCTCACGGCGACGACCCAGGCGATCGTATTGGCGACGATGATCGGCAGGCCCAGATAGTAGTAGCAAAAGGAAAACACGCCGAAATCGATGACCGAATTGACGACGCCCACGACCGCGAAACTCGCCGCCTTGAGCGCGACGGCGCGCTCGTGCCAGGCCACCGCGAGACGATCAAAGAGATTTTGGAGAGGCGCCGGAATCATCGCCGCGCCCGCTTAGCACGACAAAACATGGCCCGGTAGGGCGGGCGCGACAGCACCCGCCCGGTGCGGTATAGATCGCGGATAAACGGGAGCGGCAGGTCAATAGTGGCGGTGAGACCGACCAAATCAGGCGCACGCACGCGGACCTCCTCGTCCGCGCCGCCGCTGTCGATCGTCGTGCCCTTGTTCAACGAGGCGCGCGGCCTCGCCGCCCTGCATGAGCGCATAGCCGAAGTCGCGCGCTATCTGCAGGCCAAGCGCGCATTGAGCCTGGAGCTCATTTATGTCGACGACGGCAGTTCCGACGCCACAAGCGACGTCGCGCGATCGTTGCCGGCCATGCCGGTGGATATCCAGATCGTCACGCTGTCGCGGAATTTCGGCAAAGAGGCGGCGCTGCTCGCGGGCCTCGACCACGCGCGCCCGGGTGCGATCCTGTTCATGGACGGCGACGGTCAGCATCCGCCGAGCATGATCGAGACGCTTGTCTCGCGCTGGCTCGATGACGGATACGACGTCGTCTACACGGCGAAGGCCCACCGCGAGAACGAGTC